>JAZPYY010000079.1:0-15623 GCA_045544375.1 Shuttleworthella sp.
GCCGACTTCACCTTCTACGGCGGCATCTACCGGGATGTGAACCTGATCTGCGTCCCGAAGGAACATTTCGTCCTGGATTACTACGGCGGCCCGGGCATCAGCGTCACGCCGAAGCTGTCCCCGGATCTGAAATCCGCCGAAATCACGGTGGAAACCTGGCAGACGGCTTCCGTCTCTTCCGTAACCATCGAAATCGACGGCCAGACGAAAACCGTATCCGCTGCCGATGGCCGGGCCTGCGCCGTCTTTACCATCGATCCGGTGCACCTGTGGAACGGCCAGGAAGATCCCTTCCTGTACACCTGCACGGCCAGCCTTTCCGGCGGGGATGCGGTCACCGTGGAATTCGGCTGCCGCACCGTCTCCATCGACGCCGAAAAGGGCTTTTACTTAAACGGAAAGAACGTCCGCTTAGCCGGCGGCGCCCGTCATCAGGACCGGGAAGGCAAGGGTAACGCCCTCTCCAAGGCAGATCACGAAGAGGATCTGGCCCTGATGCTGGAAGCCGGATTCACCGGGGTGCGCTTGGCCCACTATCAGCAGGACGCCTACTTCTACTCCCTCTGTGACAAAAGCGGTCTTATGGCCTGGGCGGAAATCCCCTACATCTCCGAGCACATGGAGGAAGGCCGGGACAACACCGTCTCCCAGATGAAGGAACTCATCATCCAGAACTATCATCATCCCGCCATCGTCTGCTGGGGCCTGTCCAACGAGATCACCGTCTCCACCGGCGTCACGGAAGGCATCATCGAAAACCACCGGATCTTAAACGACCTGTGCCACAAGATGGATCCCTCCCGTCCCACGGTGATGGCCCACGCCTTCATGTTAGATCCCAAGGAGGATTTCTCCTGCCTGCCCGACGCGGTGGGCTGGAACCTGTACTACGGCTGGTACATCGGCAACATGGAAGGCACGGAATCCTTCATGGACGAGTGGCGCAGCCTGCATCCTGACATGCCCGTGGGTCTGACGGAGTTCGGCGCGGATGCCAACCCGGCCTACCAGAGCGGCAGCCCGGAGCGGGGTGACTACACCGAAAGCTACCAGTGCCTGTACCACGAGTACATGCTGGATTTCTGGGAGAAGCATCCCTATCTGTGGATCTTCTCCATGTGGAACACCTTCGATTTCGGTGCCGACGGCCGCAACGAAATCGGCAAACCCGGTCAGAACCAGAAGGGCCTTGTCACCTTCGACCGCAAGCTGAAAAAAGATGCCTTCTATCTGTACAAGGCCTACCTGTCCCAGGAGAAGTTCCTGCATCTGTGCGGCAGCCGCTACGTGGACCGCACCGAAGAGGAAACGGATGTCACCGTCTACGCCACGGTTCCGGAAGTATCCCTCTACGTGGACGGAAAGCTCTTTGAAACCAAAACCGGAAACCGCATTTTCCGCTTTGCCGTGCCCATCAGCGGCGAGCATGTGATCGAGGCCAAAGGCGGCGACTTCGCGGAAAGCATCCGCATCCGCAAGGTGGACAAGCCCAATCCATCTTACATCATGGACGGCAACAACACCGTCAACTGGTTTGACGATCCCACCGCCCTGCTGCGCCCGGGCTACTTCTCCGTCATGGACACCGTGGCCGACATCAAGGATAATCCGGAGGCCGCAGCCATCTACCACGCAGTTATCGATCCCATCATGGAGGCCCATGAAGCCGCCGGTGTGGGCATCAAAGCCATGATTCCGGAAAACCTGCAGCGCATCATGGATCAGACCCCCTGGGAGAATCAGCTGAAACAGATGGGCAAGGACTTCAGCGCGGATGTGATCCGGCAGATCAACAGCAAACTGAATCAGATTGCGAAGTGACAAAGGGGACAGGCACTTTTGTCATCTTCCCTGAAACGACGATCGGATGGGCAGGCCACGCCGCCCATCCGATACATTTTTCCTTGAGCCATGCACGATAAACGGCGCAGAACCTGCATCGGGTCTGCGCCGTTTGTCATCATTATTCAAAGCGTTCGTCAATAACCCGCTTGGTCTTTTTCTCGCTGCGGGGCAGGAATCCAAGTTCCACCACGTAGACGATGGGTGTAAATCCGATCTTGCTCTTTACCGTCTGAGCCACCCGCTGCTGCAGATCCCTGAAGTCTTCCGTACCGCTGGCTTCCACGTAGATTCGCATGCTGTCCTTGCCATCCAGGTGAGAAATGCGGATCTGATACTCGCTGGACAGTTCCGGGAACAGGCTTAAGATCTCTTCGATCTGCTTCGGGAAGACGTTGACGCCCTTGATCTTCATCATGTCGTCGCTGCGCCCCGAGATCACGTCGATGCGGGGATGGCAGCTGCCGCAGGGGCATTCGCCCGGCAGGATGCGGGAGATGTCGTGGGTGCGGAAGCGGATCAGCGGCGCGCCTTCCTTGACTAGGGTGGTGATGACGATTTCGCCCCACTCCCCGTCCGGCAGGTTTTCGCCGGTGACCGGATCGATGATCTCCAGGTACAGATAGTCGTCCCAGTAGTGCATGCCGGTATCGTACTTGCAGTTGATGCCGATGCCCGGTCCGTAGATTTCCGTCAGACCGTAGATATCGTACAGTTCGATGCCCAGCTCTTCGGAGATGCGCTTGCGCATCTTCTCGCCCCAGCGCTCTGAGCCGATGACGCCCTTCTTTAAATGCACCTTGTCGCCGATCCCGCGCTTTTCAATTTCTTCTGCCAAAAGCAGGGCGTAGGAAGAGGTGGCGCAGATAACGGTGCTCTTTAAATCCATCATCATCTGCAGCTGCTTTTCCGTGTTGCCCGGTCCCATGGGGATGGCCATGGCCCCCAGCTTTTCGCAGCCGTTCTGGAAGCCGATGCCCGCTGTCCACAGGCCGTAGCCCGGCGTGATCTGAATGCGGTCTTCCTTGGTGATGCCCGCGTATTCGTAGCAGCGCTTGAACATCTCGCCCCAGTCATCCACATCCTTGGCGGTGTAGGGGATGATCACGGGCATACCCGTGGTGCCTGAGGAGGAATGAATGCGCACGATCTCATCCTCGTCGCAGGCCATGAGCCCTAAGGGATAGGCTTCCCGCAGATCCTGCTTCTCGCAGAAGGGCAGTTTCGTAAAATCCTCCGCAGAATCCAGGTGCGTAATGCCGGCTTCCTGTAAGCGCTTGCCGTAAAAATGCTCCGTGCCCAGCAGGCGCTCGATCTGCCGGTTGACCAAAGACAGCTGGGTCTCGTTGATCTGCATATGTGTACTCCCTTCCTTTTATGAAAATGCCAGCGCCCGAAGATTCAGATCCACAAACTTCGGCGCCACTTTTTCGCGGATCGCTTTTTCCAGGTCTTCTTCCGAAAGACCCAGGGCGCCGCTTCTTGCCGCTGCACCCAACAGCACCACGTTTAATACCTTCGCGGATCCTAAGGCTTCGATGGCCGCATCCGCATCCACGGTCACCAGATGGGGCACGTGCTTTTCAAGATAGGTAAGCATCTCGTCCGCATGATACACCGACTGGCCGATGGAGGCACTGGCCGGCATCACGGGGCGGGTGCTGACCACCACGGTTCCGTCCTTGGACAGAAACGGCAGCTGGCGGACGACTTCGCCGGGCTCAAAGGCTAAAATCAGGTCGGCGCTGCCCTTAGCGATCAGCGGAGAATGCACCCCTTCCCCCAGTCGCAGGTGGGAGAAAACGCTTCCTCCCCGCTGGGCCATACCGATGGTTTCGGCGGTGCGGATGGGCGTGCCCTTTTCCATGGCGGCGGAGGCAATCAGGCGCGAGGCTAAGATCGTACCCTGTCCGCCCACGCCGCAGAGAATGATGTTGCGGTTCATGCCTCCTCCTTTCCGTCTGCAGATTCTTTGGCAGCAGATGCGCCGCTTTCAGCGGCCGTTACATGCGGGTTTGCTATTCCGCCAGCTGCCCCGTCGGTGTTTGCTTTATCAGCGGCCGCTGCCGGTTTTTCATTCATTAGAAGATCATTCTTCTTTCCGCCGGAAATCGCACCCACGGGGCACAGCTGCTCGCACAGGGTACAGCCGGTGCAAAGGGAAGGATCGATGATGGCCTTCTTTCCGTCCGGTGAGAGCGCAAGGCCCGGGCATCCCAGTTCCCGAATGCACTTTTTGCAGCCGATGCACTTATCCGCATTCACCTCCGAATGGCCGGCAGGCTTCGTCACCGCCACGCAGGGGGATCGGAAGATGATGGCTTTCACGCCGGGCTCCGCAGCTACACGCTTTACCGTTTCCACGGCAGAAGCATGATCCAGGGGATCCGCGATCTCCACCACCGTAAGGCCGATGGCCAAAAGCACCCGCTCGATGCTGACCTTTTCCACCACCTGACCCATCATGGTGCGGCCGGTGCCCGGATGGGGCTGGTGGCCGGTCATGGCCGTGGTGGAATTGTCCAGAACCACCAGGGTCAGATCCGCCTGATTGTAAAAGGCATTCACCACACCGGTGATCCCGGAGGCAAAGAAGGTGGAATCACCCACAAAGGCAAAGGATTTCGTGTCCGGCTCCATATGCCAGACACCCTGGGCGATGCCGATGCCCGCGCCCATGCACAGGCAGGTGTCGCACATATCCAGGGGCGCGGCGTTTCCTAAGGTGTAGCAGCCGATATCGCCGCAGTAGATGGTCTTCTGTCCCTTCATGGCCTGCTTGACCGCGTAGAAGGATGCCCGGTGAGGACAGCCCGCGCATAGAACCGGGGGCCGGACCGGAAGCGGCGGGACGGGATCGGCGTCTGCAGCGGATTCTGCTTTGGAAGCGTTTTGTGCATCGGCCGTAGAATCCACTTTGGCAGCGTTTTCAGATCCTTTGTCTACAGATTCTGCTAGGGCCTTGTCTTCCGATTTGGAAAGGAAGGCTTCCATGGCCGCCGTAACGATCTCCATGGTGTTCTCGCCGGAGGCCGGAATGTGACCGTTAAGTTTGCCGTAAATCTTCACAGGCAGCTGATACTTGCCGCAGATGAAGGTCAGGGCCCGCTCAATCACCGGATCCAGTTCCTCGATGCAGAGCACCTCGTCCAGATCTTTTAAGAAGGTAACCGCCAGCTCCTCCGGGAAGGGGAAGGGGGTCGCAACGCGAAGGATCCGCGGACTGCAGAAGGCTGCAGCAGCGGTGTCGCAGTCGCTTGCACCAGTGCCCGCCGCCGCGCCGGCTTTCTGGCATGCTTCCATCTGCTTTAAGGCATCCAGAGTGTACATGTAGCTGATGCCATGGGTAGCGATGCCCCGGCGAGGCGTCCCGGAGACGAAATTATTAGAATGGGATTCTGATTCTACGTGGATCCGGTTGCGGGGATATTCCGACAGCACGCCGGTGAGATTGCGGTTGCGCTGCTCGATCTTTGCGTGATTGATCACGGAAAGCCGGGGGAAGATGACCCAGCGGGAGGAATCCTTTTTGAAGCCCTCGTATTCGTGCTGCAGATACTCCTGGGAATCCGCCACGTCGATGGCTTCATAGCCGTGATCCACCCGGGTGGTCGCCCGGAAAAACACCGGCGTGCCGTGCTCTTCCGAGAAAGCAAAGGCCTCCTGAATCATCTCGTAGGCCTCGCCCACCGAAGAGGGATCAAACACCGGCACCTTGGAAAACATGCCGAAGGTACGGGTGTCCTGCTCGGTCTGGGAGGAAATCGGCCCCGGATCGTCCGCCACAAGAACCACCATGCCGCCCTTGACGCCGATGTATTCCAGACTCATCAAGGGATCAGAGGCCACGTTTAAACCCACCTGCTTCATGGTAACCAAAGCCCGGGCGCCGGCGTAGGCTGCACCTGCCGCCACTTCCATGCCGGCCTTTTCGTTCACCGACCACTCCACGTAGACGTTCCCGGGATTGCGCTTCGCAATGGTCTCCAGCACCTCTGTGGAGGGCGTGCCCGGATAGCCGGCCACCAGATTGACCCCGGCCGCCAGAGCGCCTAAGGCAATCGCTTCGTTACCCATCAAAAATTCTTTATGCATGAAAGCTCCTTACAGACAGTTAGCTGCGTGTTTTCCTTTTGGCATAGACTCGAAAAACGCTGCGCGTTTCTAAAAGTATACTTTACCACACAAAAGCGTGAAAGCCAAGAATTCCCCCGAATTCCGCGCAAACGCTTCCATGGGATTTTTCCGTTCTAATTTCGTAATCCATTCCCGATCGGATGAGGGAGGCCTTGCTCCCCCATCCGATCTGCGCGATGCGCACATCTCGCGGCCTTGCCGCTCGATGTATGTTGGCCCTCGCATGCTTCGCGTGCAAGCACGCGCGCCTGCTCAGGCCTTATCGCGCAAACTCAAAAAACTCCCGTCGGCCAAAGTGATTAGCTTCCATGGGAGTTTTCTCTTCTGTTTTCGTAATCGATACCCGATCGGATGGGCATGCTTTGCCACCCATCCGATCTGCGCGATGCGCACATCTCGCGGCCTTGCCGCTCGATGTACGTTGGCCCTCGCATGCTTCGCGTGCAAGCACGCGCGCCTGCTCAGGCCGTATCGCGCAAACTTAGAATAATCCGACGGACGAATGATTGCTGCTTCCACTGGTGTTTTCGCTGGTATTGCTGTTTTCTTCACTGCTCTGGCTGCCGTTTTCTCTGCCAAATCCCCCGCGGGGTCCCTGAAATCCCTGCTGTCCGTTCATCTGGGGCGGCATCTGTCCATTCATTTCCGGAGGCGTCTGCCCATTCATCTCCGGGGACATCTGGCCGTTCATTTCCGGTGGCATCTGCCCATTCATCTCCGGAGGCGTCTGCCCGTCGAAGGGCGCAACGGACGAGGAGCCTTCCTCCCCGGAAGGCTCTTCAGTCGTGGTATCGTCGTTATATGCTCCGCTCACGCCCGGGCCAAAACCCTGTGAGCCGTTTTGCTGTCCGCCCATGCCGCCCTGCTGTCCGCCGGGGCCCATTCCGCCCTGCTGACCGCCGAAGCCGCCCTGACCGCCCATCATACCGCCCATGCCGCCGCCCATCATCTGGTTGGTGATCTGGTTGGTTTCCTGGCCGTTGATGATCAGTGTGCCGCCGTTTAACTGGGCCTTGCCGTCGTAGTCAAAGGGGGACTGGGCGTTGATGGTCACCGTGCCGCCATTGATGAGCAGGTCGCCGTTGGAATCGATGGCGTCCGTATCGCCAGCGCCCATATCTACGGTCACGCTGCCGCCGTTCATCTCAAACTTCACCGCGTAGGACGAGGATTTGTTCGCCGCGTTGATGCCGTCGTCAGTGGCGCTGACCGAAACGTCTCCGTCGTTGATGATCACCTGGGTGGCCTCTAAGCCTTCCGCCGCGTTGATGTCGATGGTTCCGCCGTTGATCGTCAGCACCGTCGTGGCGTGAATACCGTCGTCATCCGCATTGATGGTGATGGAACCGCCTTCAATGGTGATCCAGCCCACGGAATTATCATCGTCGTTTTCGGCGTGGAAGCCGTCGTTTGTGGCGTTGATCACCAACACGCCGTCCGCCATGGCGATGGAGTCGTTGGCTTCGAAAGCGCTGTCTGCGCAGGTGACATTCCAGGTACCGCCGGTCACCTTTAAGTCATCCTTGCAGCTGACGCCGTTGTCAGAGGAGGTGATGGTGGTGGTGCCCAGACCGTTTAAGACCAGGTCGTCCTTGGAGAAGATCACCGCGTCCGTGTTGGTGTCGCCGTCGGCGGTAAAGGTGCCGGAAACGGTGAGGGTGTTGTCGGATCCGTCCGCGCTGGTGACAAACACCTTATCGGCGTTGACCACGTAGATGGCGGGGATGCTGTCGTTTGTGATGGAGACGCCGTCTAAGACGATCTGCACTTTGTCTTCATCCCCGGCTTCGATCCGGATCTGGGCGTTTTTCGCGTTTCCGCTGATCACGTACACGCCGGCTTCCGTGATGTTTACGGTTTCGCCGTCCGATACGGTGATGTTCTTCGCCTCGCTGGTGTCCGCTTCCTGCTCTAAGTCGCGGTCGGTAAAGATGTCGCTGCCGGATGCGGCGGATGCGCTGCTGTCAGAGGATGCGGCAGAGGAATTGCTCTCAGCAGCCGTGGCTTCTGCGGAAGCGCCTGCGGACGTCGTCTCCTCTTTGGATGTGCTGTCCGCCGTCGCCTCTTCTTTGGCTGCGCTGTCAGAAGCCGCTGTTTCTTCCGCTGCGGATGTTTCCTGCTCTGCGGTGCTATCGGAGGATTCCGCCGTAACCGTCGTCTGCTGGGAGGTGCTGTTCTTGGAAGAAGCGCTTGCGCCGCATCCTGCAAAGGCCGATGCTGCAAGGGCTAAGGTCATCATCAGGGCTGCAATCTTCATGGTTCTTTTCTTCATGGTCTTTCTCCTTTTCTTTTTCCCGGCTTGGCCGGTTTCGTTCTCGGATGATCAGATCCCCGGGTGCTGTCCGTTCGGATCAGCGGATCCCCGGGCGTTATTCCCGGATCGTCGGGTCCTTTCGTTTCCTTCCCGGATGACCGGATCATCCGTTTGATTTCTAGTCGCGGCCGAAAGCTCGGCGCCGTCTTGCGGCCGCATTTTTTTGATCAGCCTGAGGTTTTGTTTTTTCCCTCCTGCTGTTTACAGTGTGAAGTATACGAAGTCAACCTTAAACGAACCCAAAAAGAAAATTTATCTTCAAAAAATTTTTGCGAAGATTGTTTCCGGCCTGGTATGCGCTGGATTTTTCACCGAAAAAAAGTTAATCTTAAGGACATGAATACTTACATTACATCCTTCTTACATAAGCGGGGACTTTCCACCCCTGAGGCGGTCAATGGTTTTCTGTCCTTTCAGCCCGCGCAGCTGCGGCGGGTGGAGGACATGGTAAACGGTACCGCCCTTCTTTCGCGCCTTTTTGACGCTGTCCGCGAGAAAAAGGAAATCACCATCTACGGCGATTACGACGCCGACGGCGTTATGGCTTCTTTTATTCTGTACAGCGGCCTGGACCGTGTCAACCCCGGAAAAATCCACGGCGTCATCAATAATCGATTTGAAGACGGCTATGGCATTTCCGCCGAAAGCATGGAAAAGTGTCTGGACAAGTACCCCGGCACCCAGGTGATTTTAACCTGCGATAACGGCATCGGTGCGGCGGAAGCGGCGCAGATCTGTCTGTCCCGGGGCGTGGAAATGCTGGTCACTGACCACCATGAGCAGGGCATCCTTCTTCCGGAGGGCATTCTGTCTGTGGACGAGAAAAGCCGGGCCCAGAAGACGGCGGACGCCGCTGCCGGTCTGGAACCCGAACTGTTCTGCGGCGCCGAACTGGCCCGCCGGGTGATGGTTGGTCTGTACGACCTGCTGGGTCTGACTGCGGACGAATCAGCCTATCTGGACGGTCTTTATGCCTACGCGGGTTTTGCCACCATCACGGACTCCGTACCCATGAACGCCGCCAACCACTACGTGGCCCGACGGGGTCTGGAAGAGATCAAAAAGGGCGCCGGGGTCTGGGGATGGCTGCGGGAGGAACTGGGCATCCGGGAGATTTCCGGCGATACCATCGGCTTCCGCTACGGTCCTCTGGTGAACGCCGCGGCCCGGGTGGGGGGATCCGCCGCCCCAGCCATGCGGGTGTTTCTGCTGGCTTATCTGGGCCGGGAGACCGCCTGCCGCCAGGCCATCCGGGCCCTTTCCGAATACAATGACGCCCGCAAGGGGATGTGCATCGCGGACGACCGCCGGGCCCTGGCTTTGATCGAGGAACAGCATCTTTTAGGGGATCCCTTCCTGCTGGTGTGGGATCCGGCGTTTTCCGAGGGCATCAACGGACTGACCGCCTCCCATCTGTGTGAGCGGTTCAGCGTGCCCGCCGCCGTGCTCTCGCCGGTGAAGGGGAATCCCTCCCTTTATAAGGGCTCCGCCCGATCCGTGGAAGGTTTCAACCTGTTCGAGGCCCTGACCTCCTATCCGGATAAAATCGCCGCCGGCGGACATCCCATGGCGGCCGGACTGGTGGCGAAGGAAGCGGATCTGCCCGAAATCCGCGCGCTGCTGTGCGAAATGGCGTCTCCCGTGATCAAAGCGCTGCAGGAAAAGAAGCAGACGGAAGGACTTTTGGCGGACTACACCTTCTCTCCGGAGCAGCTTTCCGTATCTGAAGTGACGGCCATGCAGGAGGCCTGGGAGACCTTAGAGCCCTTCGGCCCCGGATTTGAGGCGCCCCGCATCGCGCTGACCGGCCGGGCGAAGGACCTGTTTTCCATGAAAAACAACGTGCACGCCAAGTTCGTGCTGGAGACCCCTTCGGCGGACGGCTGCCGGGTGGAGGCCCTCTGGTGGAATCATTATGAAGAAGCCCGGGCAAAGTTTGAAGAAAGCCGCGATCTGTCCTTTGCCGGACAACTGCAGATCAACGAGTTTAATGGAAGGAAGAGTATCCAGTTTATTATCCGGTAAGGAGGTTTTCATGTTCCGTCCCATGCGCCGCTTTAAGCAGCAGATTTCTGAAGAGGAATGCATTGAAATCTTAAAAAATGAGCCCCGGGGCGTACTGTCCGTCTTAGGCGACGACGGCTATCCCTATGGCATGCCCATCAATCACTGGTACTGTGAGGAAGACGGGCACCTGTACTTTCACGGCGGCAAAGCCGGCCACAAAATCGACGCCATCGCATCCTGCGACAAGGTCAGCTACTGCGTCTATGACGAAGGCTATCGCCGGGAAGGCGAGTGGGCCTTAAACATCAGAAGCGTCATCATCTTCGGACGGATGCGCGTCGTCACCGATGAAGAAAAAATGCGTGTCCTCTGCTCTGAGCTGACACGCAAATTTACGGATGATGAGGAATACCTTCGGAAGGAAATGGAATCCTCCTTTAAAAATGTACTCTGCCTGGAACTGATTCCGGAACACATGACCGGAAAGCTGGTGAACGAGGCGTAAAACGGACCGGAGCCTGCGCTCCGGTCCGTTTCACTTTTATCTGAGAGGATGACAAAAGTGCCTGTCCCCTTTGTCACCGATGAGTCAAAAGTGCCTGTCCCTTTTGACTCACGCTTCCGGATCCACCAGATCCGCCCATTCCGCCTCGGAGGCCGCATCGATGGCTTCGAAGTCGGCGCCCTTGGTTTCCTTGGACTTGAACATGATCAGGTACAGGGCCACGAACATGCCCGGCAGCGCGGAAATGGCGCAGGCGATACCGATCATGGAATCGGGAATAAACACTTCGGCGATGGTCAGCACCATCATGCCGCCGAAGATACCGATGTACTGCAGCAGGTTTAAGGCGCCCAGCACGGATCCGCGGATCTTCGTGGGCACTTTTTCAGACGCCATGAAGACCATGTAGTCCTGAGAAGTCCAGTAGCCGCCCAGGAACCCGGAGTACAGGATGCCCATGAACCAGGAGTTCCATCCCAGCCGCACGCCGAAGACGAACAGCAGGAAGCTGACGGCGGACATGATGCCGGTCACCAAAACGGTGGTCTTGCGGCCAAGATGATCGCCGATCAGGCCGAAGATGATGATGATCACCGCGTAGCCAAAGGCATATACGGTCTGGGCGTTGGTGATCTCGGTCTCGGTCATGCCGGTGGCCATGATCACGTTGATGTTTCCGGTGATACCCATCATACCGATGGCAAACAGGATGATGGAGATGACGGTCCAGCGGATATCCGCATCGTGGTTGAACAGGTAGCGGATGGCGCGGAACACGCCGCTCTTGCCGGCTTTGGCCTTCTGGGCCTTCTTTTCTTCTTTGGTCAGTTTCTTCTTTTCCGGATGACGCACTTCATAGGGCTCTTCCAGATGATGAATGCGCTGCTCTAAGAAGACCTTGGACTCCCGGGTCAGCAGCAGGGCCAGCAAACCGACAGCAATACCGCCAATGCCGGGGATCAGATAAATGCTCTTCCACATCTCGGGATTGTTGTCCACGAAAACCCGGCGAAGCAGCGGAACGGCCACCAGGCCGAAGGTTCCGATACCCTTGGTGATGGCGTAGATGGTGGCCCGGTATTTTGCCGGCGCGGATTCCTGAATGTACACCACCTGCATGTCGTGGGCGATGAAGAAGAAGATCATCGTGTAGCCGATGGCATAGGTCACCAGGTTGTTGGAGAAGTAGCAGAGGATCATGCCGATACCGAAGCCGATGGTATTCACCACCAGGAACATCTTCCGGCCGAACTTATCTGCCAGGGCCTTGTAGAAAGGCGCCAGCATGGTGATCATGGACAGCGGCGTGGTCACAGCCGTCATGGCCGCCTTACCGGTGGACAGATCCAGGGTGGGGAAGAACTGCTTAATCGCGTTGCTCTCCACCATGCCAGGCGTGTTGGTAGCGATTTCATCCACGATGTGGATTAAGACAACCACCACACACAGAACCAGCAGATACGCCGCATACTCCGGCTTTGCGAACTGCTTTTTGCGCCGGGACAGTTCCCGATTGTCCTGCGCTTCCCATTGTTCTCTTGTTTTCATCATTCCCCCTTTAACAAAAAATCGCCGGAAGAAGTACTTTCATCGCTGTGCATGAAAATCCTGTCCATCCGCCGTGCCTACATAACAAGGCGATTATACTACTCCTCTCCGCCGGCCGATTACGAAAAAATATCCATATCTGTCATTTTTTTGCGCTGTTCACCTCAATTCCAGCATTCCTCTGACCGTGTGCAGTCCCCGCTCCAGATCGTCGAAGATGTCCGCCGTGGTCTGATCCTGATCCAGCACGATGAGGCCATCGAAGGCCGGCCAGTCCGGAATCATCTGCAGCACTTCTTTGGTGCGGATGCCGCCGGCGCCCGTCCCCGGGTATCGTTAAAGAACGCCAAGGGCTCAAAGGCGTCAAAGCCGATCTGATGCAGGCGGCGGATGGAACCGTCAAAATCCTCTTCCAGAACATACTGCAAGGGAAAGGACTGGCTTCCGAATAGAATGGGATTGTTCATCGATTATTCCTCCGGGAAAGTGAATGGTCCGTGGTGTTTCCAGATATAATGCCTTATATACCTGGTTGGACGGTGACCTGTCCCCTGTCCTGTTTCTACGCGTTCTGCTTCTCCAGCTCGGCCTCGTAGGCTTTGTTCTGCTTCTGATTTCCGAAGTAGCCGCCGATGATACCTCCGATGCCCTTGAAGAAATGGCCGTTGACCACGTCCACTAAGCCCCGGGCCATGTCCATGCTGACCATGCCGCCGGTCATTTTTGCGATGGCGCGGAAGGGCATGTTGTACTGGAACAGGGTGTTTAAGTCGGGCAGTTCGTCGTTGGCTTTAGCCTTTTTGATTCTGCCGTCCAGGTAGTTGAATACCAGCCGGCCGATGGGGCTCTTGGCGTAGTACAGCTGGCAGAGGGCGTCGTTCATGCCGATTTCGCCGCCCCAGCCGCCGTCGGGAATGGGGCTTCCCAGCAGCTTTTCGTATTCCGCATCGGGGATGTTTTTCACGTTTCCGGCGGCGTAATCCGGCAGATCCGTCTTCAGGCAGGAAGGCGCAGCCGCTGTGCCGGCCACGGCGATTTCACCCTGCAGGCGGATGTCGGCGCTGGTGGATCCGATGAGAATCTGATAGGTGCCGCCTTCCGTTTCCCAGGCGTTGGTTCCGGTATTCCAGTAGCGGAAGGTGTAGGTGTCAAAGGGGATGGTGACGATTTTGGATTCGCCCGCCGCTAAGAAGATCTTAGCAAAGCCTTTCAGTTCCTTGGCCGGACGCACCACGGCGCCGCCGGACAGGCTTACATACATCTGGCAGACTTCCGCGCCGTCCGCAGCTCCGGTGTTGGTCACCGTAAAGGTGACGCCCTCTTCTGCAACCGCCAGATCGCTGTAAGCGAAAGTGGTGTAGGACAGTCCGTGTCCGAAGGGATACAGCACAGGAACGCCGGCGGTATCGAAGTAGCGATAGCCCACAAACAGACCTTCCCGGTACTCGGAATTGCGCTCTTTTGCCGGATAATAGGCGGCGCTGGGAGTATCTTCATAGCGAAGGATCATAGTCTCGTTTAAGCGGCCGGAAGGATTGACTTTGCCGGTGACCAGGTCTAAGATGGCCGCCGCGCCGGCCTGGCCGGTGAGATAGCCGTGAAGCAGGGCCTTGCAGCTGCCTTCCCAGGGCATTTCGATGACGGAACCGGCGCTGAGGATACCCACGATGTTGGGATTGGCCTGGGCCAAAGCGGAAAGCAGGGTAACCTGGTTGGCGGGGATGCGCAGATGATCCCGGTCTAAGCCTTCCGATTCGCTCTGCTCATTCAAGCCGAAGAAGTACAGGACGACGTCAGCCTTTTTCGCCAGTTCCACGGCTTCCTGCAGCAGGGCCGCGTCTTCTCCGCCGGTGCGGATGTATCCTCTGGCTGTGCCCGCCACGGAAAGGCCGCTTCCGGCGAGACAGTCGATTACCGTGTCCACCTTGGTGCAGTTGACCATGGAAGAGCCGGCGCCCTGGTAGCGGGGAGCAAAGGCGAAATCGCCGATGATGGCCACGGTTTTGTCCCCTGACACGGGAAGAATAGCGTCTTCGTTTTTCAGAAGCACCGCGCTTTCGGCCGCTGCCCGGCGGGCGATTTCATGGTTGGCCGCGTGCAGGGCTTCCTTGTCTAAGTTCCTGCCCGGGCCGGCCTTAAAGGCCTCTTTCTGGGCGCGCAGATACAGGGCGGCGTCGATGAGTTCGTCCACCCGGTCGTCGATATCATCCTGGGAAATCTTGCCTGATTCCACCGCGGCTAACAGTTCCCGCGCCGCGTCCAGACCCGGGGTGGGCATCTCTAAGGCAGAGCCGTTTTTCACGCCTAAAGCGTGGTCGTTGCTGGCGCCCCAGTCGGTGACCACAAAGCCGTCAAATCCCCATTCGTCCCGAAGGATTTCCTTTAACAGGTGGGCGTTTTCGTTAGCGTAGGTGCCGTTAACCTCGTTGTAGCTGGACATGATGCACTTGGCGCCGCCTTCCTTCACAGCCATCTCAAAGCCGGTGAGGTAAATCTCCCGCAGGGTGCGCTCGTCCACCACCGCATTCATGGCCATGCGGCGCTCTTCCTGGCTGTTCACCGCGAAATGCTTGGCGCAGGCGTAGACGCCGTTGGACTGGATGCCGCGCACAAAGGCGGCCGCCATCTTTCCGGCCAGATAAGGATCTTCAGAAAAGTATTCGAAATTGCGTCCGCACAGCGGATTGCGCTTGATATTTAAGCCCGGGCCCAGCAGGACATCCACGTCCTCAGCCATGGCTTCGGCGCCAAGGCCACGGCCCACTTCTTCTCCCAGGGCCGGATCCCAGCTGTTGGCCACGGTGGAAGCCGCGGGCATACAGGTGGCGGGCACGGAAGGATTTAAGCCCAGATGGTCGCCGGCGCCGGCCTGCTTACGCACGCCGCTGGGACCGTCGGACAGAAAGATGGGCGGAATGCCCAAACGCTTCACTTCCCGGGTGTCCCATTCCCCCTTGCCGGAAAGCAGCGCCGCCTTCTCTTCCTTCGTCATCTGCGCGATTAACTCTTGATGTTTACGCATTGAAAAACCCCCTTTTTACGTTTTTCTTCCCCTGTAGATACTCCTGTTCTGTCCTGTTCTGTTTTCAAAATAGCGTCTGTGTTTCTCTTTGTTTCTAAAAATCAAAATATGATTCAAACGCCAAAAGTCCGACTCCACGCCACGCTTGCGTGGCGGTGGAGGAGAGACTTATTGGCGTGCCCCACAACGAGGGCGAAGTGGAGGGAAACCTCCACGAAAGCCCGAGTTGTGGGAGCGCGGTGGGAGCA
>JAZPYY010000080.1:0-3126 GCA_045544375.1 Shuttleworthella sp.
CGCCCCACGGGGGTTCCTGGGAATCCGCCAGCGTATACAGCTGGATGTACTTGCCGCCATTGGTCAGCTGGCCCTTGAATTCCGGATGCGCATCCTGGAAGGACAGGTAATTGGGCATGTACTTCTCAACATACTCGGTGATGTCCAGTGCGATGCCTTCGTCATACAGCGCGGCTGCCGTGGTGGAAGCCATGCTGATGTTCATGATTTCCGGATACTCACCGGTGGCGATCATGGTATTTAAGTTGTCGGAAATGGAATCCGCCGGGGCTTCCGTGTAATCATAGACAACCTTCGTGGGCGTGCCGTCCACATCCCATACCATATTGTTATGATACTGAACCGCAGGCAGATCCGCATACACTTCCGCGAACTGGGTATCGACGCCGTTGCCGATGTAATAGGTCACGTTGACCGTCTTCACATCTTCGCCGCCGGCGTTATCGGTTTCCGCACCGCCGGATGTGCTGCCGCTGCTTTCATTGCCGGATCCGCCGGACGTGCTGCCGCCGCCTGAGCCGCCGCAGCCGGCCAGTACCAGGGACGCCGCCGTTGCCATGGCAAGAAGCAGTGCTCCCCAACGTTTCGTGTTTTTCATTTTTAATGCCCTCCTTTGTCTGGAACTGCCTTTCGGCAGCTGACTGTAATACGGCCATACCCCTTCGAATACCAGATTCATTACGGCCGCGAACAGTCTTATTTTACCTGACTCTGCGGCATATTTCTCTCCAAAAAAGCAGGCTGGCATTTGTGCAAAATGCCAGCCAAATTATCATTTATTGTCCGGGTAATTCGGCAATCCGGCGGTATTCCCCCGTCCTCTGCCCTCGCCGCCGCAGAAAACGGCACCCGGTGCGCTTATTTCGACGCGATTTCCGCCGCCGCCTCCGGCAGCCCTTCCGCGGAAAAGATCACCCGGATCGTCCCGGCCTCTTCCGTGGTCCGCACCGCTGCCATGACCTGACCTTCAAACGTCTCCCAGGTATCGGAATCATAACTGGTAAGAGGCTGCGGATCTGCGCTGCCAAAGGCCGCCAGTTCTCCCGGACCTTCCACACGCACGGTCACCTTCTTTGTTTCAAAGCGGTTTGCGCGGCCGTCTGCATCCACAAGGGAGGCGGTAACAAAGGCCATGTCCTCCCCGTTGGCGCACACCGCGTCCCGCTCTGTCTTCAGTGCCAGCGCTGCCGCGCCGTCCGCGGTCGGAAGGCTCATGCGCAGGGTTTCCTTTCCCTCTGCGTCATAGCCCACCGCCACCAGTTCACCGGGCTGATACACGGTATCAAAAGAGGCGATAAAGCCATTCTCCCGGCCGGCAGGTTTCCGGCCCGCGGAAACGCCGTTGACAAAGAGTTCCACTTCCGGATCCACGGAGAAGATTTCCACTTCCACCGGCGTTCCTTCGTATCCCGGCCAGGTCCAGGATTCGATCTGGTCCTTATAGGTCCAGCTGGTTCCCGAAGGCGTCTCGCCGTAGTGATCCGGACGGCCCACGGCGATGTAGGGCGCTTTGCGCAGGCCGTACACCACTTCCCGCAGATAGCTGATGGGACGGCGGTATCCTAAGATGTTGATGTCGCCGATGTAGGCCAGACGATCCGGGAAATGGCTGCTGAAATTGGCCGTTCCGTCATAATAGAAGATGCCGCATCCGGCTTCGCCCAGATAATCATAGCCGGTCCAGGTGAAATCACCGGTGACGTGGGGATAGTCTTCCACGATGCGCCACAGATTGACGATGTCCGCCGGATAGGTTTCAGTGGCGACGATGGCCTTGTTGGGATGCAGTTCCTTTTCCAGCACATGGCGGCCGGTCAGGTAGTTAAAGCCGGGCACGTCCGCCGCCTGAGCAGCTTCTTCCAGGGCTTCGGTCATCAGCGGGTGCGCTGCGAAGGCCGCGCTGTTCATCAGACCCATCACCTGGTTCATGGCACCCACGCCGCCATCCTGCGCAGCGCCGGCTTCTTCCGCGCCTTCCGCCGCAGCCGCGTTCTGCTGAGCGGCCATGGCCATGGGATCGATGCCCATCTCGGCTAGCAGGCTTCCCATGATGGTCTGCATGGTGCCGTTTAAGGACACGGAAATCAGGCCGTTGACACCGGTGGTGGTGTAGCGGGTGGGATCCAGCTCTTTAAACTTACGGCAGATCTTCCGGTTGATGGCGCCGCCGGTCTTGCGTCCCAGATCTAAGATCTCGTTGCCGGAGGAATAGAGAATCACCGACGGATGGTCGTAATCCTTGACCACCATCTTTTCCACTTCTGCTTCCCAGCAGGCGTCAAAATGAATGGCAAAGTCGTTGATGTTCTTCTGCTCGTTCCACATGTCGGACAGCTCGTCCATAACCAGAATGCCGTACTTATCGCAGGCATCAAGCATTTCCCGGCTTAACGGATTGTGGGCCGCGCGGATGGCGTTAAAGCCCGCTTCCTTCATCTCGCGGGCACGCTTGTCTTCGGCCGCTGCCCAGGTGGCCGCGCCTAAAATGCCGTTGTCGTGGTGGATGCAGGTACCCCGCATCTTCGTCTCTTTCCCGTTGATGCGCAGGCCGTGATCGGCGTCAAAAGTCACCACCCGGAAACCGGTGCGCACCGTCTGGGTTTCCAGCACGGTTTCGCCGTCACACAGCTGCACGGTCACATCGTACAGGTTCGGCGCATCGCAGTCCCAGAGTTTCGGATTAGCGATGCTAAAGGCGGAGAAAGCCACATCCTCATCCCCCGGCCAGACAGAAAGCTGCACCTTGTCGGTCTTCACCACCTCACCGGCAAAGCAAATGGTAACCGAAGCGAAAACCGTCTTCTTTGTGCGGGAAATATTGCGGATTTTCGTGGAGACCTCCACCAGTGCCTCTTCTTCGGAAGCCGACCGCGTCGTCACACGGACGCCATCGGGCAGAATATACACCGGGCCGCCCACCAGAAGATCCACCCCGCGGTACAGACCGCTGCCGCTGTACCAGCGGCTGTTGGGAGAGGGAGTCTTGGCAATCACCTTCACCGTATTGGCTTCGCCGAAATTCAGATACTTGTCAATGGAAACCAGGTTCTCGCCATACCCGTGAATGGAAGAAGCCGCGTACAGGTCGTTGACGAAAATCTCGGCCATCTGATAAAGTCGGAGGCC
>JAZPYY010000081.1:0-5933 GCA_045544375.1 Shuttleworthella sp.
GCTAACTCCCAACTGCGACTAGGCACGCTCAGGAGAGCCTTCGCGCGCAGTCTCCGTAGGGAGTGGATCTTTCCTCGGCTAAAAGCGCGCCCCAGATTGTCCGCTTGCGGCACATCAGCTGCCTTCCGGCGCACCGGTATCACCCTCGAAATACGCCGCCGGCCGGGTCAGCATCTTTTCGTTTCCGTTTCTGCCGCCGGCGTGTTCATCTGAAAAAACTATAGGCACTTCATTTTACATTGTTGCAACGGCGCGTCGGCCGAAGCTGGGCTTTTCGGGCTTCAGCTTGGGCTACCTGCCCAAGGAAAGCGCTCATTTGAAGGCTTCAAATCAGCTTCGGCAGCGTCTGGGCTTTTCGGCATTCAACTTGGGCTACATGCCCAAGGGAAGCGCTCATTTGAAGGCTTCAAGCCAACTTCGATGGCGTCTGGGCTTTTCGGCCTTCAACTTGGGCTACCTGCCCAAGGGAAACGCTCATTTGAAGGCTTCAAGCCAACTTCGATGGCGTCTGGGCTTTTCGGCCTTCAACTTGGGCTGCCTGCCCAAGGGAAGCGCACATTTGAAGGCTTCGAGCCAGTTTATTTAACTATACCTTTTGAAAGGGATTTTTTACATGAGAGATCTGGTCATTTTAGGTTCTACCGGTTCCATCGGTACACAGACATTAGACGTGGTTCGTGCCCAGGGCGGCTTCCGTGTGCGTGCTCTGTGCGCCGGCAGAAATATCACCCTGCTGGAGACGCAGATCCGGGAATTTCATCCGGATTATGCTGCCGTCTGGGAGGAGAAGGACGCGGCTGCTCTGCGCACCGCTGTCGCCGATCTTGACGTGAAGGTGCTTTCCGGTATGGAGGGCCTGCTGGAGTGCGTGCGCATTCCTTCCCTGGTGGTGACTGCCATCGTGGGTATGATCGGGGTGCGCCCCACCATCGCTGCCATCGAAGCCGGCAACGATATCGCCCTGGCCAATAAGGAAACCTTAGTGACCGCCGGGCACATCATCATGCCCCTGGCAAAGGAAAAGGGCGTGTCCATCCTGCCGGTGGACAGCGAGCACAGTGCCATTTTCCAGAGTCTGCAGGGCAATGAAGGCAACGAGATTGCCCGCATCCTGCTGACCGCTTCCGGCGGTCCTTTCCGGGGCAGAAGCCGCAAGGATTTAGAACAGGTCACTCCGGCGGATGCCTTAAAGCATCCCAACTGGTCCATGGGGGCGAAGATCACCATCGATTCCGCATCCATGGTAAACAAGGGCCTGGAAGTCATGGAAGCCCGCTGGCTGTTTGATGTGGATTATTCCCAGATCAAGGTGCTGGTGCATCCTCAGAGCATCGTTCATTCCGCCGTGGAATATGTGGATGGCGCCGTCATCGCCCAGATGGGTGTGCCGGATATGAAACTGCCCATTCAGTACGCCATGTTCAATCCCAAGCGCCTTCCCATGAGGGACAACAAGCTGGATCTGTGCGCCTTAGGACAGCTCACCTTTGAAGAGCCGGATCTTTCCGTGTTCTCCGGTCTGGCCTTAGCTTACGAGGCCATCCGTCGGGGCGGAAACGCGCCTACGGTCTTTAACGCGGCCAACGAAGAAGCGGTGGCGGATTTCCTGGCGGGAAAGATCGGTTTCCTGTCCATCTACGACCGCATCGAGCAGGCCATGAACACCGTGGAGCAGATTGCCAATCCTACGCTGGAGGAAGTGCTCTGGACGGAAGAGAAGGCCCGGGCGCTGTTTCGTTAAACCGGGCGCTGCGTTTGCAAATCGTCGATTTTCGTCACAGCGCACAGCGCCGATGCAATGACGGCCATACTTTTAATCAATGATCGGACCTGCACTGACGGACGATAGGAAAAGAATTATATGTTAAAGATTATTATTGCCATTTTTATCTTCAGTTTTCTCATTTTCTTTCACGAACTGGGCCACTGCCTGGCGGCCAAAGCCTGCGGGATCCGGGTGAATCAGTTTTTCATCGGTTTCGGTCCGGCTCTGCTGAAGTTCCAGGGGAAAGAGACCGAGTATTCTCTGCGCATTCTGCCCTTTGGCGGCGCCTGTGTGATGGAAGGAGAAGACGAGGAAAGCGCGGACGTCCGGGCTTTTTCCAACAAAAGCGTGTGGAAGCGCCTGATTGTGGTTTTTGCCGGCCCGCTGTTTAACTTCATCCTGGCATTTATCATGGCCATTGTGCTGTTATCCTTTGCCGGCGTGGATCGCCCCATCATCACCGGTGTTATGGAGGGGTATCCGGCGGAAGAAGCAGGACTGGAAGCGGGAGATGAAATCATCTCCATCAACCACAGCCGCATCTTCTTTTTCAAGGAAATCAGTCTTTCTCTGTTTATGAAGGAAGATCAGCCGGCGGACGTGGTTTACAAGCGCGACGGACAGACCTATGAGACGGTGATGACGCCGAAATACAGCGCCGAGGACGACCGCTATTATCTGGGCATCACCAGCACCTTAGGCCGGGAGAAAACCTCGGCGGCGGAGACCTTAAAATACGCTCTCTGTGAGATCCGCTACCAGATCCGGGCCACCTTTATGAGCCTGCGGATGCTGGTGACCGGAAAGGTGGGAGTTACGGATCTGTCCGGTCCCGTGGGCATCGTATCCACCATCGGCGAGACCTATGAAGCCGCGGCGAAGGAAGGTGCCTTTACAGTGTTTTTAAACATGATCAACATCGCCATTCTGCTGTCGGCCAACTTAGGCGTCATGAACCTGCTGCCCATTCCGGCCTTGGACGGCGGACGCATTCTGCTGCTTCTGGTGGAGGCCGTGCGCCGCAAAAAGCTGTCGGAAAAGCTGGAAGGCACCATTCACATGATCGGCTTTGCTGCCCTGATGGCGCTGATGGTGATTGTGATGATCAGCGACATCTACAAACTTTTCTAAGGAGGTTTCTCCATGGGTAAAATGACAAAACAGGTTTCGGTGGGCGGCGTGACCATTGGCGGCGGTGCGCCCATTCGCATCCAGTCCATGTGCAACACCCCCACGGAAGACGTTGGGGCCACCGTTGCCCAGATTCTTGCTTTAGAGAAGGCCGGATGTGAGATCATCCGCTGCGCCGTGCCCACCATGGAAGCGGCGAAGGCCTTTGCTGAAATCCGTCCCCAGATCCACATTCCGCTGGTGGCAGACATCCATTTTGACGCCGATCTGGCCGTGACGGCCATGGAAAACGGGGCGGACAAGATCCGCATCAATCCCGGAAACATCGGCTCCCGGGACCGGGTGAAATACGTCATCGACGCTGCAAAGGAGCGGCAGATACCCATTCGCGTGGGTGTCAATTCCGGCTCCCTGGAAAAACGCCTCATTGAAAAATACGGCGGCGTCACAGCAGAGGCTTTGGTGGAAAGCGCCTTAGACCAGGTGCATCTCATTGAAGATCTGGGCTGGGATCAGCTGGTGATCAGCATCAAGTCCTCGGACGTGCTGATGTGCGATAAGGCCTATCAGCTGCTGTCGGAAAAGTGCGATTATCCCCTGCACGTGGGCATCACGGAAGCGGGCACGGTGACCAGCGGAAACATCAAATCCGCCATTGGCCTGGCACTGATTCTTTCCAAGGGTATCGGCGATACCATCCGGGTGTCTCTGACCGGGGATCCGGTGGAGGAGATCCGGTCCGCAAAACTGATTCTGCGCACCTTAGGCCTGCGCAAAGGGGGGATCGAAGTGCTGTCCTCTCCCACCTGCGGCCGCACGAAGATCGATCTGATCGGCCTGGCCACCCAGGTGGAAGAGATGGTTAAGGACATGCCTCTGGACTTGAAGGTGGCTGTTATGGGCTGCGTCGTCAATGGCCCCGGAGAAGCCCGGGAAGCGGATTTGGGCATTGCCGGCGGCGTCGGAACCGGCCTTCTGTTCAAGCATGGTGAGATCATCCGGCGCATGCCGGAAGAAGAACTGCTTTCGGCCCTCCGGGAAGAACTGGAGAACTGGTAATCTATGGCACTGTCTTTTTTTGAAGTATTTCCCGATTTCGCTTCGCCGCCAGAGCTTTCGGAATTTCTGCGTACCGCTTTAGTTGAGCGCGTGGCGGCAAACAAACTTCATACGGCTGTGCGTGTGTATCTTACCGGACATCTGCTGCTTCCGAAGCGCCGCATCTGGCAGCTGGAAAACGCCCTGCGGGATCAGATTTTCTCGGAGGGTCAGGTTACGGTGTCTGTCATCGAGCGCTACGATTTAGGCAGCATATATACCCCCGAGACGGTGTATGAGCAGTATGCCGACAGCATGGAAGAAGAGTTGGATCACACCAGCCCCATTCTCCACAGTTTAAGCCGCAGCTGGAAGATTTCTTTTACCGACGAGGCCATCTGTGTGACCCTGCCGGACAATTCCGCCATCCGCTTCTATGAAGATCAGCTGGTGGAGTACATATATCGGGTCTTCGGCCGGCGGTTTGGTTTTTCACATCCGGTGGAAGTGGAATATGTGCGCCAGGAAAAGAGCCGGGATCTGGAAGAGATGGAAGAGCGCCTGAAATCCCGGGTGGCGTCCATCGGCGAAAGCTACGAAACGGCCAAGCAAAACGCCGCGGAGCAGAAGGAAGAAACTCCCAACAGCAAGCCGGCCGTGGCTGCGGCGGATCGGTCCCGCAATGCCTCTGTCACCCAAAAGAGTGCTTCCGGTTCCGCCGGCGGCAACAAGGGATTCGGCAAAGACCGGGGAGGCGGCTTTGGCCGGGACCGGGGCGAGCGATCCTATAATAACCGCCAGGCTGATCCCAACCGGATTTACGGCCGCAGCTTTTTTGATGAGCCTGTGCCCATGATCGACATCGGGGATGCTTCCGGTGTATTTACGGTGGCGGGCCGCATTTTTGCCAGCGAAGAGCGCAAGATCCGGGGAGAGCGGGTCATCTTAACCCTGTCGGTTACCGACGAGACGGATTCCATTCCGGTAAAGCTGTTCCTCTCCGAAGAGGATATGGAGGCTCTGCGCCCTCAGCTTTCTGCCGGCAGCTGGATCTGCCTGAAGGGTACCACGGCCATCGACGCCTACGATCACGAACTGTGCATGAGCTCCGTGGTGGGCATCAAAAAGGTCGACGCCCCCAAGGGTGGGCGGACGGACGAAGCGCCGCACAAGCGTGTGGAGCTTCATTGCCATACCAAAATGAGCGACATGGACGGCGTCTCGGATGTGAAAGACATCATCAAGACCGCCAAGTCCTGGGGCCACAAAGCCATCGCCATCACGGATCACGGCGTGGTGCAGGCCTTCCCGGACGCCTTTCACGCCGTGGCCAAGGATCCGGATTTCAAGGTGATTTACGGCTGCGAAATCTATCTGGTAGACGACACCCAGAAGATTACGGAAAACGAAGCCGGACAGACCACGGATGTGCCTTTCGTGGTGTTTGATATCGAAACCACCGGCTTTTCCTCCGTGCATGACGCCATCATTGAAATCGGTGCGGTGCGGGTAGAAAAAGGGGCCATCACAGATCGGTTTTCCACTTTCATCAATCCCCGCCGGCCCATTCCTTATAAGATTACGAAACTCACCTCCATTACGGACGGGGACGTGGCAGAAGCGGAGGGCATCGAAGCGGTGCTGCCCAGGTTCCTTGAATTCTGTAAGGATGCGGTTCTGGTGGCGCACAACGCCCGGTTCGACACCGGCTTTATCGCGGAAAACGCCAAAAGACTGGGTCTTACGGCTCCCGAAACCTTTATGGATACGGTGGCCATGGCCCGGCATTTAGAGCCCACTCTGCACAATTACAAGCTGGACACCGTGGCCAAGGCTGCCGGTGTCTCCTTAGAGCACCATCATCGGGCTGTGGACGATGCGGAATGCACCGCAGGCATCTTTCTGCACTTCATGGAGCGCTTCGTCCAGATGGGCTGCGACACCTTGGCGAAGATCAACGAAGTGGGCACGCCCTCGGCGGAATCCGTGGCGAAGATGC
>JAZPYY010000082.1:0-7668 GCA_045544375.1 Shuttleworthella sp.
AGTCGCCAAAAGTACTGATTCGCGCGGCTTCGCACTTCGTGCTCCCACCGCGCTCCCACAACTCGGGCTTTCGTGGAGGTTTCCCTCCACTTCGCCCTCGTTGTGGGGCACGCCAATAAGTCTCTCCTCCACCGCCACGCAAGCGTGGCGTGGAGTCGGACTTTTGGCGTTTGAATCATCATAAAAGGACATCATAACCGGGCATCACAACAAAGAATTTCGGAACGGTTTTCGGATTGTTCCCGCCGCCTTTTTAGAACATACCTGCAGAAAGAGTTCCTGCCATGACAAGAAATCAATGGTATATCGGTGCACCAAACGGCATCGTTCTGTGTGTGCAGGCCGCCAACGACGGCGAGGTACGCGGATTATTTTATCACGGTTACAGCGAAAAACCGGTTCCCTTTATGGGCATCGGACAGATGACACTGCGCATGGAAATGCTGTTTGACTGGCTGCAGTATCCGCACCCCAGCACCATCACACGTTCCTTTACGGAACAGGCTCCGACTCGGGCAAAAAGCCAAGAAAGGAATCGCATCATGAGTGACAACGAACTGTTAAGCAAGCATGGCGATATCGGCACATTCATCGTGCGCGTACAGCACCGGCAGAACAGCAGCTGGCAGGGGCGCATTACCTGGATGGAGGAAGATAAAACCATGCAGTTCCGCTCGGTGTGGGAAATGATCAAGCTGATCGAAAGCGCCGTGGATACGGTGTGCCCGCCGGAAGATCTGGCTGACGCGGACTGGGAAGGGGATAAGGAAGGAGGTTCTGATGCTGACCATTGATTCTTTACGGGCTTATGGCGCGGATGTGGACGCCGGACTGGCGCGCTGCATGGGAAAGGAAGATCTGTACCTGCGGCTCTGCGGCTATGTGCTGGCGGATACGAATTTCGAACAGCTTTCTAATTCTTTGAAGGCCAATGATCTGGATGCGGCTTTTGAGGCGGCCCATGCGCTGAAGGGAATGCTGGGAAATCTGGAGCTGACACCGATGCTTGCGCCGGTGCTGGAGATTACGGAGCTGCTGCGGGCACGGACGGAGATGGATTACTCAAAGCTGTTGGGGCAGATTGCGGAGGCGAAGCGCGGATTGGAGCTGGCGGCGGAGTGACGCGGCTGAGCGACGCAGCAAGATTTGTAATGCGTTTATAATTACGCGCCAGAACATAGTTAAGTGACGCGGCAGGATAAAAAAGTCCTCCCTTGCGCGAAATGACGCGCTCGGGAGGACTTTTTTATCTCCGCCGCTGGTTACTCTGCGATGCCGACATAGGTGTAGTCGCGGTCTTCGATGGCGGTTTTGATGGCGGCTTCGTCTGCTTCTCCGCTTAAGGTGATTTTGACGAGGCCGGTTTCGTGGTTGGCTTCGGCGGCTTCTACGAAGGGGAGGGCCTGCAGGCCTTTCTGGACGCTGGCTTCGCAGTGTGCGCACATCATGCCGTCGACTTTGATTGTCATTTCCATTTCGTTTGTCCTTTCCTGCGCCGTGTCCAGCGCCTGTGTCTGTGCCTGAGACGAGTTGTCTGCGGGCTGTATCCGGTCTGTTCCTGCGGCGTCTTCTGCCGCCTTTTTATTCTGCGCGGCGTCTGCCGTGCTTTTTTTGAATGTCCGTCGGGGATGGTCGTGCCGGCTGTCATGGATTTTCACCAGGTTTAATCGCAGTGCGTTCATGCACACCGTAAAGCTGGACAGGCTCATGGCTGCCGCGCCGATCATGGGGTTCATCTTCCAGGCAAACAGTCCCGCTGCCAGCGGGATGCAGATCAGGTTGTAGAAGAAGGCCCAGAAGAGGTTCTGGTGGATGTTGGTCAGCACCGCTCGGCTTAGGCGCACAGCGGCGGCCGCGTCTTTTAAGGTGCTGTTCATCAGCACCACGTCAGCGCTGTCGATGGCCACGTCCGTGCCGGCGCCGATGGCGATACCGGTATCCGCCCGGGTCAGGGCCGGGGCGTCGTTGATGCCGTCGCCCACCATGGCCACCCGGCCTTCCTGCTGCAGGGAGCGCACCACAGCTTCCTTTCCGTCCGGCAGCACTCCGGATACCACTTCGTCCACGCCGGCCTGGGCAGCCACCGCCCGGGCGGTCTGCTCATTATCGCCGGTGAGCATGATGACCCGCAGTCCCAGGTTTTTCAGTTCCGAAACCGCCTGGGCCGAATCGGCCTTCACCGCGTCCGCCACGGCGATGACGCCCAGCAGACGGCCGTCTTCCGCAAAGAACAGGGGCGTTTTACCCTCCGAGGCCAGCCGGCCGGCCAGATCAAACAGCTGCTTCTCTCCCGCAGGCAGGGTGTCCGCAGATGAACCGGAGATATTCTCCTTCACGAAGCGTATGTTTCCGCCGAGCAGTGCCTTTTGGGCACACACCGCCTTCAGGCCGTTTCCGGGCAGGGCAGTAAAATCTTCCACCTCCGCTGCCGAAAGGTTTTTCTCTTTCGCCGCACGCACAATGGCCTGCGCCAGGGGATGCTCGCTCCGGGCTTCCAGGCTGTAGGCCTTCTGCAGAAGCGTCTCTTCCGTGATCCCTTTTGCCGGATGCAGGGAAATCAGCTCCGGCTGTCCGGCGGTGATGGTTCCGGTTTTATCCAGGGCCACGATCTCGATTTTGCCCGCGGTTTCCAGGGCTTCGGAGGTCTTAAACAGGATGCCGTTTCTCGCTCCCACACCGTTGCCCGCCATAATCGCCACCGGGGTGGCCAGACCCAGAGCGCAGGGACAGGAAATCACCAGCACGCTGATACCCCGGGCCAGCGCAAAGCTCAAACTCTGTCCGGAGAGAACCCATCCGAGAACCACGATCAGGGCAATGCCCATCACCGCCGGCACAAAGATGCCGGAAACCTGGTCCGCGATCCGGGCGATGGGTGCCTTTGTGGCCGCAGCGTCGGAAACCATGCGGATGATCTGGGAAAGGGTGGTGTCTTCGCCAACCCGCGTCGCCTCGCACTGCAGATAACCGGACTGGTTGATGGTGGCGGCGCTCACCGTATCCCCCGCTGCCTTGTCCACTGGCACGGATTCTCCGGTCAGTGCGGATTCGTTCACCGCGCTGGTTCCCTCAATAACCCGGCCGTCCACGGGAATGCTCTCACCGGGACGCACCACAAAGATGTCGTGGGGCTGCACTTCCCCGATGGGAACCGTCACCTCCACGCCGTCGCGTAACAGAACGGCTTCCTTCGGCGCCAGCTTCATCAGCCCCCGCAAAGCGTCCGTGGTGCGGCCCTTGGACATGGCTTCCAGCATTTTTCCCACGGTAATCAGTGCGGGAATCATGGCAGCGGCTTCAAAATACAGCTCATTGTGGTACAGATTCATCAGCGCCATGTTTCCGGCGCCCGCCGTGATCTGTCCGCACATTTCGTACACAACGAACACGCTCCAGCCAAAGGACACGCCGGAGCCTAGAGCCACCAGGGTATCCATGTTGGGCGCACCGTGGAACAGAGACGTAAAGCCGCTGGTGAAGAACTTCCCGTTGATGATCATAACCGTGGCGGCCAGAAGCATCTGCGTCAGCGCCAGCCCCAGGTGATTGTGAATAAAATACGCCGGAAGGGGCAGGCCCAGCATGTTGTGGCCCATGGTGATGTACATCAAAGCCATCAGAAAGGCGGCGGACAGGATCAGCCGCCGGCGCAGTTTCGGAGTTTCCCGATCCTTCAGCGCCTCTTCCTCCGCAGCCAGGGAGGACGCATTTCGCGCATCACTCTGCGATGGCGCTGCTTTCGGACTGGCGCCATAGCCGGCCTTTTCCACCGCTGAAATGATGTCCGCGGAGGAGGCCGTTCCTTCCACGCCCATGGAATTGGTCAGCAGGCTGACCGCACAGGAGGTCACCCCGGGAACCGCGGAAACGGCTTTTTCCACCCGGGCCTGACAGGCCGCGCAGCTCATGCCGGTAACGATATACTGCTCCATAACTTCTTGCTTCTTTCTAAGTCGTCAGACTATATCATCTTAGCCTTTCCTAACAAATGGTTTGAAAAATGACTGTCCTGCGCTACAAGTTCACCCACAGCACAATCAGCACGGCCACCACGGCCCCTAAGGGAGCCAGCACTTCGATGACCCGGGCCACATTCTGGGGGAAAATCCGCTCCAGCAGGCGAAAAACCAGCAGGCCTAAAAATCCGCCCAGGGTGTTTAACAGCACGTCGTCCACATCGGCGACGCCCACCGCCAGCAGATACTGCATAGCTTCGATAAAAGCGCTGATGGCCGCGATCATCAGGGTGTTGATCCCGATGCTTTTCGGCCGAAACAGGCCGATGTAGATCCCCAGGGGAATGAACAGAGCCACATTTCCCAGCAGGTTATTGATGGCGAAGGACTGTACAAAGATTTCGCGGCTGGTAATGTAGCGCCGGATGGTTCCGAAGGGGACCAGGTTCACCGACTGAAAGCTGCCCACCGGTTCTTTCGCGAACAGCACAATAAACAAAATCAGCAGATAAATCAGAAACACCGGGATCAGAAGCTTGCCGGCAGCGCGTCCGGCGGCTCCTTCCGCTTCCGGCATTTCGGAAGATCTTTTTTCTGTATTATTCATATAATCCTCTGTAAAACCAGGATGATGTTTTCATGTATTTTTACATTATAGCGCACCGGCTCAAAAGTGTCATTGAAAAAAATGGACATCTCGCCCGCTTTTGGGTATTCTATTTAGGTGCTTTTTTCGCAGGCTAAAGATGATCCATCCCGATCCTGCATACATCATGACAGATTCAGGTGCTACCATGACAGACTCCCGTAATTCTCAGCT
Source organism: Shuttleworthella sp. (assembly GCA_045544375.1). Lineage (GTDB taxonomy): Bacteria > Bacillota > Clostridia > Lachnospirales > Lachnospiraceae > Shuttleworthia. Next base: position 4,777 of record JAZPYY010000082.1, read on the forward strand.
GAAATATGCCGCACTGCTCTTTCTGGCTTCCCTGATCTGGGGAACGGCTTTCGTCGCCCAGCGCATCGGAGCGGATCACCTGCAAGGTTTTACCTTCACCGCCCTGCGAAGCTTTATCGGAAGCCTGGTGCTGCTTCCTTTAGTGCCCTGGGCCGTAAAACACGGTTTTGCAGACGGCTCGCTGGTGATTCTTCGAAAAAATGAGAAAAAAAAGGAACCGCTGTCCGCAAAGAGCGCGTCGGGCGGTTCTTCATCTGATCTTCTGCTGTCGCTTCATCCCAAAAAGCTGTGGCGCATTCCGGAAATCCGCGGCGGATTTTTCTGCGGACTGGCTCTGTTTGCCGCCACCAATTTCCAGCAGTTCGGTCTGTCCATGACCACGGTGGGAAAAGCCGGTTTCATCACCGCGCTGTATGTGGTCATCGTGCCGGTCATGGGGCTCTTTTTCGGCAAGCGGCCCAAGCCCTTTCTGTGGGTCTGTGTCGCGGCGTCCGTGGCTGGCATGGCGTTGCTGTGCCTGTCCGGCGAGGGAAGTTTTTCCCTGTCCCGGGGCGATTTTCTGGTGCTGATTTGCGCTTTCCTGTTCGCCATCCAGATTTCGGTTATTGCCTATTTCGCACCCCGCTGCAACGGAATTGCCCTTTCCTGCGTGCAGTTTTTTGTGTGCGGCGTGCTTTCCGGCGTCGGTTCTCTTATATTTGAACACGCCACCGCGGCCGATATTCTCGCCGCTGCTCTTCCGCTGCTGTACGTAGGTGTCCTGTCCAGCGGCGTGGCCTATACCCTGCAGATCATCGGCCAGTCCGGGCTGCATCCCACCTTAGCTTCCATGATCATGTGTCTGGAATCTGTCATCAGCGCCTTAAGCGGATGGCTGGTGCTGCATCAGACCATGAGCTCCACGGAATGGGCGGGCTGCGCTCTGATGTTTGCCGCCATCGCCGCCGCGACGCTGTTTACGTAAAGCGGATGCCGTTAATTCCCCAGCAGCCGCCACAGGTTTCCGTCGGTCTCCACGGCATAATTCTGCTCGCTTAACCGAATCACGGAACGGGATACGAAATCAAACCGGCAGACCGTTCCGTCGGACAGTTCCAGCTCTACAAAATAGGGCGTCTTCGTGCTGTAATCGTGGGCGTTGTCGATGATGATGGCGTTGCTTAAAGCCAGACAGATCTCCTTGATGGTTTCCTCATCTTCCGTTTCGTGAACAACACTCTCGGTTTCATCCGCATCCGTTTCGCCGGATGTTTCGCTTTTCGAGCTGTCTGTATCGAAACTCCATCTTGCTTTCACAGGATAATCCTTGTCGGCAATAGCTTCCGACAGCTGCCGCGTTTTTTCCCGCTGGTCAAAACTGAACAGAAATCCTTCCACCGTATTTGTACTGACCTTTTCAGACGTTCCCCGTCCGCATCCTGCCAGGATGCATGCTGCAAGCAGCGCCGCTAAAACCATACATGCGACGTTCTTTTTCTGTGTATTCATCTGAGCCATCCCTTCACGCATCCGTTCATTCCTCCCTGTCCCTCAGCAACCCTTTCTGCCGTTTTTGTGATCATCAATGGAGCATGCATTCTGTGTCCCATATTCAGCTTCACCAGCCATTCAAAGGCCACACGCAATGCGTCCCTATGAGATTCCATCCCCTCGTAAGACTTATCATCACTAAACAGATGATACTCGACTTCACCAACAAGACGATATTCACTATCCGGATCATACTACTTTATATGGTCAAAGAAAGTGTCAATATCTATTCTTTTCATAAGCACACTTACAAATCAGGATTGAGCGAGCCAATGGCTCGCGATGCTTCTTGACCGCCAGGTCAAGAAGATGGATTAACCACAAACTGGAAGTTATGTTACTCAATCACCTTGCCTGAATAAGGAATCAACAGTTTTCTAATCTCGACCAGATTTACCTGCTGATATTTGTCTGCCCACTTCAATAGCTGAGATAAAGACTTCAACGTCTCCTTCTTCCCTTGCTCCAAACCAAGTTTTCGGCGGACAAATCTGCGAATAATTCGGTATCTGTATTTATATCTTGGAACACTCAAAACATAAATCTTATCTGCATCAGAGAAACATTGCTGGCACCATGCGTAATAAACGCCCTCAATGATCCAGTCATTCTTATTCAGCACATCAGCGAGAAGGTGATCTCGTTCACCAGGCTCTCTTTTTACACCATAGGAATCAGATTTATTGTCCCATTGCAGTTCATCTAAATCATAATGCTGGATGTCAAGTTCTTTGGATAGCTTTTCTGCAAGATAAGTTTTTCCGCTCCCTGGACCTCCAATAATATGAATCTTCATTGTTTCCCTCACAAACGCCGATTTATCTGATTGATACAGTCCATTCGTCTCCCGAAACCAAATACTGAAATTCTGTCAGCTACGGCGTGTTCATCACTTTCAGAAGATCATCGAAATCATCCACGGTTTTTACTACAGAAAGGTCACTGTACTTGATCCATTCCATTTGGCCTTCCTCTGATGAGATAAGATCACCCGACCACTGTGTTGCCTTAAACAACAGGACAACATACCTTCCATTCTCTAAACCCCAATCTTCAAGCCCCAATCTTCAGTCTTAACGTTGACAATTAAACTTGTCTTGTCCTGAAACAAAGGAAATGCCCATTGGGTTCTCCTTCATAAACTGGAATTTGGCGAGCTGCATTACCTCGAAGAAACCTTCCCCCTCAAATTCACTGAAATCATGAGGGTCACTGTTATCTGGAACCGGATACCATAAATCATTTAACTTAATAAAACATTGCGTGTGTGTTTGATGGATGATTTCATCCTGATATTCATAAAACCAAACTGATACAGGAATCTCATTTTTGATGCAGTATAATCTGATTAGCTCGCAGATA
>JAZPYY010000083.1:0-47871 GCA_045544375.1 Shuttleworthella sp.
TGAAGACGCGGATCTGTGCCAGCAGTTTTTGGCCAGTCTGATGGAACGCGTCGAGGGAACCGGCATTTCTCTGCTGGTGGAATCCACCGGCACCTTTGCCGACACGGCGAAGCTGCGGGATCTGTTAAACCGCTTTTCCGACGATGCCTTAGCGGCGGTGTGGGATATGTACGAAACCGTGGTCTGCGCAAAGGAGTCCGCAGAAACCACCATCACCAACTTAGGTGCCTATGTCCGCCACGTCCACGTGCGGGATTTCCGGAAGGAAGAGGGCGCGCCGGTTCCGGAGCTCATCGGTGAAGGTGAACTTCCCATGCAGGAGCTGATGGACGCTTTGCGTTCCGTGAACTACGACGGCCAGATCTGCCTGGTGTGGAATCCCGCCTGGGTGGAAGGTCTGGAGGATCCGGAAATCATCCTGACCCACTTTACGGCCTGCATGCATCGGTTTGAGAGCACGCGTCTGCACAAAAAGCATCACTACTGGAACAATCAGCACACCGGCAAGTACGTCTGGAAAAAGGAAGAGCTGATCGACAAGACCTTCTCCCAGGTGCTGGACACCATGGCGGAAGAGTTCCCGGATCAGACGGCCATCAAGTTTACCACCTTAGATTACACCCGCACCTACCGCCAGTTCCGGGAGGACGTGGATGAATACGCCCGGGTGCTGATCTCCTTAGGCGTGAAGGCCGGTACCAAGGTGACCATCTGGGCCACCAACGTGCCCCAGTGGTTCTTAACCTTCTGGGCCACCACCAAGATCGGCGCAGTGCTGGTGACCATGAACACCGCCTACAAGATTCACGAGGCGGAATATCTGCTTCGCCAGTCCGACACCCACACCCTGGTGATGATCGACGGCTACCGGGATTCCAACTATAAGGAAATCATCCAGGAACTCTGCCCTGAGCTGGAAACCAACACCCCGGGCAAGCCGCTGCATTCCAAGCGTCTGCCCTTCCTGCGCAACGTGATTACCGTGGGCTTCCGCATGCCGGGCGCCTTAACCTGGGAAGATTCCTTAGAATACGCCAGCCGCACCCCCATGGAAGAGGTGTACCGGATGGCTTCCGCCGTGGATGTGAACGACGTGTGCAACATGCAGTACACCTCCGGAACCACCGGCTTCCCCAAGGGCGTTATGCTGACCCACTACAACATCGTAAATGACGGCAAGAGCATCGGCGACGGCATGGATCTTTCCACCGCCGACCGCATGATGATTCAGGTGCCCATGTTCCACTGCTTCGGCATGGTGCTGGCCATGACGGCCTCCATGACCCATGGCCCCCCCATCCTGCCGATTCCCTACTTCAGCCCGAAGTCGTCCTTAGCCTGCATCAACAATGAGCGGATCACCGCCTTCCACGGCGTGCCCACCATGTTCATCGCCATGCTGGCTCATCCGGACTTCGAAAAGACGGATTTTTCCCACATGCGCACTGGTATCATGGCAGGCAGTCCCTGCCCCATCGCCGTGATGCAGGACGTGGTGAACAAGATGCATATGCCTGAGATCGTCATCGTCTACGGACAGACGGAAGCGTCTCCGGGATGCACCATGAGCCGCACCACCGATCCCCTGGAAGTGCGTGTGGCCACCGTGGGCCGGGCCTTCCCGGAAATCGAGTGCAAGATCGTGGATCCCGAAACCGGCGAAGACTGCCCGGACGAGGTGATCGGCGAATTTGTGGCCCGGGGCTACAACATCATGAAGGGCTACTACAAGATGCCCAAGGCCACGGCAGCGGCCATCGACAAGGACGGCTGGCTGCACACCGGTGATCTGGCCTGCCGTACGCCGGAAGGCAACTATCGCATCACCGGCCGCTTAAAGGACATGATCATCCGCGGCGGTGAAAACATTTACCCGAAGGAAATCGAAGAATTCATCTACACCCATCCGAAGGTCAGCGACGTGCAGGTCATCGGCGTGCCGGATGAGGCCATGGGTGAAGAGATCATGGCCTGCATCATCTTAAAGGAAGGGGAGACCATGACCGAGGCCGAGATGAAGAAGTTCGTCTTAGACCACATGGCCAAGCACAAGGTGCCGAAGTACATCGACTTTGTGGACAGCTTCCCCATGAACGACGCCGGAAAGATCCAGAAGTACAAGATGCGGGAAGCGGCCGTGGAGAAGCTGGGGCTGCAGAAAGCGGCCGCGGTCGTAACGGCTTAATTTCCATTGAGAACCAGCGCCGTCGGCGTTTAAACCAAAGCAAAAGTAACAGTATTGATTACAGGAGTGCAGTATGCAGAATACTACGAACGATAAACCGAAAACGTTTGTGACCGTCGACGGCAATGAGGCCTGCGCCTACATTGCCTATGCGTTTACCGAGGTGGCGGCGATTTATCCGATTACGCCGTCGTCTCCCATGGCGGCGAAGACGGACGTGTGGTCGGCGAAGGGGAAGAAGAACCTGTTCGGCCAGACGGTGCAGCTGGTGGAGATGCAGAGCGAGGCGGGCGCGGTTGCGGCTGTGCACGGCGCCTTAGAAACCGGTGCGCTGGGCACGAGTTTTACCTCTTCCCAGGGTCTGATGCTGATGATCCCGGTGATGCACCGCATTTCCGGTCAGCGTCATCCGGGCGTGCTTCACGTGGCTGCCCGTACCGTGGGTACCCACGCCTTTTCCATTTTCGGTGATCATTCGGATGTCATGAACTGCCGGCAGACCGGTTTTGCCATGCTTTCCACGGGCAGTGTCCAGGAAGTCATGGACCTGGCCGGTGTGGCCCATCTGGCGGCCATCAAGGCCCGCATTCCTTTCCTGCATTTCTTTGACGGTTTTCGCACCAGTCACGAAATTACCAAGGTGGAGCAGATGGATTACGAGGATCTGCGGGGTCTGCTGGACATGGATGCCTTAGACGCGTTCCGTGCCCACGCCTTGAATCCTGAGCATCCCATGCTGCGTTCCACCGTGCAGAACGGTGATATTTTCTTCCAGGTGCGGGAAGCCAGCAACGCGGATTACGCCGCCCTGCCGGACATTGTGGAAGATTACATGTGCCGGATCAACGAGATCACCGGCCGCAATTATCATCTGTTCAATTACTACGGCGATCCGGATGCGGAGCGGGTGATTGTGGCCATGGGTTCCGTGGCCGGCTGTGTGGAAGAGACCGTGGACGCGCTGCGGGCCAAGGGCGAAAAGGTGGGCTTTGTACAGGTGCACCTGTTCCGTCCCTTCGACATTTCCCGCTTTGTGGATGCCATTCCGGCTTCCTGTAAGTCGGTGGCGGTCTTAGACCGCACCAAGGAGATGGGCAGCGCCGGCGAGCCCCTGTATCAGGATGTGTGCACGGCCCTGCGCGGCCGGGCGGATCTTTGCGTGGTGGGCGGCCGTTACGGCCTGTCCTCCAAGGATGTGACGCCGGCGCAGATCGCAGCGGTATATGAAAACTTAAAGGCGACCGCTCCGGTGAACAGCTTCACCATCGGCATCAACGATGACGTGACCCACCTGTCCCTGCCGGAAAAAGGCCACATGTATCCCGAAAACAACGGCGTAAAGAGCTGCAAGTTCTGGGGTCTGGGCAGCGACGGTACCGTGGGCGCCAACAAGAATACGGTGGAAATCATCAACGATCACACCGAAAAGTTCGCCCAGGCGTATTTTGAGTACGATGCCAAAAAATCCTACGGTATCACCAAGAGCCATCTGCGTTTTGGCGACACGCCTATCCGCTCTTCCTATTTTGTGAAGCAGGCGGATTTCGTGGCCTGCCACAACCCCACCTACGTGCAGAAGTACGACATGGTGGGCGAAATGAAGACCGGCGGCACCTTCCTGCTGAACTGCCCCTGGAGCGCGGAAGAACTGGAATATCATCTGCCCGCCAAAATGAAGCGCCAGATCGCGGAAAAGAACATCCGCTTCTACATCATCGACGCGGAAAAGATTTCCGAAGAGCTGGGTTTGGGCAATCATTTCAACATGGTGCTGCAGTCCGCCTTCTTCCATCTTGTGCCCATCATCCCCATTGATGACGCGGTGGGTTACATGAAGGACGCGGCCACCAAGACTTACTTTGCCAAGGGTGAAGACGTGGTTGCCAAGAACTTAGCCGCCATCGACGCCGGTTCCGACGGCCTGGTGGAGGTGGAGGTTCCGGCCTACTGGGCTACGGCGGAAGATATGGATATCGAGCGTGTGGCCGTGCCCGAAGTGGTGACGAAGATCTTAGATCCCATCAACGCCCAGAAGGGTGACGACCTGCCGGTCAGCGCCTTTGCGGATTACAAGGACGGCGTCATGGACATGGGCATGACCGCCTATGAGAAGCGCGGTATTGCCACCCAGGTGCCGGTGTGGGATCCCCGGAAGTGCCTGCAGTGCAACAAGTGCAGCTATGTCTGCCCCCACGCCGTGATCCGGCCCTTCCTGCTGAACAAGGAAGAGACGGCACAGGCTCCGGAGAGCATTCTCATGAAACCCGCCGTGGGCAGCCAGGCCGCCGGCCTGCAGTTTACGCTGCAGATCAGCACCTTAGACTGCACCGGCTGCGGCAGCTGCGCCAATGTGTGCCCGGCCAAGGAAAAGGCCCTGGTGATGACGCCCATCGACGAAGTGCCGGTGAATTCCGCCGCCTGGGAATATGCCCTTTCCCTGTCGGATAAGGGGGACATCTACGATCCCTATTCCGTGAAGGGCAGCCAGTTCCGCCAGCCCCTGGTGGAATTCTCCGCGGCCTGCGCGGGCTGCGGCGAGACGCCCTACGCAAAGCTTCTGACCCAGCTGTACGGCGACCGGGTGTACTGGGCCAACGCCACCGGCTGTTCTCAGGCCTGGGGCGGTGCCATGCCGGGTATTCCCTACACCACCAACCATCGGGGTTACGGTCCGGCCTGGTCCAACTCCCTGTTTGAAAACAACGCCGAATTCTCCCTGGGCATGGTGCTGTCTGTGCGGCAGCAGCGCCAAGCCCAGAAAATCCGCCTTTGCGCCTACCGCGAAGAGACGGCGGATGAAGCGATGAAAGCGGCCATCGACCGCTGGATGGAAACCTACGATGACATCGACGCTTCCGCGCCCGCCACGGATGCTCTGGTGGCGGTGCTTTCTGCGGCAGCAGACGCCGGCGATGAGGACGCGAAGACCATCCTGCGCTACAAAGACCAGCTGGCCAAGAAGACCTTCTGGATGTACGGCGGCGACGGATGGGCCTATGACATCGGTTTCGGCGGATTAGACCACGTGGTGGCCAGCGGCGAAGACGTCAATGTGCTCATTGTGGATACGGAAATCTATTCCAACACCGGCGGCCAGTCCAGTAAGGCCACCCAGGTGGGCGCCGTGGCACAGTTTGCTGCAGCAGGAAAGAAGCGCCCGAAGAAGGATATCGGCGCCATGCTGATGACCTACGGCAAGGTGTACGTGGCCCAGGTGGCCATGGGTGCCGATAATAACCAGCTGATCAAGGCCATCAAGGAAGCCGAGCAGTTTAAGGGACCCAGCATCATCATCGCCTACGCCCCCTGTACCGGCCACGGTCTGCGCTGCGGCATGGACAAGGTGCAGGATGAGATGAAGCGGGCGGTGGAAGCCGGATACTGGTTCTTATACCGCTACAATCCGCAAGCCCAGCCCAAGTTCCATCTGGATTCCAAAAAGCCCACGCTGGATTATGAAACCTTCCTGGACGGCGAAGTGCGCTACGCTTCCCTGAAGAGAACCTTCCCGGAAAATGCGAAGGAGCTGTTTGCGGAAGGTGCACGGCTGGCAGCGGAGAAATACGAAGCCCTGCGCCAGAAAGAAGAAAACGTTCTCTAAGATTTGATTTTGCGGGCCAGCAGACAAGATGTTTGGGCTATAGGCCCAAATAAGGTCCGCAAAATCAGCGAAGAGCCGGCAGACGGGACGTTTGGGCTAAACGGAAGCGGATTTGGGCTTTGAGCCCAAATCAAGATCCGCAAATCAGCGAAAAGCCGGCAAACGGGAAAATTGGGCTAAAACAGGAGTGGAGCGGGCTGCAAGCCCGCGAAAGGCGAAAAAATGCCTCATGACGACTATCGTTTTCAGGAATATGTGCTTCCGCCCGTGATGGAGGACGACAAACGCGTGTCGGGCAGGCAGACAGGCCTGCAGACCTCCGGAAGAGCAAATGACAGGCAGTCCGCCGGAAGAGTCACCGATGGTCAGCCGGCTGTGAACCGGGTGTTTCAGGTAATGAACGGCCTGTCCCTTCCCGAAAAGCAGGAGCTGTTTCGCCGCCTGGCCACGGAGCTGGCGGCCTCCGGCGCGGATCCGGCGGCAGAACTGGCCGCCCTTCCCCGCATCCGGGAAGAAAAAGAAGAGATCGGTGATATTTTAAAAAAGCAGTTTTCCATTTCCCTTCCCGAAAAAATGCAGGAAGAGGTGGAAAATGTTCTCTGGCAGATTTCACAGCAGATGCATCAGCCGCTGTCGCCTCAGTGGATTTTCGAGATGTTCCGGGAACAGTACGTGGAATATCATCCGGTCTTCACCGCCATCGCCTGCCATTTCCGGCAGGAGGACGGCATCATCGCCGAAATGACCTTAGAGACCAAGGGTCAGCAGTACATTATGACCACCCGGGGAAACGGCCGTCTGGATGCGGTCAGCAACGCCCTGAAGGAGTTTTTTGACATCAGCTACGAGCTGACGGAATATGAAGAGCGCACCCTTTCCAAGGGATCCTCTTCCCGGGCCATCGCCTACGTGGGGATCACCTGCCAGGAGCAGATGTACTGGGGCGCAGGCATTGACGAGGATATCATCCGGGCCTCCATTCTGGCCCTGTGCTCGGCGGCAAACCGCCTGCCCCAGCTGGCGGAGGAGAAGTCCCATAAGGACGACCGCCTGGTGGCGATGCAGAATTACATCCAGCACCACTACCGCGACATCTCCCTGTCCTCCATCGCCGCGGCTTTCGGCCTGTCGGAAACCTATATTTCGCGCTATATCCGCGACAAGTCCGGCAAGACCTTCGGCGAGCACGTCACCGGCGTACGGATGAAAAAAGCAAAGGCCATGCTGCGCAACAGCAGCATGACCGTTGAAGCCATCGCCCAGTCGGTGGGATACCCCAGTGTGGAACACTTTAACCGGACCTTTAAGAAGCGTTTTTCCATGACGCCGATGCAGTATCGGAATTCAGTGTAAGGAGGGGATGTGCCCGGCGTTTTTCGGGCCTTCCCATGAGAGAACTCACAAAACGATTTTGACGAATCGATTCTTTGGCGCGATCCTTGCAGGTTCGCGCCTTTTCGATTATAATGGAAACTTAGCAAATGAAGACCGGCATCTGAGAAGCCTCTGACCGTTTTTCAGCGGCGCCGGCACTGACGAAGAAACACATACAGGAGAACCATCATGGAAAAAGAACAGCTGTTGGAAGTGTACCGTCATTCCCTGGCCCATATTCTGGCAAAGGCCGTTATGGAAATGTTCGGCAAGGAAAATGTGCAGATTGCCATCGGCCCGCAGATCGCGGACGGTTTTTATTATGATTTTCTGCTTCCCAGAAACCTGACGAAGGAAGACTATCCTGAAATCGAAGACCGTATGCGCGAGATCATGAAGCGCAAGGAAGACTGGACCTGCAAAGAGGTGACGAAGGAAGAGGCCCTTTCCCTGTTTGCGGATCAGAAGTTCAAGGTGGAACTGATCAACGATCTGCCGGAAGACGAGAAGATCACGGTGTACTGGACCGGCGACGATTTCTTCGATCTGTGCCGCGGCCCGCACGTGGACAATTCCGCAGCCCTGCTGTCTGCAGCTTTCTGCATCCGTTCCGTGTCCGGCGCCTACTGGCGCGGCGACGAGCATCGGGACAGCCTGCAGCGCGTTTACTGCTATGCCTTCCCCACCAAGGATGAGTTAAAGAACCACATCCGCCTGATCGAAGAGGCGCTGGAGCGCGACCACAAAAAGCTCGGACCGCAGCTGGAACTGTTCATGCTGCACGAGACCGCCCCGGGCATGCCCTACTGGCTTCCCCGCGGCTGGAAGATGTACAACGTGATGCTCGAGCACTCCCGCAAAATCCAGGAGGAGCACGGCTATCAGGAAATCTCCGGGCCGATCATCAACAATAAAAAACTGTGGCTGATTTCCGGCCACTGGGCACATTACAAGGATAACATGTTCATCATCCCCGGCCTGGGCGAGGACATGAAGATGTCCGTGGACGCGGCTGACACCTTCGCGGCGAAGCCGATGAACTGCCCCAACGCCATGAACGTTTTCGCCAGCCGTCCCCGCTCCTACCGGGAACTGCCCATCCGCTATTCCGAGATGGACGTGATTCACCGCAAGGAGAAGAGCGGCCAGCTGAACGGTCTGTTCCGCGTGCAGGAGTTCCGTCAGGACGACGACCACACCTTCGTGACGGAGGAGCAGATCGAGTCCGAGATCGACGATATCTTAAGCATCGCCGACCAGATCTACAAGAGCTTCGGCGTGACCTACCGCGCAGAGCTGTCTACCCGTCCGGATGATTTCATGGGCGACATCGAAGTATGGAACCATGCAGAAGATTCTCTGCGCCGCATCTTAGATAAGAAGTACGGCGAAGGTAATTACGAAGTCAACGAAGGCGACGGCGCCTTCTACGGCCCGAAGATCGACCTGCAGATGAAGGATGCCTTAGGCCGCGAGTGGCAGGTGGGCACCGTTCAGCTGGACTTCCAGCTGCCCTTAAACTTCGGCCTGCAGTACACCGCCAGCGACGGCACCTTAAAGCAGCCGGTGGTGATTCACCGCGCCATTTACGGTTCCTTCGAGCGCTTTATCGGCATCATCATTGAAAACTTCAAGGGCGCCTTCCCCTTCTGGGTATCGCCCTATCAGGTGGGCGTGGTGCCCATCCGCCCGGAGCACAACACCTTCGCAAAGCGGGTGGCGGATCGCCTGGCCGAGGCGGGCATCCGTGTGGAAGCCGATTACTCCGACCGCAACATGAACGAGAAGATCAAGGGCTTCAAGCTGATGAAAGATCCCTATATCTTAGTCATCGGCGACAAGGAAGCGGAGACGGATACCGTTTCGGTGACCATTCGCGGAAGCAAGAAGCAGCTGCACGGCGTGGCTGTGGACGCCTTTATCGAGGCCTGCAGACAGATGAATGACAGCTGCACGTTAGAGCTGATGGAAGAGATGTAATGAGAAGTAAAGCAGTCAAAGCCGGCATGGGTTATACCATCGGAAATTTCATGGTAAAGGGGATCCAGTTCCTCGCCATGCCGCTCTTTGGCCGCCTGATGACTACAGAAGAGTTTGGCGTCTACAACGTTTTTGCGTCGTACGACGCCATTTTATTTGTCTTTGTGGGCCTGTGCGTCCACGCCTCTTTACGCAGCGCCAACCAGGAGTACGATGGGAAACTGGACGCCTATGCATCTTCGATTTCCCTGATCTATGTGATTAATCTGGCCCTGGTCGCCCTGCTTCTGGCCCTCTTTGGACGGCCCTTAAGCGGCCTGCTGGGATTTGACCGGCTGGCGCTGTGGCTTCTTTTGCTGCACAGTTTCGGCTCATCTTTGCTCTCCTTGTATAACGACCGCCTGAGCATCGCCTACAATTATAAGGAATATATCGGGCTGTCTTTGTGCAACGCGGTGGCCAATGTGCTGATTTCCCTGGCTTTGATGCTGACGGTGTACAGCGGCGCCCGGGATACAGGGCGGATGCTGGGAGCTTCCTGCGCCATGTTTGCTGTGGGCGTGTACATCCTGATCCGCCTGTGGCAGCGCGCCCGGCCCCGGTATGACCGGGAATACTGGAAGTTTGGCATTACCTACAGTCTGCCCATCATTCCCCACGGCATTTCCAACGTGCTCTTAGCCCAGTTTGACCGGATCATGATCCGCTCCATGGTGGGCGATCACGAAGCCGGTCTGTACAGCATGGCGGCCAACGTGAAACTGATCCTGCTGGTGATCATGGAATCCGTGGCCAATGCCTGGAGTACCTGGTTTTTCGACCGCAGCCGGGTGGCCAAAGAGAATGCGGCTTCCGTTCAGACGGATGCCGGTACGGTAAACCGGTCCGCATCGAACCGGGAAAACCCCGACGAGGGGGAAATCGAACATCCGACAGCTGACGCAGAGCCTGGGGAAGGCTTATCTCACGGAGGCGTGCTGACAAACCGGGTGCCTGCGGGAATCAGAATTTCCGATGCTGCTGTGCTGCTCGCCGCCGGGTTTGCCTTTCTGACCATCGGCCTTTGTTCCGTGGGACCGGAGGTGATCCTTCTGGTGGGCGGAATGAAGTATTACGAGAGCCGGTTCGTGCTGGTGCCCATGCTGCTGGAAGTGTTCGCCCTGTTTTTATACAACCTGGTGGTGCAGAGCGAATATGTGGCAAAGCGCACCGGCTATGTCATGGCCGGAACCGTGGGAGCGGCGGCCTTAAATGTGGTGCTGAACACCATCTTCATCATGCGGTACGGATATGTGGCGGCCGCATGGACCACCCTGTTCTGCTATGTGTTGTATCTGATCTTTCATCTGATCGTTTCCCGGCGTCTGCAGGGGTATGCGATTCTGCCCGCTAAAGGGCTGCTGCCCTTTGTCCTGGCGGTGATCGCCGTGGCGGCCTGTGACTGCCTGCTGCAGAAACAGTGGATCCTGCGCTGGGTGCTCTGCGCAGTGGCGGATATTCCCATCGGCCTGTGGCTTTTAAAACGGATGAAATCAAGATGAGTGCAGGAGGAGAAGAGCGCTATGAGGCTTCTTGAAAATGAAATCAGCGTATCCGCCCGGGGGCATGAGGTGCATCTGATATCCATTCCTGCGCTGGAGGAAACCGGTTTTGTCCGGGCGGCCTTTACCACCCGGCAGAACGGGGTGTCCGAAGGACCCTATGCCTCCCTGAATCTGGGCCTGGGCAATGCGGACAGCGAAGAGAACAAGAGGGAGAATTACCGCATCGCCGCGGAAGCCATGGGCTGCACGGAAGACGACGTGGTCTTATCCCACCAGTTTCACACCACCACGGTGCGTGTCGTGACGGAGGAGGACCGGGGCAAAGGCACGGTAAAGCAGCGGGATTATGAGGACGTGGACGGTCTGGTGACCGACGTGCCGGGGATTCTTTTAATGACCCTGCATGCAGACTGCACGCCCCTGTATTTCGTGGATCCGGTGCATCAGGCCATCGGTCTGGCCCACTCCGGATGGCGGGGAACGGTGCAGCGCATGGGGGCTGTGATGATTCAGACCATGGCCAAAGAGTACGGCACGGATCCGAAGGATGTGATTGCCGCCATCGGGCCGGTGATCAGTGTGGGTCATTATGAAATCGGGCCCGAAGTGGCGCAGCAGTTTGGAGAAGCGTTTGGAGCCGAGACCTGCAAAGAGAAAGACATTCTTCGCCCCGGCCGGGGCGACCGGGCGTTTTTAAATCTGGAGGCGGCCAACCGGCTGATTTTAGAGCAGGCCGGGGTGCTTTTGGAGCATATTTCTGCCAGCGGACTTTGCACCTTTGACCACGCGGACCGGTTCTTTTCTCACCGGGCCGTGGGGGGCGGCGAACGGGGCAACTGCGCCGCGATGCTGGTGATTCAATAATAATCGCAGCCGGGGCTTTGAGCCCATAAAAGGTGCGGATCGAAACACAGGAAGTAAAGCACAGCTCTGTTGTGTTGCAGATATGAAAAGCTGCACATCAGCGCTGTGCGTTTCTGTATTCAGCAGGCGTCTGGCCGTAGTTTTTTTTGAAACTCTGCCGGAAATGGCTGCTGTCAAAAAAGCCGTTCTGTTCCGCGATTTCCTGAATGGACAGATCCGTTTTTGCCAGCATCTGCGACGCGTGGTGCATGCGGATCTGCATGATATTCTGCCGGAAGCCGCTTCCCGTGGCGGCGCTGATGATGCGCTCGATCTGCCGTTCGCTGTAGGAGAAGAAATCCGCCAGCTCCTTTAAGGTGACCGACGCGTAATGACTCTGCATGTACTGCAGGATAAAGATGGTGTTTTCACTGTTCTGGGCGGCCGCGCCGCCGGGGATGGTCACGTCCTTGGCGTGACGGCGCAGCAGCAGAATGAAAAACTCCGCCAGCAGGGCATTTTGCATCTGCCCCCGGTATTCGTGACTGCGGGTGTATTCCTCATAAATGCGGTTTAAGGCATGCCAGAGGATATCGTCGCTGCCGGCGGCAAAACGCAGATAGGGATGGTCGGATTTCTGGTACAGCGCCCGGGAAAAGAAGGCCTGAAGCAGGCCGTCCTCCGGCAGAAGATGCATAAAGTGCCGTTCGAAGGTGCTCTTTCGAATCAGAATATTGATCATGACGCCGTTTTCATCGCTGGTGAAGACGGCGTGTTTTGTGTGGGGTGAAATCAGCAGGATGTCCCCTTCGCCGGTGGAAAAGGAACTGTCTCCGTAAAAGTTGGTGAAATGGCCGGACAGCACATAGGAAAGTTCGAAAAAGTCGTGTTCATGCCAGTCGGGGTGCATCCAGCGCATGTGCTGAAAAATGGCGATGTCCAGACCGTTGGCAAAGAAACTGTTTTCCTCAAGCACCGGTGTGTGCTGCAGTTCCAGCAGGTCGGCATAGTCGGGGGCGATGCGCATAAGAAGGGATTCGGTGTATTCAGAGGAGGTGGGTCTTACGGCCTCCGCGGCAGACCAGATGTCATAATATTCCCGAAATCGCACTTCCATCGGGCGCAGGTCAGACAGGGCGGACAGATGATCCGGCAGCAGATTTTCCATGACAGATGCCTCCCTTTTAAGATGAAAATCACGTAAAGCCCGATGTATTCGGGGCACAGCAGCGCAATAAAAGGCGAAATCAGCCGTTATATTTTGGCAGAACAGCCCATCGTATTCCGGCAGAACAGCCATCGTATTCCGGCAGGACAGCTCTTCGGATCCGGGAAAGATCCACCTGATATCTTCGAATAAACGTAGTATACGGCCTGGAATGAGCCAAGTCAATCCATGTCGGGAAAATACCCCCTTACATGTCCGCTATTTCTCTGTCTGCCCGGGGCCTTCTCTGATATTCTGTCTTCATCAAAAAGGTGCGCGGCAAAAAAACCGGGCAGATTGGAAAGAGAGGAATCCATGGAAAAGAAAGAACTGACCTTATCTGAGAAGGTATTCTGGGCACTGGGGCAGGCATCTGGCCGGCAGTTTGTGACGGCTTTGGTGTCTACCTATATTCTGGTATTCTTAACCGACGTTTTCGGCGTGGCAGCCGGTGCGGCCGGTGTGATCATGACCCTGGCGACGGTGTGGGACGCCATTAACGATCCCATCATGGGCAGCCTGGCAGACCGCACCAAGACCCGCTGGGGAACCTACCGGCCCTATCTTCTGTTTGTGCCCCTTCCCATGGCCATCGTTTCCGTGCTGCTGTTTGCAGCACCGAATCTGACGGCAACGGGTAAAATCGTCTACGCGGCGGTGCTTTACATCTGCTACGGAATGCTGGTGACGGCCATTGAGATTCCCTACAATGCCATCCTGCCCACCATGACGAAAAACGAAACGGAGCGCAACGACACCATTTCCGTGGCCACCTTCATTGCAGGCCTGATGGTGCTGGTGGTGACATCCTTTACCCCGAACCTGGTATCCATCTTTGGGGGCGACAATCCCTCCAGGGGCTACATGATCACGGTAGGTATCGGTGCCGTGCTGATGGTGATCACCAGCTGGCTGGCATTTGCCAGGTGCAAAGAACGCTACACCGTGGACAAGACCAACCAGGAACCCATCATTCAGGGCATGGGCAAGCTGTTAAAGGTTAAGGCCATGTACCCCATGATCGTCTTCTGGGCTGTGGGCTGCATCCTGTTCCAGATCATCATGACCACCTCCGTGTACTACTGCATGTATTATCTGATGAATCCCGGACTGATCGCCACCTACATGCTGGTGATCTCCATCAGCGGCATGGTGGGTGTGATTGCGGTCATGCCGATTCTGCTGCGCAAGGTGAAAGGCAGCATGAAAAAGGCGGTTACCTATACCCAGGCCATTGCCTGTGTCTGCTACCTGATCTGTTTCTTTATCGGCGGAAAATCCCTGCCGGCGCTGTACATCTTCACGGCCATCGCCTGCATGTTCTCCACCATGACCAACGCCTTCCGTCCCATGACGGTGGTGGGCATGACCGACTACGTGCTGCAGGAAACCGGCGACCAGTTAAACGGCGTGATTTCCGCCATCGGCGGTTTCTCCTATAAGTGCGGAACGGCCATCTCCAACGCCATCTTAGCCGGGATCTTAGCCATTACGGGTTACATTCCCAACGCCATCGGCGCGGAACCCGAGGCGGTGCTTGTGGGTATCAACAGCGTGCGTTTCCTGGTTCCCTTAGTGGCTTCGGTGCTGTATATTATCTTTATCCAGTTCTATCCCGAAGATAAAATGAGAAAATGAGCCATGCGCGGACGAGAAGAAAACAGCGATGCAAACTAGTTTGCATGAGCAGTTTTCTTCGAGGACGCATACGGCGAATGCCGTGACAGCGATGCGAGGCTGTCGTGCTTGACGAGGAAAGGAGCAGAAGAATGGGACGTTGTACCACGTGGATTACCGCCGGGACAGATACACCGTTCTGCGCAAGGAAAATCATCCAGCTGGACAGCCTTCCCCAAAAGGCATTCGCCTGGGTCTGCGGGCTGGGTCAGTTTAACTTTTACATCAACGGACAGAAGGTGGGAGATCATGTGCTGGATCCGGCTTGGACGGATTACCGCAAAAAGGTGCTGGAAGTTCCCTTTGACATCACCTCCTACCTAAAGCTCGGCGAAAACGAGTTCTCTGCCGAGGTGGGAAACGGCTGGTACATCGCCGATACGAAGGGCGGTTACTTCTTCCATTTTCCGCCCTTCATGCCGCCCAATCCCAATGATTACCAGCCCTTTGATACGGAGCTGGTTCTGTCGGTTCACGCGGAACTGGACTTTGCAGACGGAAAGCAGATGACCCTGGATACGGACGAAAGCTGGCAGACGGCGGAGCATCCCATCCGCTGCGCCAACTGCTTCGGCTCGGAAATCCGGGATGCACGCGTGAAGCAGGATTGGACGGCAGCCAGACCGGCGGCCCGCTCCGAAGCCCTTGCAAAGCGCGCGGAACTGCAGACCATTCCGCCGGTGCGGGTGATCGCCGAGTATCCGGGAAAACTGCTGGGCACCGTAAACGGCCGCTCCGTGTACGATTTCGGTCAGAACGCCTCCGGACTGCTGTGCTTTCAGGCCCGGGGACAGGCAGGGGAATCCATCTGTGCCTATCCGGCGGAGAAACTGCAGGCGGATGGCGACGTGGATCAGGTGGCGAAAAACTGGATGCCCATTGACGTCTGCGAGACGCTGATTTTGGCGGAAGATGATGTGTGGACGTCCTTTGACATGGCCTTCACCTATGTGGGCTGCCGCTACGTGGCCATTGCGGCCGCTCCGGAAAACATAAAGGACGTAAGGCTTTTGGCAATTTCCTCCGCAGGGGAGCGGGCCGGCACCTTTGACTGCGACGATGAGCGTTTCCTTCAGATTTACGACCTGGTGGAAAAGGCGGTGGAAGCCAACATGCTGGGGGTGCACACCGACTGTCCCACCATCGAGCGCTTTGCCTGGCAGGAAGAGAATCATCTGATGGCGCCGGCCATCATGTACATGAAGCAGGTGAAGCCCCATTGGGAGAAGTTTCTGGCGGATACCCGCCTGGCTCAGCACACCGCCGAAGACCGGTTCCGGGACATGGAAGGAAAGGATTTCTGCCCGGGGGATGGCCTCGTCCCCTCCCAGGCGCCCTGCTACATTCCCAACGTGCTTCCCGTGCCGGGCATGGGCAGTTTTTACGATATCATCGGCTGGGGCAGTTCCATCATTCTGGGCACCTGGTGGCACTATCAGTTTTACGGGGATCTGCAGATCGTCCGGGACAACTATGAGGCGGGTATGCGCTATCTTGCCCACCTGAAGACGAAGATGACGCCGGAAGGGTTTATCTGCCACGGCCTGGGAGACTGGGGCAATCCCAGGGGACTGTTTGCCCGGGAAAACGTGGAAACCGCCTTCCTGTATGCAGACGCGAAGGTGCTGGCGTCCTTTGCCGATCTTCTGGGACGGCAGAAAGAGAAAGAAGAACTGCAGGCCTTTGCAGAGCAGGTGCGCGCCAATTATAACGAAAGACTGCTGGTAACGGATCCGGACACCGGAGGCAAAAAGTATGACCTGTGGAATCCGGAAACGAAAGCGGCAGATCCGGCCCAGACCTCCCAGGCGGCTCTGGCCATGCCTCTATTCTGGGGTTTGGCACCGGAAGAATGCCGGGATGAAATCGCAGCCGCCCTTCGCGCGCAGATCGAAGCGGACGGATCCCTGGTCACCGGAGAAGTGGGGCAGCCTTACATCATCCAGACCCTGTCGGAATTCGGCATGAACGATCTGCTGTGTGAGCTGATTTTAAAGCCGGAACATCCTTCCTACTATGCCTTTGTGCTGGACGGCGAAACCACCCTGGGAGAATACTGGGAGGAAAACCCCCGCAGCCACTGCCACGATATGATGGGGCACATCGCCGAATGGTATTACAATGGACTGGCCGGTATCCGGCCCCTGAAGCCGGGCTTTTCAAAGGTGCTGATCCGCCCCTTCCTGCCCGCTTCGGCGAACCGGCTGGACTGCACGTTTGAGTCCGCTAACGGACCCATCTCGGTCCACCTAAGACGGGAAGAAGACACCATCCGTCTGGAGGTGGAAGCGGCCGAGGGAATAGAAACGGTGATTGACCGGCGATGGCTGGATTAGGTACAATAGAGCGGGCCGAAAGCCCGCTCTTTTCCCGTTTATTCAAAAGAGGAGGCGTTTATGCAGACCATCACCAACACCCGCAATCCGATCCTGCCTTTAAATGTGCACATCCCGGACAGCGAAGCCCATGTGATGCCGGGCAATCTGCTGTGCGTGTACGGCAGCTTTGACAATGACGACGTCTTTTACTGCAGCACGCGGCACTATACGGTGACCACGCCGGACATGGAGCACTGGACGGTGCACGACGCGTCCTTCCGGGGAGAGGATGTTCCCTGGTTTGGCGATCCGGATGCGCCCAAGTACGGCGGCGGGATTGACTGGGAGCATCCCACGCCATTTATGAAGTCCATGATCCAGGACATGCTGGACAATACCGACAATATGAAGGAAGCCCTGGATGAGGCGCAGGAGAAACAGGATGTTCCGCCCCTTCTGTTCGCGCCGGACGCCATTTACAAAGACGGAAAATACTACCTGTATTTCTGTATGACGGACGACAGCGAGGGCGTGGCGGTGTCCGACCGCCCGGAGGGTCCCTTTACAGATCCGGTGCGTCTGCCCTGCGGCGGCATCGATCCGGCAATTTTTGTCGACAATGACGGACAGGCCTATTACTACTGGGGCCAGATGTTCTCCCGGGGCGTGAAGCTGAATCCGGATATGGTTTCCTTTGACCCTGAAAACATTGTTCACGACCTGGTGACCGAAGAGGAGCACTGCTTCCACGAGGGCAGCTCCATGCGCCGGATCGGGGATACCTACTACTACGTGTACGCCGACATGGAGCGGGGCAAGCCCACTTCTTTAGGTTACGCCACGTCGGATTCCCCCTTAGGACCTTTTACCTACCGGGGCATCATTGTGGACAACGACGGCTGCGATCCCCAGAGCTGGAACAACCATGGTTCCATTGAGTGCTTTAACGGCCAGTGGTACGTGTTTTATCACCGCTGCTCCGGAAACAGCAAGATCCATCGCCGGCTTTGCATCGAAAAGATTCACATCAACGAAGACGGCTCCATCGACGAAGTGAAAATGACCTCCCAGGGTGTGGGCGAACCCTTTGCCCCCAGGGAGACCATCATGGGTTACCAGGCCTGCGGTCTGACCGGAACCGTGTATATCGATTCGCCGGATGGCACTTCTTTGTATGAAGAGCACGAGGAGGTGCTGACGGAAATCTCCGACGGGGATACGGCCCTTTTCCGCTATGTTAAAAGCGATGCCCCCTGGACCAAGGCGGCCATCACCCTTTCCGGAAACGGCCGGGTGGAAATCTGCTTAAACGGTCAGACAGCAGGCTGGGCGGATGCCTTGGAGGGCAGCGGCGTGCGCACGGTAGAAACAGCGATTTCGGCGGAGGCCGGTCAGGCGGAGCTGCTGCTTCGGTTCCACAAGCCAGAAGATCTGAAACTGTACAGCGTAACCCTCTATTAAAAGTGCCGAAAACCG
Organism: Shuttleworthella sp.; assembly: GCA_045544375.1. GTDB lineage: Bacteria > Bacillota > Clostridia > Lachnospirales > Lachnospiraceae > Shuttleworthia. The sequence continues at coordinate 18,206 of JAZPYY010000083.1, forward strand.
GCGGGGTTTGAACTGCATATGGAAAAACATGGACGGGCAGAAGAAACTGTCCGTCCGTCTTTTGAGGAAGCCAATGGATTATATCAGAACAAACTATCACACCCATACCACCCGCTGCAATCACGCGGTGGGAGAGGACCGGGACTATGTAGAGGCGGCCATCGCGGCAGGCATCAAAACCCTGGGCTTTTCGGATCACATTCCGTGGGGAACGTCCTTTCCCTATGAATATGCCAGGACGGTGCGCATGCCCATGAGCCAGGCCGAAGAGTACGTCTCATCCATCCGCGCGCTGCAGAAGGAATATGAAAAGGACATCCGGATTCTCTGCGGATTTGAGGCGGAGTACCTCCCGGGATTCTGGGAGGAGCAGACGGCCATGGAAGAGCGGCTGGGGATTGATTATCTGATTTTGGGACAGCACAACCTGGAAGAATTCCAATACGCCTATATGGGTGCGTCCATTGAAGATCCGGCGGTTTTAACCGCCTATGTGGATACGGTGATCAAAGCCGTGCGCACCGGCCGTTTCCTGTATGTGGCCCATCCGGACCTGATCCGGTTTACCGGAGACGAAGGGCTGTATCAGAAAGAAATCCACCGCCTGTGCAGGGAAATGAAAGCCTGCGGCACGCCTTTGGAAATCAGCCTGCTGGGCACGGGAACCGGCCGCCATTATCCTTCCGACCGCTTCTTTGCCATTGCGGGGGAAGAGGAAAACGATGTGGTCATCGGCATCGATGCCCATAATCCGGCCCAGATCGCCAACGACAGAGCCTATGAGAAAGGCATGGCGATGATAGAAAAATACGGCCTGCATCAGGTGCAGGAGCTACTGTGATTTCCACATACGGAAACGAAAAGCAGCTGACCCGGCCTGACCCGATTTCAATTCGGAGCGAAGGATCGGCGTCGCAGGATGATATGTATGTTTTCCGGGCCGTAACGAGCGCCGGCGCTTGGCGATCCGCGCAAGCGGGAGCCTTAGCGTCCGCTGCTGCGAGGCTCGGAGCGAGAGCGTCCCGGAAAACATACATATCATCCGCGACGCCCCTTCCATCCAATTGAAAAACCAATACATTATTCCGGTCGTACGTAGGAGTAGGCGTTGGAAATCCGGGCCACGTCGTTGGTCAGAGAGACGGCGTGCCGGTAGTAGGCCACCACAGGCGTGCCCTGGGCCACGTTTTCATACAGATACTGGGCTGTGGCATCCGGGCAGTTGATGCAGCCGTGGGAGCCCCGGGACAGATACAGCTGTCCGCCGAAGGCGCTCTGCCAGTCGGCATCGTGGAAGCCCACGTTGTAGGCAAAGGGCAGGAAATAGTCCACCGGAGAGCTGTAGTCTTCGCCCACCAGCACGGCGTTTTTCTGCTTGTAAACAATCTTGAACACGCCGTCCGGCGATCCGGAATTGCGGTTTAAGTTACCGGAGATGATGTCGCTGCTGTAGACGCACACCCCATCCACAAAGTAGTACATGTACTGGTTGGTGTAATCCACTTCAAGATAGGTGCCGCCGATATCCGAGGCGATGGGGCCCCAGGCGGTCTGTTCCCAGGTCATGTCCCGGGTGACGCTTACGCCGCCGTAAAGATCCGCCATCAGCTGTTCTTTTTCCTTTGCCTTGGAAACCACCCAGCCGTAATCACCGCCGCCGATGGTGATGGTGTCGCCTGCGGCCGTGACAAACTGCCGGTCGTCTCCATAGGTGTTCAGACGGTAGGCCAGCTGCTGCACGTATTCGCCCACGGCATCTTCGTTAATCAGCACCATGCCGTCCCAGATGAACAGCATCTTGATGATGTCCGCACGGCCAAGGACGATGTTTTCTCCGGGCACGTTATAGGTTACGGTCATAGAAAGATAGCGTTCCAGCTGATCGGCCAGGTTGGTGAGGCTTTCGTCGGTGGACAGGATTTCCGGCTCGATGTAGCAGCTTTCGGGAAGATCCATTTCCCGCACCTGAGTCTGCAGCGCCAGTTCCACGGCGGCCATGGTTTTGTCCACATCGACGGAACAGACTTCCGGAACCAGCTCGTAATCGGTGTCGGTGATGTTGATGTAGGCGTTCTGGGGTTCCGGGAACTTCTCGGCGTAGGTTCTGACCTTATCCAGCACGGCTTCCCTGTCATAGGTGACATCTAAGGGGAGAGAGTGCTCCTCAAAGAATTCCAGCGGCCAGCGCAGGGCGTCCTGCTCCTTGATGATCTGCTCGGACTGGGAAGCCTTGGTGACGGATTTGAAACCGTAGGAAATGTCTTCCTCGTCCAGGTAGATTTCGTTGTCGTAGCGGTCTAAGACCGTCAGATCGTATTTGTTGATGATGGCGTTTAACTGCTGCTGGATGCCGGATGCGCTCTGAAAGCTGGCTTCGATGCCGCCCACGGTGGTGTTGGGCAGAAAATGGGTGCGGAAGAAGATGAATCCGGCGCCCCAGATGAGGGCCACCAGCAGCACAAGGGCAAATAATACAGCAAAGAGGCCGGTGGGCCGCCAGCTCATTTCATCATCCAGCCACAGCGTGTCTTTTTTTCTGTTTCTGGCCATACGTACTCCTTTTTTATGAAAACCGGCGAACGCATTCGTCCACCAGAATCTCCATGGCATCCAGGTAAAAACTGTTGTCCAGCCCGTGATTCTGCCGGTAGACGGACAGTTCCGTGCAGGCTAAGATGGCCAGACGGCAGCCGGCGGAACGCACGGCGGCGTCAATGGCGGAAAAATCTCCCCGGGTGCCGGTGGAGCCGCCTTTGATCACGTCGTAAATCAGATGCATGACGGCCGCCTGGGTTTTCTCGTCGGGATGCCAGGGCGTAAGGCCCATGGCTTCCAGTTCCCGGTCGTAAACACCGGTCTGAATGGTGCCGTCAGTGGCCAGCACAGCCACCGGCCCTTTTTGTCCCCCCAGCCGGCGTGCAGCTTCGGCAGCGGCTAACCGGGGCATGTGCAGAATCGGAACGGAAATCGCTTCCTGCAGGGGATCCGCAAAAAAGTGGGAGGTGTTGCAGGGGATGGCGATGGCGGTGCAGCCGGCGTTGATCAAAAGCTGACAGTCCGAAAGCAGGCGGTGATACACCGCATCCGTCTTTCCGGAAAGGATGGCAGCAGTGCGATCCGGCATCTGGGTATCGCTTAAAATCAGTGTGGGAATGTGTTCCTGGTCACAGGAGGCGTCGGTGTGGTCGATGAGCCACTGGTAAAACAGCTGGGTGGCCTGGGGCCCCATGCCGCCTAAGACGCCGAGTTTTGCCTCCGCAGGAAGATCCCGGTTTTGTTCCTTTGTTTCCATACTCATTTCGCTTTTACTGAACCATCAGCTCGTTGGGACGGTCTTTTCTCTGATAATATCTGGCAAACTTTTTCTTGTGGCTGTTGATGTTGTGGCGCACCCAGATCCGGCGCAGGATACCCCGGTCACCCTTGTAAATCAAGGAGTTGGTGCTCTTGCCCGCTTCAATCAGCGCAAACATCTTATCCTGGTATTCCGGCGCGATGAAGCGCTTTAACACCTTTTTGGGAACCACTGCCCAGAGGCTTTCTTCCTCCACCATGGTGAAGGGGATCTCTTCCTGCTCGATGTAGTCGCGGACGAGAAGGGTGGCGATGTTCATGCCGGCGCCGGTGACGTAGTAGTTGCTGCGGCCCTGGCGGCAGTTGATTTCGAAGGCGGCGAAGCTGCCGTCGCGCTCGTCGTATTTCACGTCGAAGTTGGAGAAACCGACGTAGCCGATGTCGTCTAAGAAGCCCCGGATTTTATCGCACAGGGCACGGGTTTTGTCTGTCAGCGGCTCTGTCAGGATCACGGCGTGGTTGCCCAGTCCGTGGGGGGTGTGCTCCTCTAAGAGCACGTGGCCTAAGCACATCATCACCACCTTGCCGTGGCGGTCGGAATAGCAGGTTAAAACACGCATGGCGGAATCGTCGCCGGGGATGCGGTCCTGAATCAGCATGGCATCGGGATAGCCGGCGCCGGCGCAGCGGTCTAAAACGTCACACAAAGCGTCTTTGTCCGGCAGCAGAAAGACCTTGTCATTGCCTTCGAAGGGATGCTCCCAATAGCTGACGGAGTTGGCCGGCTTGCAGATGTAGGGCGGCTCAAAGGGCAGATCAAAATCGTGTCCCATATCCGGACGCCAGGAAACGGTGGCCGGATGGTCGATGCCGTATTCGTCGCAGGTGGCGTAGAACTTTTCCTTGTCGGTGAGACGGCGCATCCGGTTGCCGGAGACGGTGGCCACGATGCAGTTTTTCGGCAGGAACTCGGCGTTTTCCGCCGCTAAGCGCACGTAGGCGTCACCGCAGCCGATGACAAACACCTTGCCGTCGGTGTGTTCTTCGGCAAAGGCGGTGGCGTTGCGGACGAAGGCTTTTTCATCCTCATTGTCTTCGCACACCCGGTAATCGATAATCTTGCTGCGGGCGCAGGGGCCGGAGGCATATTTGCCGTAGGCGGTGGATTTGATGCCGTAGGCCTCGTGGAAGGCGCGGGCTACGGAATATACGTTGATATCGCCGCCAAAAAGCAGCGGATAGAAAGGCTCAGACATAAGTTGCTCCTTATAAAGTGATGGCGGATGCAAGGACGGCGGATGGTAACCGTCGGCTTTCATCATCCAGACCAGGTGACAGTCTTTTAACGTTTCTACTATAGCAGACCTTGTTCCAAAAAACCATGAAAAGGGAATACAATCCCCTAAAACTGAACATCATTCTGCCAGATATCAGGCAGCCGCTCGCGGAACCGGTCCAGAAAAATGACGGATGACTCTGCAGAAAGGCGTTCTTGGGTCGTCAGCATGGAACGCTGCTGGACGGGCAGGGCCGCGCTGAGCATGTTTTTGCGGTAATTTTTGGGGCTGCATCCGTATCGAGCCGCAAAATCCCGGTTGAAATACTTGGGGTCGGAAAAGCCGCAGGCGATGGCGATATCCAAAAGCGAACGATCGGACAGAAGCAGCATCTGACGCGCTTTTTCGCAGCGGGTGCGGGAGAGATATTCCTGAAAGGACATACCGTATTCTTCCCGAAACTGATGGGACAGGTGATACATGCTGACATGCCGTTCCTTTGCCAGGTCTGAAAGCAGCAGTTTTTCCGAAGCGTGAGCGTCAATATAATCCAGCAGTTCACTCATGCGGCCGCCCCGCGAAAGGCGGGCAGACTGCTCGGAGGCCGTCAGCCGGTGATGGGGGAGCGTGGAAAACAGGTGGAGAAACAGCGCATTAATGGCTGTAACGCAGACCATTTCGTAAAGATCGGGTTTCCGGAAGAAACAGTCAGCGGTCTGAACCAGATTGCCAAGGCCGTAACGGTTGATGGCATCGGAGATCCGGATGACATGCTGGTCAAACAGCAACGCTTCCACTTCGGGATAATACCCCGCAAAAAAATCAGGTGCTACCTGAAGAAAGAGCAGCAGCGCCGGCTCAGATGCTTTCAGCTCGTGAGCTTCAAAGGGATTGACAATAAAAAGCTCTCCTTCCGAAACCACCGAGGTGATCCCGGAACAGGTGATATTTACGGAGCCTTCCAGAACGCAGGCAACTTCAAACTCCCGGTGCAGATGCAGGGAGCGGTACAGCACATTTACCAGAAACAGCGTAAAATGCATCGGGTTGTGAGCAATGACTTCATACTCTTCACGGCCCATGGCGCGCCTCCTTTCTGAACAGAACGATCATATATCAAAAGCGCAAATTTGTCATGTTTTTCGGGCAAACCTGTGCACGACCGGATCAGGGCTGATCTGTAGAATGAATATAAACGGCGCGATGCCCTTCTCGGATCGGACGGTCCGAAAAACGGCAGGCACTTCGCCCATTACATTCATCTTTTAAGGAGACAGACATGGCGACACAGCTGACAAACGAAGCTTCCATTCCACAGATTCTGGCGGAAATGAGCCCGGAGGAGAAAATGCTTCTTCTCACCGGAACGACCCCCTTCCGCGCCGGCGTAAACGAGGCCCATGGCATTCCGGCCCCCCTTTTTTTGGACGGAGGCACCGGATTTAACACCATGCAGATGGGCTTTGAGGCCGCCTTTATGGCGAAGGAAGAAAACGAGGGCAAAGTTGACGGCGAAACCTTAAAAGAGCCCATGGAAAGTTTTACCGTCGCCGCCATGGCCTATTCCAAATATACACAGCGGATTGCGGAAATTCTGGATGAAACCCGTCCGGCGGACCGAAAGCTGGGCTGTTATCCGCCGGGAATGCTGCTGGGTGCCACCATGAATCCGGAAGTCATCCGCGCCTGCGGCGAAGCCTTAGGTGAGGAGGCCTTAGTCTGCGGCGTGGATGTGCTTCTGGGTACGCCCAACGTCAACATTCACCGGGATCCCAGAGGCGGACGGATTTTCGAGGGCTATTCCGAAGATCCCTGTGTGGTTTCCTCCCTGGCCCCGGCCTTTGTGGAGGGTATCCAGTCCACCGGCGTGATTGCCGACGTAAAGCACTTTGCGGCCAACAACTCCGAAACCGACCGCATGGGTGTGGACGAACACGTTTCCGAGCGCGCCCTGCGGGAGATCTATCTGCCGGGTTTTGAAGCCTGTGTCAAAGCCGGCTGCAAAACCGTCATGTCGGCCTACAACTCCATCAACGGCAAACCCTGTGCCCAGAACTCCTGGCTTCTGCGGGATGTGCTGCGGGGCGAATGGGGCTTTGACGGCTTTGTCATGTCCAACTGGGGCGCGGTGTATGACCGGGTGGAAGGCCAGCTGGCCGGAAACGACGTGGCCATGCCAGGTCCCCGGGAAATCGGCCCCATAAAGGAGGCCTATGCGAAGGGCATTCTGACGGATGCCATTTTAGACGAAGCCTGCACCAACTACTTAAAGGTGCTGCTGCAGATGCCGCTGATGACCGGCGCCCACCAGGACGCCATTGATGTGGAAAAGAGCATGAAGGCTGCCTATGACGCCGCCAGCGAGGGCATCACCCTGCTGCGCAACCGCAACGGCCTGCTGCCTCTGTCAAAGCAGACGGGCGTGGCTTTTTACGGGAAGCGTTCGAAGAAATTTGCCCCCTGCGGCGCGGGATCTGCGGAAGTGGATACGGTGCTGGAGACCAGCATGGTTGACGCCACAGCGGAAAAAACCGGGGCTGACCGGGTCAGTTTTGAGGAAATCACCGATGCCACAGACGTGGTGGTGGTAACCATCGGCGCCAACGGACAGGAAGGCGCGGACCGGCCGGATATGATGATGGAGCCGGAAGACGTGCCGGCCATGGAAAAGGCCCTGGCCGACGCAAAGGCCGCCAAAAAGCCGGTGGTGCTGGTGCTGAATATCGCCGGACCGGTGGATATTTCCGCCTATGAGAAGGATATCGACGCCGTTCTGTGCGTGTTTCTTCCCGGCATGGCGGGCGGTCAGGCAGCGGCGGACATCCTGTTCGGCGACGTCAATCCCTCCGGTAAGCTGCCCCTGTCTTATCCCCGGCGCTACACGGATACCCCCACCTATGGCAATTTCCCCGGCGAGTGCATGAAATTAAACTACGGCGAGGGCATCTACGTGGGCTATCGCTACTATGACCTGAAGGGAATTAAGCCCCTGTTCTGCTTTGGCCACGGATTAAGCTATACCACCTTTGAATTATCGGATCTGCATGTGGCAGAGGATGTGCATTTTGAGTGGGGCGAAAAGCTCTGCGTGGAACTGACGGTTCAGAACACGGGCAAGATGGCCGGCAGCGAAGCGGTGCAGCTGTATATGGCCGATCCGGAAGCGTCCATCGACAAGCCGGTGAAGGAGCTGAAGGGATTTAAGAAGGTGTTCCTGGCACCGGGGGAGAAGACTGCGGTGCGCTTTGAACTGGAAGAGAGGGATCTGGCCTCCTTTGACATGCGCCTGGGACAGTGGGCCACAGAGCCGGGACTGTATCAGATTTTGGCCGGAACGTCCACAGAGGATATCCGCCTGTGCGCCGACGTGCAGGTGCACTGCTACAACCCCTACGGCCTGACTGTCGCTTCGCCCATCGCCAAGGTGCTGCGAGATCCGGCGGTGAACGAGATCATGAAGCAGCTGGTGCCGGAGGTGGATTTCCAGGCTTCCATGAACCAGATGGTGGTGTTTATGCCCAATACGCCCTTTGCGGCGGCGTGGGGGCAGGCGATGGCACCGCAGCTGCCGGGAACGGAGGAAGAGAAGAGCGCAAGGTTTGCGGCGGTGGAAGAGGCTTTCCGGAAAGCGAATATGGAAAGCTGCTAAGAGTATATTTTTTCGGCATCCGACAGGCGGGCGCGTTCTGCAAAGGCAGGCGCGTCCGTCTGTCTTCTTACGCGAGCTGCGCAGGACATGCTCGCGAACACGTTGACCGCTTGTCGGCGCTAGCGCCGCCTATCGGTCGCCGGCTCCGGGAACTCGCGCACTTTGTTTTATTGCCCTTCGGGCAAGTGTACAAAGTGCGCTCAGACAATCCTCCGCCGGCTCCGCTATGCTCGCGCCTCCTGCGCGTCCTGCCTATGGTTCGCTCTGCATGCTCCTGCACATGCTCGCTTAGATTCCGGTCGCCGTTCGTGTTTTTTTTTCTGAGGTTTTCTGCTTCGCATCTGTCATCCTATGCCGTCGTCAATCACATCTTGGATGTGTTTTCCTCATGGTGTTTATGGTATAATCTCTAAGTCAAATCTTAACGCACGTCTTGCTATAAAAGGAAAAAGGAATCGATAATATGAATGTTCAGAAAATGTATCACGAGAAGCTCGTGTCGGCTGAGGAGGCCGCGCGGCTTGTTCAGAGCGGCGATTTTGTGGATTATGGCTGGTGCTGTAATCATGCCGCAGCCCTGGACGTTGCTCTTGCGGCGCGGAAGGATGAATTACGGGATGTGACCGTGCGCGGCGGTGTGACTATGTGGATGCCTGAAATCTGCAAGGCCCCGGACGCGGGGGAGCATTTCACCTGGCACACCTGGCACTGCACCGGTGTGGACCGGAAGATTGTGGAGAAGGGTATGGGATGCTATATTCCCCTTCGCTACTCCGAAATTCCCCGGTTTTACCTGGAGGGCAGAGCCCCGGTGGACGTGGCCATGTTTCAGGTGACGCCCATGGACGAGAATGGGGATTTTAATTTCGGCCTGTCCGCGTCCCAGATCAAAGCCATGCTTTCCGTGGCGAAAAAGGTCGTGGTGGAAGTGAACGAGAATCTGCCCTGGGTGTTTGGGCGGGACAACACCGTTAACATCCGGGACGTGGATCTGGTGGTGGAAGGGTCCAATCCGCCGGTGGCTTCGCTGGCCGCAGCCGGCGAACCTTCCGAAGCAGATCGCGCCGTGGCCCGGCTTGTGACGGAACAGATTTCGGATGGTGTCTGCATCCAGTTGGGCATCGGTACCATGCCCAGCACCATCGGCAGCATGATTGCCCAGTCGGATCTGAAGGATCTGTCGGCCCACGCCGAGATGTTCGTGGACGGTTATGCGGATCTGGCAGCGGCCGGGAAGATCACGGGCCGCTTTAAGCCTCAGGATGATGGAAAGCAGGTGTTTGCTTTTGCAGCCGGTACGGATAAACTGTACCGCTATCTGGATCGCAATCCGGATATCTGCTCTGCGCCGGCGGATTACACCAACGACACGGCGGTTATCGCATCCATCGACAATTTCATCTCCATCAACAATGCGGTGGACGTGGACCTGTACGGCCAGGTGAACGCCGAATCTGCCGGATCGCGCCAGATTTCCGGTACCGGCGGCCAGCTGGATTTTGTGCTGGGGGCCTATGCGTCCAAGGGCGGAAAGAGTTTTATCTGCCTGTCCTCCATCATGACGGATCGGAACGGAAACGTGAAAAGCCGCATTGTGCCCACCCTTTCCGCCGGTTCCATTGCCACGGATCCCCGCACCTGCGTGCAGTATCTGGTGACGGAATACGGCATCGCGGATCTGAAGGGAAAGACCATCTGGCAGCGGGCGGAGGAGATCATCGCCATCGCTCATCCGGATTTCCGGGATGAGCTGATTGCGGAAGCCGAGAAAATGAAGATCTGGAGACGGAGCAATCGGCGGTGATTATCAGCGAAAAAATGGGCATAGAGCCCCGTTTTTCGGCGAAAAATCACCCCGCAAGCGAAGATCGAAAGAAAACGGGATTTTTTGAAGAAAAAACGGGCACAGAGCCCCATTTTTAACCAGAAACCACCCCGCATCGAAGAGGCGAGAATAGAAACAATAGAGGAGGAAGTGAAAAATGAAACGACAGGTTTTTAATCCGTATCTGCCGCTCTGGGAGTACATTCCGGACGGTGAGCCCCGGGTGTTTGACGGGCGGCTGTACATCTTCGGCAGCCATGACATGGCCGGCGGCAAGAGTTTTTGCGTGAACGATTACGTGGCCTGGTCCTGCCCGGAGGACGACCTGTCCGACTGGCGGTATGAGGGCGTGATTTTCCGTAAGGATCAGACGCCGTGGAATACGGGCAGAATCAAACCTCAAAGTAAAAACCCGGTACAGAAACTGGTTTCCAATCTTATGAGCGCAGACCCTCCGGCCTGTGCGGACGGCGTGGTGCGGGAGGTGTATTACGCACCGGACGTGGTGCACGGTCCGGACGGCAAGTACTACCTGTTCTATTTCGTTGCCAATTCCAGCATCATTTCCGTGGCTGTCTGCGACACGCCCGCCGGAAAGTATGAGTATCTGGGCGACGTGCACATGCCGGATGGCCGCATTTACGGCATCGGTCCGGATGACTGGTTCACCTTTGATCCGGGTGTGCTGGTGGATGACGACGGCCGGGTGTATCTGTACACCGGCAGCGGTCAGGCTTCCAACGGTCAGTACGGCCACGAGATCAAGGGCTGCTTTGTGATGGAACTGGATCCGGCGGACATGCTCACCGTCATCAACGGTCCGGTGGTGGTGCTGCCGGCGGATTGGGACATGAACAAGCCTTCCTTCTTTGAAGGCGCTTCCGCCCGAAAGATCAACGGCACCTATTACCTGGTGTATCCCACCAGCGATCAGACCGGCTTAAACTACGCCACGGCAAAAAGTCCCATGGGTCCCTTCACCCATCGCGGCCGCATCCACTCCACCAGTGAGATCGGCTATCAGGGCCGCACCATGACGGACTGCATTTATCCCGGCGGAAACAATCACGGCGGCCTGGTCTGTGTGAAGGGGCAGTGGTACATCTTTGACCACCGCATGACGCACGGCGGCATGTTCAGTCGTCAGGGCGTGGCCGAACCGGTGACCATTCATGAAGACGGATCCATCGATCCCGTGGGCGTCACCAGCTGCGGATTAAACGGCGGTCCCCTGTCCGGTATCGGCACCTATCCGGCTGCCATCTGCTGCGTGCTGTACGGCCCGGGCATGTTCGGCAAGCGAAATCCCATGTTTGGCAACCCCAAGGTGGTGCAGGACGGCTCCGATTATAATCCGGCGGAACCGGCAGACGTGGATTACGAAATCAACGTGGACACTGAGACCAGCGCGCCGGAGTGCCATGTGACGGATATTAAGAAGGGCAGCGTCATCGGTTGGCGTTACTTTGATATGACAGACACGAAGCAGGTGTCCTTCGTTATCCGCGGCAAGGCCAAGGGTGCCCTGACCATTTCTTCCTCCATGGAAGGCGCGGCTTGTGCGACCATTCTGTTCGATGGTTCGGAAGACTGGACGGAAGTCACCACCGGCATCGATCCCCAGGCCATGGCGGCCCAGGCAGACGCAAATGAGAATGCCTCCGTGGAGAAGATGCCGCTGTATGTGCGCTTTGACGGCAGCGGAAAACTGGAGATGAAGACCTTCACGCTTGCTTAGGTATGTCCTGCAGGATGCTGCGGGTCAGATCGGCGAAGGATCATCCCGCGGCGGATCCTGGCAGAAGACAAAGCAAACCAAGCCACCTGGTGAAAACGATGAAAAAGACTTTGCTTACCAATGTGCGCATTTTTACCCCGGAACATCAATTTGTTCCGGGGTCCCTTCTTGTGACGGAGAACCGGATTGAACGGATCTGGCTGTCACAGCAGGATGATGCCAACAAATTAGAAAATGATTCTAAATATGATGCCGAAACTCTGGACTGCGGCGGAGCATACTGCTTCCCCGGCCTGCTGGATATTCATTTCCATGGCTGCATGGGAGCGGACGTCTGCGACGGAACGCCGGAAGCTTTGCAGACCATTGCGGCCTATGAAGCATCCATCGGCGTGACCGCCATCTGCCCGGCAACCATGACACTGCCGGCGGAGGATCTGGAGCAGGTGCTGGAGAACATGGCCCGGTTTCGCAGAGAAACTTTGGGAGTCACTGATGTGTCGGAATGCGCCGCGGATGAGATGGAGCGCGCAGCGGATGGGATAGAGCGCGCAGCGGATGGGCTGGAACGTGCAGCGAACAGATCGGAACGCGCTGCGGATGTGTCAGAATACACTGCCAACGCCAGCTATGCGGATCTTGTGGGCATCAACATGGAAGGCCCCTTCATCAGCCCGAAAAAGTGCGGCGCTCAGGATCCGAAGAACATCGTGAAAGCAGACACCGCCTTGTTTGACCGGTTCTGGAAGGCTTCCCAAGGGCTGATTTCCTTCATCGGACTGGCTCCGGAGGAAAACGATCCGGCGGATGTGCAGAACTTTGTCCGCCATGTGACACAGACCGGTGCGAAGGTGTCCCTCTGCCATACGGACGCGGGATATGACGCGGCGAAAAACGCGGTGGACGCCGGCGCCTGTCATGCGGTGCATCTGTACAACGCCATGCGTGGATTTACCCACCGGGAACCGGGCACCGTGGGCACGGTATTTGACAGCCCGTCGGTGGATGCGGAGCTGATCTGCGACGGCATCCATGTGCATCCGGCTTCGGTGCGGGCGACCTTTGCGGCCATCGGTGAGGAACGCATCGTTCTCATCAGCGACAGCATGCGGGCGACAGGTATGGGCGACGGGGAATATACCCTGGGCGGACTGCCGGTCACCGTGCAGGGAAAAACCGCGGTATTAAGCGAAGCCGCCGGAGAGGGTGCAGGATCCCTGGCCGGATCGGTGACCACCCTGCCGGACATGGTGCGCACGGTGGTGAAAGAAATGGGCATTCCGCTGGAAACCGCCATCCGCTGCGCCACGGAAAATGCGGCCAAAAGCATCGGTGTTTCGGACCGCTACGGCGTGTTGGCCGAGGGCCGGCAGGCAGATCTGGTGCTGTGGAATGAGGCGCTGGAAACGGTGGGTGTGATGCACCGGGGCACATGGGTCGGGTCTGTTCTTTTTTCGTGAAATATGTTATGATTACGCGGATTGTTTTGCCGGTCTGCGGGACGACAGAATAAGGCGCATGCATCCGGATAAAAGGGAAGTGCCGTCACAGGCATTCTGCGTCGAAGGAGCGGCGAAAACAAATCATATAAAGAATGGAAAGGAGGTGAGAAGAGATGGAGTTCGATTTTGGATTCGGAAGCAAAACGATCTACCTTGTGGACAGCGAAAACCTAAACGATGCCTGGGTAGGGGCCATTTCGGATCTCGGAAACCGGGATCAGATTTTTGTCTTCTATACCGAAAACAGCGCCAACATGTCCGTGGCCAGCATCAGTCAGCTGACGGCCAGGGAAAATCAGGTGATCTGGAAGCGCTGCTTTACAGGAACGAACGCGCTGGATTTCCAGCTGGTATCCCAGTTGGGCGCCCTGATCGCGCGTCATCCGAGAGATACGTTCATCATTCTGTCCAACGACACCGGTTATGATCCGGTGGTGCGTTACTGGACGGTGGAAGGGATCAAGATCAGCCGGACTTCGGTACAGACCGGCACGCCCCGCGCGCGGAGAACATCCCGCGGAGGAGTGCGTTATTCGTCCCGCAGTCAGAACCGTTCCACGCCGCCGGCGTATCTGACACAGGCAAAGAAGAATGCCCAGACCGCATCTTCTCCGACAGCATCGAAGCCTGCGGCCGCAAACAGCGCTTCGCAGAATGCGGCGCAAGGCAAGGCGAAGGAAACAGCTGCGGCGGAAGTGAAAAACACGAAACCGGAAACGGCAAGGAACGCGGTTTCGAAGGTTTCAAAGGATTCGCCCAAGGCTGCTGCGAAAGCGGAAGACAAAAACACGGAAGCCCGAAACCGCAAGCAGAAATCGTCGGAAGCAGCGGAGAATACGCGGCAGACTGACGAACTGCTGCAGGCACAGGCGGCCGTGACAAAGGCGCAGGGATCTGAGGAAACAGCGGCCTCTGCGGAAGCGGCTGCTCTGGCAGAAACCCCGGAAGAAAAGCCTTCCAAGAGCAAAAAGCAGAAAACGCTGAAGGCAGACCGTTCCGAAAAAGGCAAGACCGAGGACGGCGAGAAGAAGAAAAAGAAGAAAAAGGACAAGTCCAAAAAACAGGACGAGTCCGCATCTGTATCTGAAACGCCGGAAATCGTGACGAAGACCCCGGAAGAGGTTGCCCTGGAGCTGACCGCGGTCAGCGCCGAAACGGAACTGCCGCCGGTCTTTGACGAAGACGGGAATCTGCATCCAAGCGTCGCAGCATTCATCGAGGCCTTAGGCGCCGCACTGCCGGCAAAGGGTCTTGGGGAGTACCACGAAGCCTTGGTGCACGTGCTTGGTTCGGAAGACGGCAACGCCGCCTACCAGGTCCTTCGGGGAGACCGGGAATGGCAGCAGCGGCTGGCCGGACGGCTTTTGGACGGAAAGGATCAGCGGGCGGACGCCTTTATCGGGGCGTTCTTAGGCTATCTGGGTTATCCGGCAGCGGATGCGGACCGCATCAAAGATATCATCTTTGCGGGCAATTCCACCAACTACGCCGGACTGTACCGCAGTTTTGTTCACAGCTTCGGAGCGACCCGCGGACGGCAGTACTACAGCCTGTTTAAGAGCAGTTTAAAAACGATCCAGCAGCTGTAGGAGATTGAGTGTTAAGAAGGCCATTCTGTTTAAGCAGAATGGCCTTCTCTGCAAGATTCTAAAGATTCTATCGGGAGTATGGGAATATAAAGCAGGAGGAAGAAGCGAATGGCTTTTTCGATTATTCGGGGAGACATCACAAAAATGCAGGCGGATGCCATTGTCAACTCCGCCAATCCATTGCCCATCTGCGGAGGCAGTTCGGACGGTGCGCTTTATGCTGCAGCCGGTGCAGAAGAGATGCTTGCGGCGCGGAAAAAGATCGGAAACATCTCCCCCGGAACAGCCGCTGTAACACCTGCGTTTGCGCTGCCGGCGAAATATGTGATTCACACGGTGGGTCCGGTGTGGACCGGCGGAGGAGAAGGCGAGCGCGACGTGCTGCGGTCCTGTTACCGGCACAGTCTTCGTCTGGCCCAGGGACTGAACTGTCAGAGCATCGCGTTTCCGCTGATCTCCACCGGTACCTACGGCTTTCCCAAGGATGAAGCGCTGGACATCGCCGTATCCGAGATTCGCGCATTTCTTTCTGTGGTGGAAATGGACATCACCCTGGTGGTCTTTGACCCGGCCTCCTTTGTTCTGTCCGGACAGATCTTCGACAACGTCAAAAGCTTCATCGAAGAACGCGAAGTCGCGGAAAAGATGGCGGCAGAATACGGCTATGGCATGGCCTCTGCTGCACGCCGGGAGAGAAACGATGGGGGATGGAAAGGAGCCGGATTTGCAGCGTATGCCGCACCATCCGCCAACATGCCTTCCGATGCAGCTGCGTCTGCGAAAGAGGAGCCCGATTCACGCCGCCGCAGAAGACTTGGCGATCTGTTCCACCGACGGAAAAAGGAGAGCGAGGAAGACTGGGATGAGGCGGAAGAACTGTCCCAGGGTCCAGAGCCCCTTTTGCGCCCGGGGGAATTCCATGCAAGGCCGGATGCGGATGCTGCCATGCGTCCTCCTGTGTCCGGCGCCATGTTTTCTCAACCGGCTGCGGCCGGCGCACCGCCGCGTCCTGCAGCGGGATCCGCACCCCGGCCGAAGAAAACCTTAGACGAGGCGGTTTCCCATCTGGCGGATACCTGGCAGGAAAGCCTTTTTTACTGGATTGATGCCAAGGGCTTTTCGGAGACCGATGTATACAAACGGGCCAACGTGGACCGCAAGCTTTTCTCTAAGATTCGCAGCAACGCCCACTACCAGCCGAAGAAAAATACGGCGGTGGCCTTTGCACTGGCGCTGCAGCTGAATCTGGATGAGACCAAAGATCTTCTGGCTCGGGCCGGCTATGCGCTGTCGCCCAGCAGCCGGTTTGATCTGATCATCGAATACTTCATCGAAAACGGCGTCTACGATGCCTACACCATCAACCTGGCGCTGTTCGAGCACGACGAGCCGCTTCTGGGAGCGTAAGGCAATTGTCGCTTCCCAGGCGACCATCTGGGTTCGCTTTCCTTTTATACTGAACCTGCAATCGGAAAGGTGCTTCAGGCAGCCGGACTGAAAACAGGTAATGAAGAAAGCGAGGCAGATCATGAAAAAAGGGTTAACGGAAATCGTGTTCATCTTAGACCGCAGCGGATCCATGGGAGGACTGGAGTCTGATACCATCGGCGGCTACAATGCCATGCTGAAAAAACAGAAGGAAGAAGAGGGGGAAGCGATCTTTTCCACGGTCCTGTTTGATGACGTGGCGGAAGTGCTTCACGACCGGAAGGCACTGGCGGCCGTTGCTCCCATCACGGAAAAGGAATACTACGTCCGGGGATGCACGGCGCTTTTAGACGCGGTGGGCGGCGCCATCGACCACATCGGTCAAGTGCAGAAGAAAATGCCGGAGAGCGAGCGTCCGGAAAAGACGCTGTTTATCATCACCACGGACGGCATGGAAAACGCCAGCCGCAAATACTCCTATGAGAAGGTGCGGAAGATGGTGGAGAAGAAAAAGGAAAAGCACCATTGGGAATTCATCTTCCTGGGCGCGAATATCGATGCCGTGGAAGTGGCCGGCCGGTTTGGTGTCGATCGCAGCCGGGCGGTGCGCTACGAAAACGACAGCGCGGGAACAGAGCTGAATTATCGGGTGATGTCCAACTTAGTCAGCAGTGCCCGCTCATGCGGATCCGCCATGGAAATGTCGGCAGCCTTTGACGATGAGGCCATGCTGGCACCGATTGCGGAGGATTATAAGAAACGCCATAAGATTAAATAGTTAACAGCAGACCTGCAGTGTGAAGTGAGAGGGGTTTCCCTCTCACTTTTTTCGCGAAGCAATGAGCCATGCGCGGACGAGAAGAACACAACGATGCAAACTGGTTTGCATGAGCTGTGTTCTTCGAGGACGCATACGGCGAATGCCGCGACAACGAGCGAACGGAACGTTCGCGAGTCTGTCGCGCATGGCTCAGGGGAAAACGGATCGGATGGGAGAGCAATGCTCCCCTATCCGATCGAATTTTTTTCAACTTTAAGAAAACTTTTAAGTTCGTTTTAGTTTGGCCCGTTATCATACAACCATCGAAGGGAGCACAGAAAGCTCCATTGGGATGAAGAAAGGATAACGCCATGAGTGATCAGATGACTTTTAAAAGATATGAAATTAAGTTCCTGCTCTCCACGACGCAGTACCGTCTTCTGATGTCGGAACTGAAAAAACACATGGTGCCGGACGTCCACGGACACAGCACGATCCGCAGCCTCTATCTGGATACGCCGGACTGGATTTTAGCCCGCCGATCTTTAGACGGCCCGGTTTACAAAGAGAAGATGCGGCTTCGCAGTTACGTGCAGGCCAACGCCGATACGACGATCTTCGTGGAACTGAAAAAGAAGTACGAAGGAATCGTTTACAAGCGCCGCATCCACATGAGCGAGGACGAAGCCGTCCGGTTCTGCTGCACGAAGGAGCGTCGGGACGCCATCAGTCAGAAGTATCTGGACGAGTACACGGCCACCGACCGGCAGATCGTTTCCGAGATGGCCTACGCCGCGGATCTGTATAAGAACCTCCGCCCGGCCGTGCTGCTGACCTACGAGCGGGACGCCTGGTACGGAAAAGACGACCACGAGTTCCGCATGACCTTTGACCAGGAAATCCTCTGGAGAGATACGGACGTGAACCTGCACAGTCCCGTGGGCGGCGAACCGCTGTTGCAGAAGGGGCAGGTGCTGATGGAAGTTAAATGCGCCGGTGCGATTCCGCTGTGGCTGACGAGTTTCCTGACAAAGCATCACATTTATAAAACCTCGTTTTCAAAGTATGGAAATGCCTTTCGCCGCATCTGTATGAGAAACGCGGCAAGACAGCAGAAGCCCCTGGCCTTTGTGCCCCGCAGATCCATCGCGGCGGCTGCCGGCGGAAGGTAAAGAAAGGAGAACCTCATGACCTCATTATTTTCCGGAATTTTCGACACGGCGGCCACTGCCGTCATTGAACCTGCAAGCTTTCTTTTGTGCATCGCTGTTTCACTCCTCGTCGGCCTGTTTTTAGGCTGGGTTTACACCTATCGGAACAGATACACGAAAAGCTTTGTTATTACCCTTTCCCTCCTGCCCGCGATCGTCTGTGTGGTGATTATGATGGTCAACGGCAACATCGGCGCCGGCGTTGCAGTCGCGGGAGCGTTTTCCCTCGTTCGCTTCCGCTCCGCGCAGGGTACGGCGAGAGACATCGGAATGATCTTTCTCGCTATGGGCTGCGGACTGATCGCCGGCATGGGCTACCTGGCTTATGCCTGCCTGTTCGGCCTGCTGATCGGCGGCATGATGGTGCTGTACACCTTCCTGGGACTGGGCGAAAACAAAAACCACAGTGAAAAGAACCTTCGCATCACCATTCCGGAAGACTTAGATTACACCGACGTCTTCGCTGACATTATGAAAGAGTATTGCCTGACCTCGAATCTGGTTACCGTAAAAACCGCCAACATGGGCAGCGTCTACAAGCTGACCTACGACATCACCCTTCGTGATCCGGCCCGTGAAAAACTGTTTATCGACGAACTTCGTACCCGAAACGGCAACCTGGAAATCACCATTTCCAACCAGATGGCAGTAAACAGTGAACTTTAAGCGCATAAGCAATGTGCAATGCGCGGATAAAAGAAAACAGTTCTCGCAAATTTGTTTGCGGGAACTGTTTTCTGCGAAGACGCATACGGTGAACGCCGCGACAACGAGCGAACGGAACGTTCGCGAGTCTGCCATGCAAGGCTCATTACGAAATGAAGCGGACGCGCATGGCTCATTGCAAATCATAGATCCGGGTCCAACGGTGGCCTGCAGCATAGTCTCACCGGAAACAGGATGGTCCGGTTGAAAAAAGGAGATGACTGGAGTAATATATCCATTGTTAGCGCAGACTAACAAAAACGAAGATCCATTCATTTCATGTCATTTAAGGTGAGGCTATGTTTACCAAGGAACTTTTGTGGGGGCTTCTGCTTCCCCTTCTCGGCACGTCGGCCGGTGCGGCGTGCGTCTTTTTTATGAAAAACCAGCTGGGACGGACCACCCAGCGCATTCTCACCGGTTTTGCCGCAGGCGTCATGGTGGCAGCGTCTATCTGGAGCCTTCTGGTGCCGGCCATGGAGCAGGCGGAGGGACTGGGCCGCCTGGCTTTTCTTCCGGCGGTCATTGGCTTCTGGCTGGGTATCCTGTTTCTGCTGCTTTTGGACAGCGTCATCCCGCATCTGCACATGAACGCCCAGAAAGCCGAGGGACCCAAAAGCCGCCTGGCGCGCACCACGATGATGGTGCTGGCTGTCACGCTGCACAACATCCCGGAAGGCATGGCTGTGGGGGTGGTTTATGCCGGATGGCTGTCCGGATCCGGAATGGTTACCGCCGGCGGTGCGCTGGCCCTGGCTTTGGGCATCGCCATTCAGAACTTTCCGGAGGGAGCCATCATTTCCATGCCTCTTCGGGCGGAGGGACAAAGCAAGGGCAAAGCCTTTTGGGAAGGGGTGCTTTCCGGCGCAGTGGAACCGGTGGGCGCGCTGCTTACGATTCTGGCAGCGGGACAGATTGTTCCGGCCATGCCCTACTTGTTAAGTTTCGCCGCCGGCGCCATGATTTACGTGGTGGTGGAAGAGCTGATCCCGGAGATGTCGGAAGGAGAGCACTCCAACATCGGTGTGGTGATGTTTGCCTTGGGATTTACGCTGATGATGGCGCTGGATGTGGCCCTGGGGTGAAGCGAAACATAGACCCCGGGGTGAACATAAATGTTCATCGCTTTCATCGCTTGTGGTATAACAAGCGCAAGCGCTTGTTATCATGCGCGGTCGTCCGGTGTGCATAAAATGCCCACCGTCCTCGTCGCGGTTATGGTAAAATAGGACAGTATACAAAGGAGCGGACAGATGATTCTCACAACGGTTAAAATTGATGGTATGGCCTGCGGCATGTGTGAAACGCATATCAATGAAACCCTTCGCCGGGCGCTGCCACAGGCAAAAAAGGTAAAGTCTTCCCACGCCAAAGGCGAGGCCACGTTCCTGACGGAGCAGCCGGTGGATCCGGCCGCCATTCATAACGCCATCGATCCCACCGGTTATACGGTCAAAGATATTTCCAGCGAAGAGTATACGAAAAAGCGTTTTTCGCTGTTTGGATAATCAGAAAGCAGACATCGGCCCTGTAAACAGATGCAGACCGGTTTTCTGCGCGAAGAGGATGTTTTCATGTTTAAAACCCTGCGCCGAAGATTCATCCGGCTGACCATGCTTTCGGTGGTGGCAGTTCTGGTGCTTCTGATCGGCTCCATCAACCTGTTTAACTACCGCAGCGCTCTGC
The DNA here is from genome assembly GCA_045544375.1 of Shuttleworthella sp. Lineage (GTDB taxonomy): Bacteria > Bacillota > Clostridia > Lachnospirales > Lachnospiraceae > Shuttleworthia. The sequence goes on from JAZPYY010000083.1 coordinate 38,870, forward strand.
GCACGGCAGACAGCAAACTGGAACTTCTGCTGGAAAACGGCGGAAGTTTTCCGGGCGGCTTTGGCATGCCTGGGGATATGGGAGCCGGAATGCTTGGGGGCGAGATGCCGCCGGAGGGAATGACGCCCATGGAACCGCCTCGGGAAACAGCAGATTCGGACGCCGATGCAGGAGACGACAGTTACGATGATCTGCCAGGCTCCGATGCGGAAGACGACGACAACGACGATCTGCTGGATTCCGATGCGGATGACGACGGAATTTATGCTGGCAATATGACGTATGATTCCTCCGAATGGAATCTATCCCGGGATCGGATCAACCGCCGCAACGGCGTGTTCGGGAATGTGATCAACGACGAAACGCCGTTTTCCACCCGTTTCTTCACGGTGGATCTGTCAGCGGAGGGCGAGATCACAGCTGTTTCTGTGGATCGGATCGCAGCTATCGACGAGGATGACGCCGAAGACTACGCCGAGGACCTTTACGAGAAGTACGGCTCAGAGGATGCGAAAGCCTCCAACGACGGCCGCTACGGCTTTGCGGACGATTACCGCTATGTATACCGGATTACCGACGACGGTGCGGTTTCCGTGATTTTTGTGGATGCCAGCCAGGAAATCTATTCCTTTCGGACTTTTTTGATTGCCAGTATCCTGGTCAGTCTGGCCGGCCTGCTTCTGGTGTTCCTTCTGGTGCTTTACTTTTCCGGCAAAATCGTAGCGCCCATGGCGGAAAGCTACGAGAAGCAGAAACTGTTCATCACCGACGCCAGTCATGAGCTGAAAACGCCCCTGTCCGTGATTTCCGCCAACACGGAAGTCATCGAGATGGTGCAGGGCGAAAACGAGTGGACCAAGAGCATCCGCCGCCAGATCAGCCGGCTGTCCTCGCTGATTGAAAAGCTGGTCTACCTGTCCCGGATGGACGAAGAGCAGCCGCGGCTTTCCATCGAGCACCTGAACTTCTCGGAGCTGGTGGAGGAGACGGCGGATTCCTTCGATGCCGTCGCCCAGGCGAGAAATCGCAGCCTGCAGACCCAGATCGACAGCGGCATCTTCGTGGACGCGGAAGAAAAATCCATGGTGCAGCTGCTGTCTCTATTGATGGACAACGCCTGTAAGTATTCCAACGAAGGCGGACTGATTCAGGTGTCGCTGCACGAGATCGGCCACGAAAAAGTGCTTACCGTGTACAATACGGTGGATGAAATCCCCCAGGGTAATCTGGATATGCTGTTTGAGCGTTTTTACCGTCTCGATTCCTCCCGCAGCACCAAAACCGGCGGATACGGCATCGGCCTGTCCGTGGCCAAAGCCATCGTCAATGCCCACAAGGGCACGATTGCGGCGGAAAGCAAGGACGGAAAATCCATTCAGTTTACGGTGAAACTGCCGTAAGGTGGAAAAAGAGCCTGACACTTTTGATCCACGGTGAGTCAAAAGTGCCTGTCACTTTTGACTCCTTTTTGTCACCCCCCCCCGGAGTCAAAAGTGCCTGTCACTTTTGACTCATTGCGGCAAAATTGGCTTTGTAAAAAAACAATCTGAAAAAGGGTTGACTTTTTTGCGGGCCTTGGCGTATGATTTGATCTCGTAGAGGACAAAGGCGTCCTGGAGAAATCTCCAGGGCGCCTTTTTCTTTGTTTTCAGAGCTTTTTAAATGCCGTGGCAGCGCGACTCTGTGCTTTGTCGGGCATATGGAGGAGACGGACAGGAAGGAGGCGCCAATGTGTTCCATACTTGGATATTGCGGCACCGGCACAAGTGAGCAGGTTATTGCGGAAGCGATTGAAAAAACCACCTCCCGGGGACCGGATGCCCGGCGGATTATTAAACTTCCCGGCGGCTGGATGGCATTTAACCGGCTGTCCATCATGGGTCTGACCCCGGAGGGCATGCAGCCCTTTGCCTTTGATGGAACCGTCTGCCATAAGCCGGAGGATGGGGCGTCAGCGGAGCTGTATGTGGTCTGCAACGGTGAGATGTACGGTTTTCGGCCGGTGAAAGAGCAGCTGAAACAGAAAGGGTACCGTTTCATCAGCGACTCCGACTGTGAGATTCTGCCGGCCATGTACCGGGAATATAAAACGGACATGTTCGCCATGCTGGATGCCGAGTTTGCCATGGTTCTGTACGATGCAAAGGAAGACAGCTGGATTGCGGCCCGCGATCCCATCGGCATTCGTCCGCTGTATTACTGTATCCTGCCGGATGAAACCTATGTCTTCGCATCCGAGCCGAAAAACCTCATCGGCTTTGACGCACAGATTTATCCCTTTCCTCCGGGACACTATTTTAAAGACGGAACCTTTGTCTGTTACCGGGATCTGTCCGAGGTGAAGGCTTATCGCAGGGAAGATATGGATCAGACCACGGCGGGGATCCGCAAACGCCTGAAGGCGGGGGTGCGAAAGCGCATGGACGCGGATGCGCCGGTGGGTTTTCTCCTTTCCGGCGGTCTGGATTCTTCCCTGGTCTGCGGTATCGCTGCCCTGCAGTCCGAAAAACCCCTTCAGACCTGGTCCATCGGCATGGATACAGACGCCATCGACCTGAAATACGCCCGGGAGGTTGCAGACTTTATTCATTCCGATCACCACGAAGTGATTATTTCCAAAAAGGATGTGATCGACGCCCTCGACCCCGTCATCCATCTGCTGGGAACCTACGATATCACCACCATCCGGGCGTCCATCGGCATGTATCTGGTGTGCAAGGCGATTCACGAGACTTCGGATGTGCGCGTCATTCTGACCGGAGAAATCTCCGATGAGATCTTTGGCTACAAGTACACCGATTTCGCTCCGGATGCGGAAGCCTTTCAGAAGGAAGCCGAAAAGCGGATCCGGGAGATCCACATGTACGATGTGCTTCGGGCCGACCGCTGTATCAGCGTCAATTCCCTGGAAGCCCGGGTGCCTTTTGGGGATCTGGATTTCGTGGAGTACTGCATGTCCATCCACCCGGACATGAAGATGAACCGCTACGGCATGGGCAAATATCTGCTTCGAAAGGCCTTTGAGGAAGATCACCTGATTCCCGACCGGATTATGTGGCGCGAGAAAGCGGCCTTCTCGGATGCCGTGGGCCATTCCTTAAAAGATGACCTGGAGGCCTATGCCGAAAGCTGCTACAGCGATGCGGAATATGAGGAAAAGATCCGGAAATACCACCACGCCAGACCATTTACCAAGGAATCCCTGCTTTACCGGGAGATCTTTGAAAAGTACTATTCGGGCCAGTCGCAGATGGTGACAGACTTCTGGATGCCCAACCGAAACTGGGAAGGATGCAATGTCACCGACCCCTCCGCCCGCGTGCTTTCCAATTACGGCGAAAGCGGAAACTGAGGAGAGCAGTCGGAAGCTGAAGAGAGCCGCCGGAAGCGGAGGAGAGCAGTTGGAGTCCGTGGTATTGGCGAGAGAATCATCCTGTGATTTGTGAAAGTGAGATATGTGAAAACGTCAATTGTAAAGGAAAAGGAGGATGCTATGAAAAAACAGAATGTACCGGAACTGTTCGGATCCATGGTATTTGACGACCGCGTGATGCGCTCCCGTCTGCCTGGGGATGTCTACCGTTCCCTTCGGAAGACCATTGACGAAAACACGCGCCTGGACGAAGCCGTGGCAGAGGCTGTGGCGGCGGAGATGCGGGATTGGGCCGTGGAACGGGGCGCAACCCATTTTACCCATTGGTTCCAGCCCCTCACCGGCGTGACGGCCGAGAAGCACGACAGTTTCATTTCCCCCTCACCGGATGGGGGCATTATCATGGAGTTTTCCGGCAAGGAGCTGATTAAGGGCGAGCCGGATGCGTCATCTTTCCCTTCCGGCGGACTGCGCGCCACATTTGAAGCAAGAGGCTACACCGCCTGGGATCCCACATCCTACGCATTCATCAAGGATCATACCCTTTGCATTCCCACTGCGTTCTGCTCCTATGCAGGCGACGCCCTGGATAAGAAGACGCCGCTGCTGCGATCCATGCAGGCCTTAAACCGCCAGGCCAAGCGGGTCCTAAAGCTTTTTGGAAAGGACGTAAATTACGTGCGCACCAGTGTCGGACCGGAGCAGGAGTATTTCCTGATCGACCGGGAGATGTTTGAAAAGCGTCCCGATCTGGTGTATACCGGACGCACCCTGTTCGGCGCCATGCCGCCGAAGGGCCAGGAACTGGACGATCACTATTTTGGCGTGATCAAGCCCCGGGTTTCGGCCTTTATGGAAGACTTAAACGAAGAACTCTGGAAACTGGGCATTCTGGCGAAAACCGAGCACAACGAGGTGGCACCGGCGCAGCACGAACTGGCGCCGATTTATTCCACCACCAATGTGGCCACGGACAACAACCAGCTGACCATGGAAATCATGCAGAAAGTGGCCCGCAGACACGGCATGGTCTGCCTGCTGCATGAAAAGCCCTTCGCCGGCGTCAACGGCTCCGGCAAGCACAACAACTGGTCCATGGCCACCGATACCGGGATGAATCTGCTGTCCCCCGGTGAGACGCCCTATGAAAACGCCCAGTTCCTGCTGTTTTTATGCGCGGTGATTCAGGCTGTGGACGATTACCAGGACCTGCTGCGTCTGTCCGTGGCCACGGCAGGCAACGATCACCGTCTCGGCGCCAACGAGGCCCCGCCGGCCATCATCTCGGTGTTCTTAGGCGACGAACTGACAGCGATTCTGGATGCCATCAAAAATGACACTCCGTATCAGGGACAGGAAAAGGTGATTATGAAGCTGGGCGTGCATTCCCTGCCCCGGTTCTCCAGAGACACCACCGACCGCAACCGCACGTCGCCTTTCGCGTTTACCGGAAACAAATTCGAATTTCGTTCTCTGGGTTCTTCCAACAGCATCGCCTGCTGCAACATCATGTTAAATGCGGCGGTGGCCGAAAGCCTAAAGCAGTACGCCGACGTGCTGGAGCAGGCAGAGGACTTTGAAGGTGCCCTGCACGATCTGATCCGGGAAACCATTAAAAAACACCAGCGCATCCTCTTTAACGGAAACGGTTATGGGGAAGAGTGGGTGAAGGAAGCCACTGAAGTGCGCGGCCTGTCCAACTTAAAGACCACGGCGGATGCCATGCCTCACCTGCTGGATGAGAAAAACGCAAAGATGCTCATGAGCCACAAGGTCTTTACGGAAACAGAACTGCATTCCAGATGTGAGATCATGCTGGAAAACTACTGCAAGACCGTAAACATTGAAGGCCACACCATGGTGGATATGGTGCGCAAGAACTACCTTCCGGCCATTGAGGAATACCTGTACAGCCTGGCCAGCGCGGTTTCTCTGATGCAGTCCGTCAGCGACAAGGTGAAGTGCCGCTATGAGGTGCAGACCATGGAGCGCCTGTCCGAGCTTACGGATGAAATCCTGGAGCGGGTCGCTGCCCTGGAAGATGCCCTGGCGGGATTAAAGGATCTGTCAGAGATTGTCAGAACCTCTGAAGCGGTGCGGGACGAGGTGCTTCCGAAGATGGAAACTCTGCGTGCGGCGGTGGACGAGGCAGAAATGCTTACCGGCGAGAAATACTGGCCCTTCCCCAGTTACGGGAAACTGCTGTTCAGTGTTTACTGATGCCAGGATGCATGAATCGGTAGATTGTCCGTCGGTGATATCCGCGCAGAAGGCAGACGCCCGCGGTCATCCGCGGTGCATCACCGAAAAAATAGGAGGTAGTTTATTTATATGACTGTGGCAAAAGAGATTATGGAAGCAATTGACAGTGAAATCTTTGCGGTGTGGTTTTTAATCGGCGCCGCCTTTGTGTTCTGGATGCAGGCCGGATTTGCCATGTGCGAAGCGGGTTTTACCAGGGCAAAAAACGCCGGCAACATCATCATGAAAAACCTGATGGATTTCTGCATCGGTACGGTGATGTGGTTTATCTGCGGCGCTTCTCTGATGATGGGGGAGAACATCCTCAACGGGTTTGCCGGCGGTTTCAGCTTTGATGTTTTCACGAATTATCAGAACTTCAACTATTCCGCCTTCGTGTTTAACCTGGTGTTCTGCGCCACAACGGCCACCATCGTTTCCGGATCCATGGCGGAGCGCACGAAGTTTTCCAGCTACTGTATTTATTCGGCGGTGATTTCCGCCATCATCTATCCCATCGAAGCTCACTGGACCTGGGGTGGAGGGTTTCTGACGGACTGGGGATTTCACGACTATGCCGGCAGCAACTGCATCCATATGGTGGGCGGCATCTGTGCCTTCATCGGCGCCTGGATGTTAGGCCCCCGGATCGGCAAGTTTGACCGCGATAAGAACGGTCGGGTGGTGAAGGTCAACGCCTTCCCCGGACACAACCTGGTCATTGCCGCCCTGGGTGTGTTTATTCTCTGGATGGGCTGGTATGGATTCAACGGCGCTGCGGCCACAGATGTACCCACCATGGGTTCGGTGTTCCTGACGACCACGGTGGCTCCGGCGGTGGCCACGGTGGTATGCATGGCTTTTACCTGGATCCGCTACGGGAAGCCGGATGTGTCCATGTGTCTGAATGCTTCTTTAGCCGGCCTGGTGGCCATTACCGCGCCCTGTGACGTGACAGACTGCGCGGGCGCCGCCATTATCGGTGCCGTGTCCGGCCTTCTGGTGGTGTTCGGTGTCTGGTTTAACGACAATGTCACCCATGTGGACGACCCGGTGGGCGCTGTTGCGGTGCACATGTTTAACGGAATCTGGGGTACCGTGGCCGTGGGTCTGTTTGCCACGGAAACGGCGCCGGGATTTGCGGTGGCCGGCATCCGGGAAGGTCTGTTTTACGGCGGCGGATTGGCACAGCTGGGGATCCAGCTGGCCGGCATGGGGCTGACAGCGCTCTGGACGGTGGTGACCATTACATTGGCGTTTCTGGTGATCCGTATGACAGTGGGACTACGGGTTTCGGAAGAAGAGGAAATTGCCGGTCTGGATTCCACTGAGCACGGCCTGCCTTCGGCCTATTCCGGTTTTTCCATCATGGATATTTCCAACACCATGACCATGGAGGTGAACGAGAACACCAACCTGGGATCTGACGTTTATGAAGAGGCTTCTTTGGCGAAGCGAAACGCCGCTGTTTCGGTGGTTCGCCAGGACGCCGCGGTGCTTCCGGAAACAGATACCAGCATGCACAAGGTGGTTATGATTGCCAAGCTGTCCCGGTATGATGCCTTAAAGCGCGCCATGAACGAGCTGGGGGTGACGGGCATGACCGTGACCCAGGTCATGGGCTGCGGCATCCAAAAAGGGGCCGGCGAACGCTACCGGGGCGTTGAAATCGATGCGACCTTGCTTCCGAAGGTGAAACTGGAGGTGGTGGTCAGCGCTATCCCGGTGGATCAGGTGATTGAAGCAGCGAAGAAGGCGTTGTACACCGGGCATATCGGCGACGGCAAGATCTTTGTGTATCCGGTGAGCCGCGTGGTGAAAATCCGCACCGGCGAGGAAAACATGGCTGCATTGCAGGATGTGGAGTAAGGAAAGCATATGGCATACAGTGAACGGGCATGGGACAAACCCCACGAGGAATGCGGGGTGTTCGGAATCTATGATCTGGCCGGGGGCAGCGTAGCCCGAAGCCTTTATGACGGCCTTGTGGCGCTGCAGCATCGGGGCCAGGAATCCGCGGGCATGTCCATATCCGATACGTCAAAAGAACGGGGAAATCTGAAAACGAAAAAGGATATGGGTCTGGTCAGTGAGGTGTTTTCTGCGGATGACCTGGCCCTGATGCAGGGCAACTTAGGCATCGGCCATGTGCGCTATTCCACCACAGGAGAGAGCACACCCCAGAACGCCCAGCCCATCGCCATGAACTACATCAAGGGCAGTCTGGCCCTGGTGCACAACGGAAATCTGGTTAACGCCAAAACACTGAAGCAGCAGCAGATGCTGCGCGGGCAGGCCCATTATACCACCACGGATTCGGAGGTGCTGGCCTATGAGATCGTCAGCGCCAGAACGCGCACCCCATCGGCGGAAGCCGCTGTTCTGGAAGCAGGATCCCAGATCCGCGGAGGATACGCCGTGCTGGTGACAAGTCCCCGCAAGCTGATTGCGCTTCGGGATCCCTTCGGCATCAAACCGCTGGCCTTCGGACGCAGAGAGAATGCCTGGATGTTTGCATCGGAAAGCGCGGCGATTGCTGCAGCCGGCGGCACGTTTTTAAGGGATGTCAAACCGGGGGAGATGATTGTCATCACCCCGGACGGACCGGTGTCGGATACATCCCTGTGCCATCAGAAGCAGGCCCACTGTGCATTTGAGTATATTTACTTTGCCCGGCCGGATTCGGTGATGGACGGTGTCAGTGTCCATGCGTCCCGCCGGATGGCCGGACGGCTTCTGGCACGGTGGATGAAAACGGATGCTGATCTGGTGACCGGTGTGCCGGATTCGGGCCTGGCGGCAGCGGAAGGATATGCGGCAGAAGCACAGATTCCCTTTGCGCTGGCATTTCACAAAAACAGTTACATCGGCAGGAGTTTTATTAAACCCACCGATACCCTGCGCCGTCTGGCGGTTCATCAGAAACTCAGCGTGATTGAAGAGGTGGTCCGCGGCAAACGGGTGGTGTTAATTGACGATTCCATCGTCCGGGGCAACACCATGCGCCAGATTGTGGATATGCTGCGGCAGGCGGGGGCACGGGCCGTACACGTGCGCATCAGCTCGCCGCCCTTTCTGCACCCCTGCTATTACGGGACCGACGTCTCCAGCGAACGGCAGCTGATTGCCGCCGAGGCGTCCTGTGACGAGATCTGCAAAACCATCGGTGCGGATTCCCTGCAGTATCTGACCGTGGCCGATCTGCGGGAATCCGCCGGCGGACTGCCCCTGTGCACCGCCTGCTTCGACGGGGAATACCCATGTAAGTGTAAAATTTTAGTTGGCAAATAAAAAGGGAAGTGGGCAGGACCCACTTCCCAACCATACAGTTTTTCTTTATGATGTTAAGCACCACCAAAACACATAAGGAGGACTGTATGATGAATCC
>JAZPYY010000084.1:0-4433 GCA_045544375.1 Shuttleworthella sp.
GGTAAAGTAAATTTCTTGTTCAGATTTCTCCGAGCAGACGCGCGCAGAGCCGCCCATAGACGACGAAGCGAGGACCTTATGTGAAACTCGGCAGCTGAGCAGAAAAACCCGTTTCTGCCGCCGGCGTGTTCATCTGAAAAATCTATACTTACTTCCTGTGATACTTCTCCTCACAGTACATGCACCGGTAGGTTTCCGTCTCTTCATCCGTCAGTATAAACACCTGATCCAGCCCCTGCTCGATGGACGTGATGCATCTGGGATTCTTGCAGCGGATCACATTTTTGATCCGCTTGGGCAGGTGCAGCGTGCGCTTTTCGCAGATTTCATTGTCTTTGATGACATTCACCGTGATCCTGTGATCGATAAAGCCCAGCACATCCAGATCCATGGCATCGATGGGGCACTCCACCTTGATGATGTCCTTGCGGCCCATCTTCTGGCTTTCGGCGTTCATGATCATGGCCACGGTGCAGTCCAGCTTGTCTAATTTCAGATCGTGATAGATCTGCATGCTCATGCCTGCCCGGATATGATCCAACACAAATCCTTCATGGATTCCACTGATATTCAGCATGTAAATTCTCCTTTCGGCGTCTGCCGGCCCATTCAGGCGCGTTTCTGCTTGACGCTTTCGTCCCGTCCATTTCCGGCATCGGTTAACGTCCTGTTCAATCCGCCTGTTCAAGCAGGGTTAAGATCAGCGCCATGCGGATATAGACGCCATATTTTGCCTGGCGGAAATAAGCCGCCCGGGGATCGTCGTCCACGTCCACCGAAATCTCGTTGACCCGGGGAAGGGGATGCAGCACCAGCATATCCTGCTTGGCAAGACGCATCTTTTCCTTGTCCAGGATGTAGAAATCCTTCATCCGCACGTAGTCTTCTTCGTTAAAGAAACGCTCCCGCTGCACACGGGTCATGTACAGGATATCCAGGGAATCCATGGCATCTTCCAGTCGGATGATTTCCTCGTAGGGCACGCCCTTGGCGTCCAGCACGTCCTGACGGATATAGCTGGGCAGGCGAAGTTCCGGCGGGGAAATCAGAACGAAGCGGATCCCGGGATAGCGCACCAGGGCGTGAATCAGCGAATGCACGGTACGGCCGAATTTCAGGTCGCCGCACAGGCCGATGGTCAGATCCCGGATTTCACCCCGCAGGGAGCGGATGGTAAACAGGTCCGTCAGGGTCTGGGTGGGATGCTGATGACCTCCGTCACCGGCGTTGATCACCGGAATACCCGCATGGGTGGAAGCCACCAGGGGCGCACCCTCCTTGGGATGACGCATGGCGCAGATGTCCGCATAGCCGGACATCACCCGGATCGTATCGGACACGCTTTCACCCTTCGCAGCCGAGCTGGAATCCGCAGAGGCAAACCCCAGCACCTTTCCGCCCAGACGAAGCATGGCGGATTCAAAGGACAGACGCGTACGGGTAGACGGCTCGTAGAAACAGGTGGCCAGAATCTTGCCGTCACAGGCGTGGGCATATTCGGCCGGGTGCTGGCGGATATCATCCGCGCGATCCATCAAAGTCTCCAGTTCCTCCACCGTAAAATCCAGCGGACTCATCAAATGACGCATGCATGTCTCCTTCCTATCATGTCAAGCCCTAAAACCAGGATTTATGCGGGTTTGACGACCTCTCTATTTCTATTTACAAAAACAAAACGATCCCATAATCAGCCTACCTACGGAATTTGACACGGCCACCGTCCCAATTTCAATTCGAAGCGTTAGATCGGCGTCATGTATGTCGTTAAACATCGAAGCAGCTGCCGCCGATGAACTCCCGGATCAGCGAATTATTCGCGATGTCCTCCGTAGGCATGGGCAGGAAATAATCCAGCAGTTTCAGCAGGCGGATGGCCTCGGCATATTCTTCACAGTCCGAAGGGATGCCAAAAAGCAGCGGCTCCGCGTACAGTTTTAACACGCTCATTTCGTAGATCAGCCCCGAGTTGAACATCTCGTCGGCTTCCTCCCGGAAGGGGAAGATGTACCGTTCTTCACCCCGGCGCACCGAATCCCACATGGCGATGGTGTCCTTGGCGACGGTTCCCCGGGTGCGGGCATCGCGCACGATGCGGCGGATCAGGCGGCCGTCGGTGGTGGACATGGGATTGTGTTCGTCGATGGCCAGCTGAGACAGGGCGCTGATGTAAATCTTATATTTGCTGTCGTTGGGTATGGAGTAGGACAGAGCACTGTTTAAGCCGTGAATGCCCTCGATCACCAGCACGTCGTTTTCCCCCAGACGCATCTGCGAACCCCGTTTCTGGCGCCGTCCGGTCTTAAAGTTATACACCGGCAGATCCACCCGTTTTCCCGCCAGAAGATCCGTCATGTTTTCGTTAAACAGCGGAACATCCAGGGCGTCCATGGACTCAAAATCCTTCTCTCCGTTTTCATCCAGCGGAATCAGATCCCGGCCGCGGTAGTAATTATCCAGCGGAACCGGATGGGGCGCCAGACCTCTGGCCCGCAGCTGGGTGGACAGGCGGTGGGAAAAGGTGGTCTTTCCGGAGGAGGATGGGCCGGCGATCATGATGCACCGGCGGCCCTGTTTGGCGATACGGTCGGCGATCATGCCGATCTGCTGCTCCATCAGTGCTTCCTGCACTAAGATGATCTCCCGGGTGCGGCCGGCGGCGATGGCGTCGTCTAAGGCACCCACGGTGGAAATCTGCAGCTGTTCCGACCAGCTGCCGGAGTGATTTAACACCTCAAAACTCTTCGCCGACGGCGTAAAGGGCGGAATCGTGTGTCCGTCCGGATAGGGATAACGCAGCAGAAAACCGTCGTCATAGGGCGTCAGGGAGAAGGTGTGCAGATAGCCCGTGGAAGGCACCATGTAACCGTAAAAGTAATCCTTCAGCCCGTCCATCTCGTAGATGTTGGTGGTGGAGCTGATCCGGTAGCGCATGAGACGTTCCTTGTCCTGCAGACCGCGCACGGCAAACAGCGCCCGCACATTTCGGGTGCGCTCGGTGGTCTTTACGATGGGCAGATCCTCTTCCGCCAGGCGGCGCATTTCAGCCTCAAGGGCAGCGATCCGCTCGGCCGCCGGATAGGGATCCAGCACATAGCCCGTCGGACCCGCAGACATATAGACCCGGCAGAAGTAACTCTTGTCCAGAGGAAACATCACCCGGATGTCGATGTTCTTGTCGGGTTCCAGACTGTCAATGGCCCGCTGCATCAGAAAGATCAGGCTGCGCTGATAGGCCATCCGCCCGTTTTTCTCCGCCGCGGTAACGAAGGAAACTTCGCTGCCTTCCAGCACCGTGTGATAAAGCTCCTGCAGCCGGTGATTGACCACGGCCAGAAGAATGTCGTCGTCATAATCCTTCCGGTGTTTTTTTGCCAGCTCTTCCAGGGTCGTGCCGGAGGGAACCGAAGCAGCTTCACCGTTTAAAATAAAGCGTACCGGGTGTTCTGTCTTTTTCATATAATCCCCCATTCGTCAAACCTTTAGCCGGAAACCCACTGAGGCAGCCGGCATTCTTCTTCCATCACTTCCACCCCCGGACAGTGCTTTCGAAGATACGCCGCCGCGTCTGCCACAAAAATCTGTTCCACGCCGTAGTGGCCGGCGTCAATGACCGCCATGCCCTGGGCGGCCGCGTCGATACCGCTGTGATGATCCATGTCGCCGGTGACGTAGACGTCGGCATTCTGGGCCAGCCCTAAGGTGTACTCGTGCCGGCCGGATCCGGGCAGCATGGCCACCCGTTCCACTGTTTTTTCCGGATCGCCGTATACTTCCACGGAGGGCAGGCCAAAGGCCTCCCTCAGCTGTTTTGCAAAATCCGCCAGGGATACCGGTGCGGACAGTGTGCCCACAAAACCCAGCCCTTCGGGGCCGAAGCTGGCTTCCAGGGGACCCTCCACTGCAACGGACAGCCGCTCGGCCGCCAGCCGGCCCATGCGGATCACGTCATAGTTGGTGTGGGCCGCGATGTAGGACATGTCGTTTTTTGCCAGTGAAAGCACCCGCCGTCCGATGAAATCGTCCGCCACCACCGCCGAAAGGGGATGAAACAGCAGCGGATGATGGGTAAACAGCAGCTGGGCACCTCTCTCCCTTGCCTCCTCGATGATCTCGTCCGTGGCATCTACGGCCACAAATACCTTGGTGACCTCCGCCTCCGGATCCCCCACCAGCAGGCCGGAATGATCCCAGTCCTCGGCCGCCGCAAAAGGATAGGCCGTATCGATCACGCCTAAAATTTCCTTAACTTTCATTTTACATCTTTCCTGTTTGATTCTGCCTTCGCCTGAGCAATCAGCGCCAGAAACGCTTCTGTTTCCTCCAGTCGCCGGGCGATCCGCTCATTGGTTTCCTGAGTCCGCAGGCTTTTTCGGATCTTCTCTCCCTCGGCTTCCTGCTTATTCAGCCATTCCAAAAACAAGGGACTGCTCTGC
>JAZPYY010000085.1:0-11975 GCA_045544375.1 Shuttleworthella sp.
ATGGCAGCAAATTTCTTCTCAAGCAGGTCTTTGTACTGATGCTCCTGAAAACCTTCAAACCCTTTCTGGGATTTAAGCCATGTGTACAGCGGAAGCTCGTTCTCGCCGTTAACATCCGCCTTTTTCATCTGAGGGAACGTGGTGTTGAAATGCACGGTGCAGAACTCGTGAATTTCGTCATCCGTGCCGGGGGCCTGGCCGCCGAACTGGTTGCAGGGGATGTCTAAGATTTCCAGACCCTTGTCATGGTAATCCAGATACAGCTGCTCGATGGGCGCATACTGGGGCGTAAATCCGCATCCGGTAGCAGTGTTGACCACGAGAATGACCTTGCCCTTGTAATCGGCCAGATCCAGCGTTTCCCCTTTGCCGGTGGTCAGTTTGTAATCATAAATCATTGCGGCTTCCTCCTTTTTCATTTGAGTTTGTAAAGCAGATTTCGCGGACGCGCTTTCTGATTACAGCGCGCGTTCGCATATTTATTCTAACGGGTCGACAGGCAGTTTTCAATGAAAAATGATGCTCCCGGTGGCCGATTCTGACGTTGATTTCCATTCTCTGATGCGGAAGCCGTTTCGTGTTCTGTTTTCCGGAAGCTGTTTGCTACTTCCGTTTCCGTAAAAACCGGCGTATGATAAGGATAAGCATGCATGACGAAAACAGCGGCAGTAACAGCGGCAAATCATGACGACAAATGGATCCGTATATTCGCAGGAGGTTCTTCTATGGCTATTCTGGCTGCATTTATGGTTCCGCATCCGCCCATGATCGTTCCGGCTGTCGGCCGGGGCAGCGAATCCCAGATCGCGGAAACGACAAAAGCATATGAGCAGGTGGCGAAGGAAATCGCACAGATCGCGCCGGAAACCATCATCATCACCAATCCCCATGCGGTGATGTACGAGGATTATTTCCACATTTCTCCGGGCAGGCGGGCGAAGGGTTCCTTCGCGGGCTTTCGGGCGCCCCAGGTGGCTTTTAACGAGGATTATGATACGGAGCTGGTGGACCGGATCTGCGATTTGGCGGATGACGCGCAGTTTCCCGCCGGCACGCTTGGGGAGCGCAAGCCGGATCTGGATCACGGCACCATGGTGCCTTTGTGGTTTATCCGGCAGAAATACCTGGAGGGGAAGATTGTGCGCATCGGCCTTTCCGGCCTTCCCCTGACGGACCACTACCGTCTGGGGCAGATCTTATCCCGGGCGGCAGAAGACACCGGACGGCGCGTGGTGCTGGTGGCCAGCGGCGATCTGTCCCATAAACTGCAGGCCTACGGGCCCTATGGTTTTTCTCCCGACGGACCGGTGTATGATCGGCGTATCATGGATGTGTGCGGACGCGCTGCCTTCGGTGAGCTGCTGGAGTTTGACGAGGATTTCTGCGACCGGGCCGCGGAATGCGGACATCGCTCCTTTGTGATTATGGCCGGCGCCTTTGACGGAATGAGTGTGAAAGCGACGGCGCTGTCCCATCAGGATGTCACCGGTGTGGGATACGGTATCTGCACTTTTTATCCGGATGGAGAAGATGAAAAACGGCATTTTCTGGCGGATTATGAGGCCCGGGTGGAAGAAGAGTGCCGGCAGAAAGCTGCCCAAAGCGATCCCTATGTCCGGCTGGCCCGGGCGGCGGTGGAAGAATGGGTGCTGCGGAGGAAAGTGCTGAGGGTGGAAGAGGGAATCGCCGAAGCGGCTTCATTAGCTGATTCAGAAGGGGGCGAGAGCGGTTCTGCGAAAGCGACGGCAGAGTTCGCCTCCGAAGAAAATCAGAAAAGAGATCCGTACGAGGATATGAGCGTATCGGATCTTCAGACCCGGCGAGCCGGCGCTTTTGTCTCCCTGCACAAAAACGGACAGCTGCGCGGGTGCATCGGAACGATCCAGGCGACGCGGGCAAGTCTGGCGGAAGAAATCATCCAGAACGCTATCAGCGCCTGCTCCCGGGATCCCCGGTTTTCGCCGGTGACAGCGAATGAACTGAAGTTTTTGGAAATCAGCGTCGATGTGCTGGGAGAG
The DNA here is from genome assembly GCA_045544375.1 of Shuttleworthella sp. Taxonomy (GTDB): domain Bacteria; phylum Bacillota; class Clostridia; order Lachnospirales; family Lachnospiraceae; genus Shuttleworthia. The sequence goes on from JAZPYY010000085.1 coordinate 2,019, forward strand.
GCAGAAGAAATCGACGGACCCGGGCAGCTGGATGTCAGACGCTACGGCGTCATTGTAAGCTGCGGACAAAAACGGGGCCTGCTGCTGCCCGACCTGGAGGGGGTGGACACGGTGGAAGAGCAGATCCGCATCGCCCGGCAGAAAGGCGGCATCCGGGAAACGGATCCGTATCGATTAGAGCGCTTTGAAGTCGTGCGGCATCTGTAAGGAGAAAACGTTTCGGTTGCTGAAGGAGACAGGTCATCGTCCCATTTCGGGGGAGAACCTGTATGCCAAAAAGAATCGGAAAATGGGACGATGACCTGTCCTGAAAGGAGCATCCATGCCACGATGCCACGTCTGCTTTCGTCACTGCGAAATCCAGGAAGGTTCGCTGGGCTTCTGCGGCGGGCGCACTGCCCGAAGCGGCCAGGTGGAGGCCTTCAATTACGGCCGTATCACGTCCCTGGCCCTGGATCCCATTAAAAAGAAACCGCTGGCCCGGTTCTGTCCGGGCAGCATGATTCTGTCCGCAGGCAGTTTCGGCTGCAACCTGCGCTGCCCCTTTTGTCAGAATTACGAAATATCCTGGTCCGAGGAGGCCAGACGCTTCGCCTCCCAGGCGGAAACCTGGACGCCGGAAGATCTGGTGAGCCTTTCGGAGCGCGCGAAAAATCAGGGAAACATCGGTATTGCTTTTACCTACAACGAGCCCCTGGTGGGCTATGAGTTCGTCCGGGATACGGCAAAACTTGCGAAGGAAAAGAATCAGAAAACGGTGCTGGTCACCAATGGCACGGCGGAGTTGGCGGTGCTGAAGGAGATCGGTCCCTGGATGGACGCCATGAATATCGATCTCAAGGGATTTACGGATCACTACTACCGGGACGTTCTGGGCGGGGATCGCGCCCAGGTGATGGCCTTCATTGAGGAAGCTGTCACATACAGTCATGTGGAGCTGACCACCCTGATTGTTCCGGGGGAAAATGATTCCGAAGAAGAAATGCGACAGCTGTCCGGGTGGGTGAGCACCCTGAAAAATCCGGACGGGGAAGGTGTGCCGCTGCATGTCAGCCGATTCTTCCCCCGGTTTCACATGCTAGACCGCGGGGCGACGCCGGTGGAAACGGTTTATCGCCTGGCGCAGATTGCCAGGGAAAATCTGCCTTACGTATATACGGGAAATTGCTGAGAGAAAGGAATCCGGCTCGCCCCATGAATAAAGAAACGGAAAAACCTTCCTGGTGCCAGCCCAGGCATCGCGTGATCCGCAGCTTTTTTGCGCCCATCATCCGCGCCCTGTGCTTTTTGTTTTACCGCGGCCTGCGTCTGGAGCCGATCCGTGAACTTGAGGGAGAGCCCTGTCTGATTCTCTACAATCACCAGACGGCTTTTGATCAGTTTTTCATATCCCTGATGAAGAAAGATCCGGTGTACCACGTGGCCACGGAGGATCTGTTTTCCAACGGCTGGCCGTCCCGGCTTCTGGAGTGGCTGGTGGCGCCGATTCCCATCCGCAAGCAGGTGTCCGATCCTCGGGCCGTGCGGCTGTGCGTGCAGGTGGCCCGGGAGGGCGGTACCATCGCCATGGCGCCGGAAGGCAACCGCACCTTTGACGGTCGGACGGTTTACATCAATCCGGCGGTGGCGAAGCTGGCGCGGATCATCGGTCTGCCCCTGGTGCTGGTGCGCCTAGAAGGTGGATACGGGGCCCATCCCCGGTGGAGCGACGTGCGCAGAAACGGCCCGCTTAGTGTGCGGGTGGTGGAAGTGATTTCGGCAGAGGAAGTAAAACAGGCAGACAGAGACGCCCTGTACCAGCGGATCTGCCAGGCACTGTCTGTGGATGAATCCGCTCCGCAGCCTGTCGCGTACAAAAGCCGCAAAACCGCCGAATACCTGGAACGTCTCTTTTACGTCTGTCCCTCATGCGGTTTTACCCGCTTTGAAAGCCATGGTCGCACCATTGCCTGCACCGGCTGCTCTATGACAGCGGAATATACGGAACAGATGGAACTAAAAGGTGTCGGCGGCGGATTTCCCTTCCGCTCCATCCGGGAATGGTACGATTTCCAGCAGAATTACGTGTGTGCCTGTGACCCGGGAGCATACGTCAGCGAGCCCGTTTACACGGATACGGCGGCGGTCAAAAAAGTCCTCCTATATGATCGGAAGGAGCCGCTGTTTCGCAAAGGATGTGTGCGGCTGTACGGCGACCGGATCGTCATCACCGATGCGATGGCGAGCGGGGAACTGCCATCCTCTGGGGCTGCGGAGGCCGCTTCTCTGAAGGGGGATAAGCTGCCATCCTCTGCGGCAGCGAAGGCCGCTTCCTTGGAGGGAAGCAAAAGCGTGAAAGAGCAGAGCAGATCCCTGATCCTGCCCTTTGCCGAAACCACCACCATCACCGTGGCCGGCCGCAACAAGGTGAACATCTACTGCCGGAGCGAATTGTATCAGCTGAAGGGATCCTGGCGTTTTAATGCCGTCCGATATATGAACCTGTTTTACCGTTTTGACATGAAAGCGAAGGGAAGAGAAGATGACAAATTTCTGGGACTCTGAGGTGTGGGGACCCATCACGCTGGTGTCCGCACTGCTGCTGGTGCTCTTAGCGGCCAACGGTCTGAAGCGGTCGGTGCGTTTCTTACGGGAATCCCTGATCCCCACATCGGTACTGGCAGGAATGATGCTTCTGCTTTTGTCCGTGGTGCTCCGTCCGGTGCTGAAAACCTCCCTGTTTGACACGGCGTTTTTCGGCGGAAACGGCACATCCATGCTGGAAAGCATCACCTATCATCTGCTGGCGTTAGGCTTTATCGCCTCCGCCTACCGCACCACGAAAAATGCCTTCTCGGCAGATCGCCGGAAGGAGATTTTCAATACGGGCGTCACCACAGTATCCAGCTATCTGCTGCAGGGCATCGCGGGTCTGGCCATCACCATGATTGCCTCCGCTTTTATTATGAAGGATCTGTTTCCGGCGGCGGGCATCCTGCTGCCCTTCGGATACGGACAGGGCACCGGGCAGGCCTTAAACTACGGCAGCATTTACGAAAGCACCTACGGATTCACCGGCGGACGCAGCTTCGGTCTGACCATCGCGGCCTTGGGATTCCTTTCCGCCAGTATCGGCGGCGTCATCTACCTGAATGTGATGAAAAACCGCAGGGATAGCGGTCCGGCGGAGGAAGTGGCCGAAATCCTGTCCTCCGAGGATATCCAGCACAGCAGTGAGATCCCCATGAACGGCGCCATCGACAAACTGACAGTGCAGGTGGCCCTGGTGCTGGCGGCGTATTTCCTGGACTACCTGATCATGCTGGGCATCGGCTCGCTGGTGCCCGGGCTGCGGTCGGTGGTGTATGGATTCAACTTCCTGTTTGGCGTTATCGCCGTTATCCTGATCAAGCAGGCGCTGCGGCGGCTGAACGCGGCGAAGGTGGTGCGCCGGCAGTATACCAACAACTTCCTGATGACCCGCATCTCCAATTTCTGCTTCGACCTGATGATCGTGGCCGGTATCGCGGCCATCCGCATCGAGCTGCTGAAAGGATACTGGGGCATCATGCTTGTGCTGGGCGCGGCGGGACTGATTCTCACCTTCCTGTACAACCGTTTTGTAGCAAAAAAACTGTTCCCGAACTACGAGCGGGAACAGTTCCTGATGATGTACGGCATGCTGACGGGCACGGCCAGCACCGGTATAATGCTGCTGCGGGAAGTGGACGCCAGATTTGAGACGCCGGCCGCCGACAACCTGGTGTACCAGAACGTGCCGGCCATGGTGTTTGGCTTTCCCATGATGCTTCTGGCCACCTTAGCGCCGGTGCATCCTTTGCTGACCCTGGGGATCCTGGCGGGCTTTTTCGCGGTGATGAACGTCATCCTGTTTCGGGCGAGCATTTTCCGGAAGTGAAGCCGGGAAACTATATAATTGCATGTAAAAACGGCCGGATGCGGGCTTCTTGCCTGCGATCCGGCCGTTTGGTATTCCTAAGAAAATGTTTTACTGCATATACTTCTGCGTGTATTCCGCGCGCAGTGCCAGATACAGCTCGGCGTTGGTGGCTTCCTTGTAGGGGCCAACGTAGAAGATCTGCGCAATGCCCAGGGTTACGATGCTTAACAGGAACCATCCGATGAAGGACAGATCCAGCACGAAGGCATCCCACTTGCGGCCCCAGGACGGCACAAAGCCGGATTTCAGTTCATCGATCTTTTCAGGGCCGAACTCGGAATTCTTCTTAATTATAGAAATCTTTGACTATAAGTACCACCGTGAAAAACAGGTGAAAAACCCGGAAAGTTTTAATTTCATTTTAGGAACGGGACGTATACTTTCCAATGTCAGAAGGACAACGAACCGATAACGGAACTGACAATAAACCCGATAACAGAACTGACAGCAGGAAAGGATATCATCATGAAAAAGAAAAAAGTATTACAGACAGCGGCAGCCATTGCCATGGCAGCGGTGCTTGCCACCGGTTTCGCAGGATGCGGATCCACAGATGCGGCACAGAATGCAGCGGTACAGACAGAATCTGCGCAGACCGCCGATACGGCAGCCAGCGAGAATGATACAGAAACGGCTGAGGAAACTTCCACGGATGCGGCAGAGACGGAAGCCGGTGAGGCGGATGCATCCGCAGAGACTGACGCCGCCGCAGAGGAATCCTCCGCGGAAACCGAAAACGCCGCAGGCATCCTGTCAAAGGAAGACATCACCACCACGGAAACCGTCTCCGATGACGCGGATACCAGCCACGCCCTGATGGCGGACGGTGAAACGGCTTCCTACAGCGGCCTGCTGGTGACCAAAACCGGCGATGCGGATGGGGACGAGGCCGATTTCTACGGAACCAACGCCGCGGTGTTTGCCACCAACGGCGCCAATCTTACCATCACCGATTCCATCGTGGAAACCGACGGCGCCCATGCCAACGCGGTGTTCTCCTACGGGGAAGGCACGGTGTTAAACATCAGCAATTCCGTGATTGAAACCACCAGCAACTGCTCCGGCGGCATCATGGTCACCGGCGGCGGAACCTTAAACGCGGAAAACCTGACCATCCACACCACCGGTAATTCCTCCGCAGCCATCCGCTCCGACCGGGGCGGCGGGACCATGAACGTGACGGGCGGAAGCTACACCACGGACGGAACGGGTTCTCCGGTGATCTACTCCACGGCGGATGTCACGGTCAGCGACGCGCTGATGGAATCCACGGCTTCCCAGGGCGTGGTGGTGGAGGGCAAAAACAGTGTCACCTTAAATGACGTGACGCTGATCGCCGACAACAACACGAAAAACAGCGATAAATCCGACTGGTATCAGGCGGTCATGATCTACCAGTCCATGTCCGGCGACGCGGCGGAAGGCGAGGCGTCGTTTACCATGACCGGCGGTTCGCTGACCAATAAAAACGGTGACATCTTCTTCGTCAACAACACGGTGGCGACCATCACGCTGGAAGATGTGGATATTGTAAATGAAGATGAAGAGGGTGTTTTCCTGCGGGCGGCGGCAGCCGGATGGGGCAGCGAAGGCAGCAATGGCGGCCAGGTGAATCTGACTGCGATCAATCAGACCATCGACGGCGATCTGCTGGTGGATGACGTCTCGGCACTGAACCTGTATCTGACGGAGGATTCGACGCTTACCGGCGCGGTGAATCCCGAAAATGAGGGCGAAGTGTATGTGGAGATCGAAGAAGGCAGCACCTGGACGCTGACAGCGGATTCCTACGTGTCCGGCCTGACCTGCGCAGCGGATGCCATTGACCTGAATGGTTATCACCTGTATGTCGGCGGTGAAGAGTACCAGGAAGGAACGGAAAGCGAAGGTGAGGCGCTGACTCTGACTTCCGGTACCTCCTCCGACATGGGCGGCGAAGGCATGTCTGGCGGAGCGCCGGGTGAAATGTCGGAAGGAAGCATGTCCGGCGGAGCACCCGGTGATGGCCAGACCCCGCCGGAAAAACCGGACCAAGAAGGCGGGCCCCAGGGCAGCGGAAGCACACCGCCGGCCAAACCGGAATCATAGGGTTCTCCGTATTTTCCTTGCGGTCTGCGGCGGAAACCGTTATGCTAAACAGCAGGATAAAAACAGACCTCGACCGCTGGTTTTATCCCGCCAGACCTTGGCCATCTGATGTGATGAAGAAAATTGCGTCAAATCCATGGCCGCTGGATGATTTCCGTTTGTGAAATGAAAGGAAAAGACGATGAATCTTCACGTACGCAAAGCAGAAAGCAGAGATATCCCTGCGGTTTTAGATCTTCTTGTCCAGGTGGACATGGTGCACCACAATGGCCGCCCGGATCTGTTTAAAGGCCCGGCGACGAAATACAACGCCCAGCAGCTGGAGACGATTTTCGCCGATGCGAAGACGCCGGTATTTGTCTGCGAGGACGAGACCGGCCGGGTTTTAGGCCATGCGTTCTGCATTGAAAAGCAGGAATGCAACGACAACGTGCTGACGGACATCAAAACCCTGTACATCGACGATATCTGTGTAAATGAGAATGCCCGGGGACAGGGCGTCGGGAAGACCCTCTATACCGCGGTGCTGGATTATGCGCGTTCCATCCGCTGCTACAACGTGACCCTGAATGTGTGGGCCTGCAACGAAGGCGCCATGCGCTTTTATGAAAAATGCGGACTGTCCGTGCAGAAGATCGGCATGGAACAGATCCTGTAATGAGAAAAGGACGGTGTCCGGTCCCCTTTTGGGTGAAGACTGGACACCGTCTTTTTCTGCGTTATGCGCGGACGAGGAGAAAACAGCGATGCAAACTTGTTTGCATGAGCTGTCTTCAGATAAACGCATGCGGGCTGACATCCACATCCGGCCCGCAGGAGAAATCCACCAGAGAAAAGCATCCTTCAAAGGCTTTTCCGTAGATCTTCTTCAGCCCGGGATTGCACACCAGCCGCCGAAGATTCTGGCAGTCCTTAAAGGTGTAGGGCGCGATGCTGACAATCCCCTCGGGAAGCACGATCTCTTCCACACTGCTGCGGGCAAAAGCATACTGCCACAGCTCCGTCAGATGGGGCGGCAGATCGATCTTCGTTAAACCGGTACAGCCGTCGAACACCCGGCAGCCGATATCGGTGACGGAATCCGGAATATTCACCTTCGTAATCTCCGTATGGCCACGGAACAGATCGTCAAAGAGGATGGTCACCGGTTTTCCCAGCCAAACCGCCGGGATGGTAACCTCGGCCTCATCTCCCTCATAGCCGATGGCGGCGTAGGTCTCATCTTCAAACATCTTAAACTGAAATTCCTGCATGAATAAACTCCTTTTTAACCGACGGATGAACGGCGGATCGCGGCGTAAGCCATCCGCCGGTAAGAAGTATAACACATAATCCGAATTCTGATATAATAAAAGCCAGTCATGCCCCAACGGAAAGGAACCCCATCATGAAAGAACTCACCGCTTACACCGATTTCCTTGTGAAGGAAACCGAAAACCTCTTAAACATCGACTCCCCCACGGGCTACACCGACGACGCGGCCGCCTGGGTTCAGCAGGAATTTGCTTCCCTGGGCTTTGACGCGAAGCTGACCAACAAGGGCGGCGTGCTGGTGTACTTCGGCGGCGAGGGCGATGGCCTGCTGCTGGAAGCCCACACCGACACCTTAGGCGGAATGGTGGCCGAAGTGAAGGCCAACGGCCGTCTGCGCCTGACCAATCTCGGAGGCATGAATCCCAACAACGCCGAGACGGAAAACGTGCGGGTCGTCACCAAATTTGACGGCATTTACGAAGGCACCTTCCAGCTGTGCAACGCCTCCATCCACGTCAACGGCGAGTACAACGACATCAAGCGGGGATGGGACACCTGCGAAGTGGTGCTGGACGAGGATGTAAAAACAAAAGAAGATACCGAAAAACTGGGCATCTCCGTGGGCGACATCGTCTGCTTCGAGCCCAACGTGCGCATTACAAAATCCGGCTACATCAAATCCCGTTTCCTGGACGACAAGCTGAGTGTGGGCATTCTGTTAGGTCTCGGCAAATACATCCGCGACGAAAAGATCACGCCGAAGCGCGCCCTTTATGCCCACATCACCGTCTTTGAAGAAGTGGGACACGGCGGCTGCGGAAACGTGCCGGAGGGCTGCATTGAAGCCATCTCTGTGGACATGGGCTGTGTGGGCGAAGGCCTGCAGTGCACGGAAAAGCAGGTCTCCATCTGTGCGAAGGACAGCGGAGGTCCCTACAGCTATCCGGTGGTGAAGGGCCTGATCGAAGCCGCCAGGGAAAGCGGTGCTGACTACGCTGTGGACATCTATCCCCACTACGGAAGTGACGTGGAAGCCACCTTGGGCGCCGGAAACGACCTGCGCCACGGCCTCATCGGCGCCGGCGTGTACGCGTCCCACGGATATGAGCGCAGCCACAGGGATGGAGCCGAAAACGTGCTGCGGCTGCTGATCGAATACGCACTGTGATGGAACTTTGCACAAGTCAGTGGTCCGTTTGACGGTAACTGCAAAACGCAAAATGATGGGGGACAGGTCGTCGTCCCGTTTTCATGAGAGGTACGCCCATGAAGCAGACCCTTTGTTTTATCTTTGTTCACGGTCTGTCCGGATGGGGCAGCTATGATGCGATCTATCGCCGGATGCCCTACTGGGGCATGGGCGGCGGAGATCGGATTGCCCATCTGCGAGGGAAGGGGTTTGCCTGTTACGCGGCCTCGGTCGCGCCCACCGGAAGCGCCTGGGACCGGGCCTGCGAGCTGTACGCCCAGCTTTCCGGCACGCGGACCGATTACGGCGCAGCCCACAGCCGCACCTTTGGCCACCCGCGTTTTGGAAAGGATTTTACCGGCAGACCGCTGATCCCGGACTGGGGACCGGATACGCGTCTGGTGCTTTTGGGACACTCCTTCGGCGGCGCAACGGTGCGCCTGTTCGCCGAACTTCTGGCAAACGGAGATGCGGATGAAAGGGCATTTGCAGAATCGTTTTCAGAGGAGAATAAAAAAGAAGATGGAGGGAACCCCGGCAGTGACGCTTCCGGTGGTTATCTGTCACCCTTCTTCGCCGGCGGTATGGAAGACCGGATTCACAGCATCGTCACATTGGCAGCGCCCACCAACGGAACCACGGCCTACGACCTGTTTACTGATCCGGATTTCGATCCCGAAAGCGTCCGGGTGCCCTGGTGGAGTCCCATTCTCGCCCGGATGATGTCCATGGGAACGGCACCGAAAAAGGACGGCCGCGATGAACGCGATTATGCCGGTTATGACATGCAGATCGACCACGCCCTGGAACTGAACCGGCGCATCTCGACGCTGCCCAATGTCTATTATTATTCTGTGCCCTGCAGTTTCACCCGCCGCGGAAAGGACGGGGCGCATCGCCCCAGGAAGGGGATGGAGCCGCTCTTTGTCACGCGGGCGTATCAGATCGGCGCCTATACCGGAAAGACCGCCGGCGGCTTTGAACTGGATGACAGCTGGCGGGAAAACGATGGACTGGTCAACACCGTTTCAGCCCGCTGTCCCATCGGCGAGCCGTCTCGACCCTATGACAAAGAGAATGTCCGGCCGGGGGTGTGGAACATCCTGCCGGCTTATCACGGCGACCACATGGCATTGCAGGGAGGACTGATGCGCAGGCACCAGATCCGGGGATTCTACGAAGGCCTGCTGAAAATCGCAGGACAGGGAACAGATCATCGCCCCTAGCGCAGGCTTAAATATTTCATGACAGCTTTGCTCATTGTTATAAAAAGAAAACCGCTTGACACACCTTTTTTCGGAGGTCCCTATGAAATACGGCGAATCCACCTTTGACATCCTTGGCTATTTTCAACTTCATGGTTGATATTTATAAATCTCCGATATGCCCTCGCATACCGGCTCTTTAATGGCACTAGCCTGGTGCCTCTACCTGATATAATTCAGGCTGCTTTTATTCTTGTTACTTTTTCACCCACCCTGATCTG
>JAZPYY010000086.1:0-28324 GCA_045544375.1 Shuttleworthella sp.
CCGCCTTGACCTGACCGACGAGCGCACCCAGCGCTCCACCCGCGACGTCTTAAACCACATGCGTGCCCGCCTGTCCGATTATCAGGAGCTGTACGGCGATCTGTACAACCTCGAAGCGACGCCGGCCGAGTCCACGACCTACCGTTTCGCGAAGCATGACAAGGAACAGTATCCGGACATCGTGACCGCGAACATGAACGGCACGCCCTACTACACGAACTCCAGCCACCTGCCGGTGGGCTACACCGAGGACGTGTTCTCCGCACTGGACATCCAGGACGATCTGCAGACGCTCTACACCTCCGGTACCGTGTTCCCCGCCTTCCTGGGCGAGAAGCTTCCGGACTGGAAGGCGGCCGCGAACCTGGTGCGCAAGATTGCCGAGAACTACAAGCTGCCCTACTACACGATGTCGCCGACCTACTCCGTCTGCCGTGACCACGGCTATCTGACCGGCGAGCAGTTCACCTGCCCGATCTGCGGATCGAAGACTGAAGTCTACAGCCGCATCACCGGCTACTATCGCCCGGTGCAGAACTGGAACGACGGCAAGGCGCAGGAGTACAAGGACCGCAAGGTCTACAACATCGGCCACTCCAAGCTGATCCACGTCGGCCCGAACCCGGCGCCGGTGGACGAGCCCCGGGAGCTGACCGCCGCCGCGGAGAACGCGGCTGCCGAGGCGGTGAAGGCCGCTGCGGAAGAGCCCGCGAACGCGGTGCAGATGAGCATCGACGTGACGGACGCGGTGGTGAACACGGCGGACCCGAACGTGATCCTCTTCAAGACCCCGACCTGCCCGAACTGCAAGGCGGCCGGCGCGCTCTTGGATAAGGCCGGCGTATCCTACACCGTCTTAAACGCCAACGAAGAGCGTGAACTCGTCGAGAAGTTCGGCATCAAGCAGGCGCCGACGCTGGTGCTGGTGGACGGCGAGAACTTCGAGAAATACCGCGGCGTATCCGACATCAAGGGCTGGCTGAATAACAGATAACTTCAAAACGCGCAGCGTTTTTCAAGTCGAAAATAAGGGAGTTGTGTTGGGACGGGCAGACCGGCGATGTCGGCCTGCCCGCCCGGCGTATATGCAGGAAAGGACACGGAAATGTATGACGTGATTGTGGTCGGCGGAGGACCTGCCGGCATGACGGCCGCGCTGTATGCGCGCCGCAACGGAAAAAGCGCACTGGTCATTGAAAAAGCGGGCTTCGGCGGGCAGATCACCCATTCCCCGAAGGTGGAAAATATCCCCGGAACCCTGTCCATCAGCGGCAATGAATTTGCCGTGCAGATGCTGGATCAGATTCTGCAGCAGGGCGCGGAGATCGAGATCGAAACCGTAACGGCGGTGGAAGATGCCGGCGATCACAAGATCGTGCGCACCGAGGAAGGCAGCGCCTTCGAAGGGAAAACCGTGATCATCGCCACCGGCGTGAAGCATCGCATGCTGGGTCTGCCCGGAGAAGAGGACCTGGTGGGCGACGGCATTTCCTTCTGCGCGGTCTGCGACGGCGATTTTTACGCCGGACAGACGGTCTGTGTGGCCGGCGGCGGCAATTCCGCCCTGCAGGAAGCCATTCTGCTGTCGGAAAAGTGCAAGGAAGTGATCCTGCTGCAGGATCTGCCCCGGTTCACCGGCGAGCAGAAGCTGCAGGAGGTGCTGTTTGCGCGGCCGAACGTGCGCGCGCTGACGGAAGTGAAGATCACCGGCTTTGTGACGGACGGCGGAGCGATGAAGGGCGTGGAGATCGCGCTCGCAGACGGCAGCGTGCAGACGGTCGCCTGTGACGGTCTGTTCGTCGCCATCGGCCTGATTCCGGAAAACGGCCCCTTTGCCAATCTGGCGGATCTGAACGACTGGGGCTATTTCGATGCCGACGAACGCTGCCGGACCAAAACCCCCGGCGTCTTCGTGGCCGGCGACTGCCGCAGCAAGGAAGTGCGCCAGGTGGCGACGGCCGCGGCGGACGGCGCGGCGGCGGCGCTGGCGGCGTGCCGGTTTGTGGACGGGGTGTAGCACTTTTGGCGTTTGAATATGTTATGAGTCATGGGATGTCTTTCGGAAAGGAAGCCATCCCATTTTCCATATCAGAATAACAACCATATACGCGATAGCGATCCTTGCCGTGTAAAGAAGGAGAATGCAGAGCCACACCGGAGGGTTGAATGGCAGCCACTGGAATACAGATAAACTGTGACAGTGACAGCGATACCCGCGAACCTGAAAGGTGCGCACTGTCCACAGAATACGTGGCATGTAAGCAATTCCGATGCAGATGGCAGTATAGATGACGGCCTGAATCCGCTTTGCCTGCATAAGCCGTGATCGCCGGGCGGGTCCCGGATATAGAAGCGTGTGCATATGGGTGGCGGTTTCATATGTGTGTATCTGAGACAGACCAAGGATCAGCGCAGCGGCGAGCTTTATGAAATCCCCCAGGTTTTCTTCCTTGTCGCCGAACCACTGATCCCATGGGGTCTGTATTACATACTCCACGGCAAAACCACGCTGTTTCTGTTCCATGAGATTACGACACTGGCTTTCAATCATCGACACAGCAGTTTCTTTCTCGTTGGAGCGTTCCTGAAAAGCTGTTTTCCATCGATAGTAGGATTCGCTGATTTCCCCCTTTTCCAGAGCCTGGTCCAACGCCTGCTGTTCCTGAAGAGATATGCCAAAGGACAGCCGCAGCTGCCGAGCTTTCTCGGCAGTATCGTTTGTAAAGAGGCCGATCAGAGATGCCGAGTACTGGCGGTAGTAGTGTTCGATGCCATCCGGAGGGAAAGTTTTAAAAGCGTATTGCCGGTATTGCACAGCACACAGAAACAGCAGAACGAGCAATGCCCGCTGACTGATCCAGAGTTTTCGAAATTCAAATGCAAAAATCGGCCAGGCGTATCCTTTTGGGTTGACAATGACCGGGGGACGCGGGGGCAAAGATCGTCTTCGCGGGATGATCCGATAACGTTTCCAGCTTAGCAGCCCTGCGGCAAACCCAAGGATCATGACAAGAGCTTCGCTGCATACAACAATATGGAATGCCGGTACAGCGTGCCCCAGAAAAGGAACCGTTATCCAGGACTGAAAAAACGATTCAAGGAAGATCCCGCTGGCCCATGACGCATATTTAAAAACAGAGAGAGCGGACCATTCCGAAACATACTGATAGATCCCCATTTGAACAGCACCGGTGCAAAGAATGATGAGCAGGCACGTGATCGGATGATGGATCCGGATGGCCAAAGCCAGAATCAGAAATCCGAGACCCAGACACCAGAACCAGCTGCAGAAGAAATGCACCATCAGGTACGTGCCGGCGGACATAAAAACCGGGGAGTCGATATAACCGGGAATTTGCTGGATCGGCTGATGAAGGGACTGCAGGCCGTAAAGGCTGATGCCAATCAGTAGATTTTCGAAAAGCAACGCGAGATGAAAGAGAAAAACCACCAGAGACAGGCTGGCGGCCTTGACCGCAAACTGTATCTGACAGCTGCGAGGTCTTGTCTGCAGGAGCATCCACATCTGACTCCTGGACTCGATCTGAATACTAAAAAGCGCGCAGTAGGTGCAGAAGATCAGAAGAATCAGCCTGGAGTACGGCTGGTCGGTGCAGACGCCGCATTCACGAAGCGGCACAGGCGAGACGGTCTGGTGCTCCAGTCGCTGATAGGCTTCACGGGCGAGATGAAGATTTTCTTCGGAAAAGGAACTGGGCGCAGAAAAAAGAGACAAAGACGTATTCTGCTCGATTTCGCTAAGAATACCGTTCAGATGATCTGCATACCCCTGTAAAGCCGTCTCCTCCTGCCGGGCAGCGCCGGAAGAAAGCGCATCCCTGTAATCAGCGATTTCCAGGAAACCGACGACGCAGAAATTCACCAGAAGAAGGATGCTGGCAGCAAGACTGATCTGTGCCTGTTTATGCAGCTTATGCAGTTCGAAAGGGATATATTTCATTGTATTACAAAGCTGCGGGAGTACGCAGAGGATATGCGGTGGATGACGGCTGGCGGCCTCCGCCGCAAGGTGTCTGTCACATCCATTCGGAATGGAGCGTCAAAAGATAAGCGTCCTGTGTTGTGGGTCGTCTCCATTCTGCGTCTGCCGGCTTTTCCTGCCCGGGCATCAGAATGATGCGGGCAAATGAGGCGAAGGCGTCCCGGGAGATTTCTGAAATCAGATATGACCGGCGAAGGTCTTTGATGTTTTGATTGCCGATGGGCAGTTCGCAAACCCGATGTTCCATATATTGCAGCAGATCTTCCCTGCGTTTGTGCAGGACAATCCGTCCTTTATTTATGATTAATATGGTATCGGCAATCATTTCGATGTCGGCGACAACATGTGTGGCAAACAGGATAAGCTTTCCGAAGGAGAGCTCTGCAATGAGGTTTCGGATATTCAGACGCTGTTCCGGATCGAGACCACTGGTGGGCTCGTCAAGTATGATGATGTCAGAGCCGCCGATAAACGCCTGAGCGATACGCAGTCGCTGCCGCATGCCGCCGGACATTTCACGGATGGTTTTATGACACTCATTCTCCAGATCAACGGAGGCAAGGGCACGCAGAGATTCCGCCCGCGCCGTTTTGCGTGTCGTGCCCTTCAGCATCGCCATATACTGCAAAAAGTCCAGAGCAGAAAAATCCGCATATCCGGTTTCAGGCTGCGGCACGTAACCAATGCGGTCAAAAAACGAACTGTCCGGGTGATGAATATTTATCTGATCCAGCAGAATTTCGCCGTAATCCGGGCGGATGAGGCCGGTGGTGATACCAAGGAGCGTGCTTTTTCCGGCACCATTTGGTCCCAGGAAAGCGCAGATGCCCTCTTCCAGAGAAAAAGAGACATTTGCCAGTGCTTTTTCTCCTGCGAATGATTTTGATATTGTCCGGTATTCCAGTTTCACATCAGCTTTCCTGTGATCTTTTTTGAGAAAGAACGGGACGGGTGTCAGCATGGACGCCAACGGTTCCTGGGTGTCTACGGGTATTTTATAAACCGGATGGAATCGGGATTCTCCGCAATGAGATCTTCCGTAGGAATTGAAAACAAGCCAACGCGCAGGCCCTTTTTGCCATAGCCGATGCAGTGCTTATCGTTGCCGCGGAACACCCAGGTTCCTTCACTGCCGAAAAATGAGGGATCCAGTGTACGGGAAGAAGCATCCGTTGTGCTGTAAACGACAATGTTCAAACGATCCTTTGCATCTTCTGACAGTTCCAGCAGAAAGACGTGATCTGCCGCTCGGCACTGCATGGAATACAGATGGTCTGTATGAAGAACGGACTGACAGGTCAAAGTGTTCATATTCAGTGCATACAGATCGGACTTATGTGTGATATAAAGCATGCCGTCCCAGGCATTATGAGCGTAATCATGCTCCGGCAGATCTCCCTGAAAAGAGATCACCTCTGTCCGTTCATTCTGTCGATAATCCCAGACACTGTAGGTTTGCAGATGGTTTGTCTGGAACCAGGTTTTGTAGTAATCGTTATAATCAGCGGAAGCCCCGTTTTGCTGAAAAAACGCAGCCTCCGAGAGAAGAGGTGCGGCTTTCTCTTCAAATGTAATCACCACACGGTCACCGCTGACCGCAGCCAGCTGCCAGTCAGGGGAAGCCTCCCAGTATTCATGTTTTCCGGTATTTAAATCCAAGCGGACCAGGCACTTTTCAGAAGGGCCGTCCCAATTTGTTAAATCCATGAAAAAAACAGCGCAGCCATCCGTGAAATAAACCTCCGAGATTCCGCCGATCAGAGAGTCACAGTGAAAATCCTCCGGATTCAGTTCTGCAAGGGTTTGGCGCTGGGTGCCATCGGTGGATGCGCAGATCAGGTTCCACCCGTTTTTCTCCTCTGCGTAAGAGAATAAATACAGGCGGCCGCCGTATATGACAGGCGCACTGACAAAGGAGGGATAGTAAGCGGGGCAGGATTCATCGCTGTGGCTGCAGGCTGCTTTTGTACAGAGAACGAATTCTTTTTCGGAGGAAAAATCGTAGAATCGGATAAAACCAGGCCGCTGTACGTTGTTGGGATACAGTACGCCCGATTCCATGAGGGTACATTCAAAATCAGCATAGATGTTTTGCTCTGAGGAATCCAGCGCAGGTAAACCGTCGGGTAAAGAAGAACCTGACGCGCCGCAGGAAGAAAGCACCCCGGCAAAAAAGAGGAATGAGGTGAGGATTGAAAGGATCATTCGAGGCTTTTTTTGCATGGGACCTCCCTGCGGCGCGACAAGTTTCGAGTTATTCAGAGAACAGTTAATAGTATTGTACAACTCCTGTACTTAATGCAGATCCGCCATAATAATACGTACATGTTCCGGTATAATATTTATAATTAGGGTAGTCTAATGGATAGGGGCAGCCACAAAGTGTGCTGGTTGTAAACTCACCGATTTTCGCCGAACTTGTATATGTGTTGCTTCGGTTTTGATATCCGTAAGAAATCGTGTTAAAGGTTATGGAAAGTTGATGATTCCGAACTGTCGAAGCAAGTGTATTTGATTTGATTCCAGCATGGGAACTGGGATTTCCAACACTAATTGTAAATGATGTTGTCGCAACGTACCATTTGTTGTTTAAAAGAAAATATGTGGTTGCGATAGGGTTGTCTACAGTTACTCTGGTTTGCTGCTTTTGTTGCTCATGGTCAAGGGTATGTGCCTGAGTAAGGACGCTAGACATTAAGACGGTAATTAGAATAATAGATATAATGCTACAGACTTTCATGCTTGACCTCCTTTAATAATGTGATATGAATGGTTTATAATGATTAAATAACACAAACACAGACCTTACGCAATCATTTCAGAAAGAATTGTGGTCTTAACGACAGAGATTCGTGCCTGAACGACATATTAGCTGGACAAAATAAGATTGGGCATACTTATTTCTATATCTATTGTCGCGTTCCATCGATCACCTTTTGTGTTGGACAATACTCTGATGATAACGTATAATAAGTTTTATGATAATTATAATAATTCAGACATGGGCAACCGACGCACTGAAAGACTAATATGCTATACACAATTACTGGCAATTCTTTCTGTGTTTGAGGGGTGAGAATTGTAGGATGAAAGGCGGCGCGGCATGTATTCGGTATTGCTCCTGGAGGATGACGATATTCAAAGGCAGCTGCTGGAGAATACCCTTCGGGAGTATCCGCATGCGCTGCTTTCCGTAGATGCCGTTTCGGATTACGATACGGCGATTTTGTGTATCGGCCGGAAATCCTATGATTTTTTTGTTTTGGATATCGTGCTGTCTGATCACGATACGGCCTCGTCGGACGGAGTTGCCGTTGGCCGGTATATCCGATCGATCCCCGGTCACGCCTACACCCCCATTATCTATATCACTTCGGTTCCGGAGCGGATCGGCTCGGCACTGAAAGATACCCGCTGCATGTACTATCTGCTGAAACCCTGGTCGGCGGAGGAAATGAATGACTGCCTGAATGTGGTTTTGCACTCACCGATGGTTTCTGCGCCGTATCTTCTGCTGCAGACCGTTCAGGGGGAAATGGTAAAAATTCCCGAGGCGGAGATCCGGTTTATTACAAGAACAAAGGAACGCCGAATTGCTGTGCAAACAAAGCAGGGGACATATGAGACCCGAAAGGCGACGCTGACGCAGATGGAGCAGTCGCTGCCCCAGAGTTTCCTGCGGATTCATAAAAACTGCATTGTAAACGCAGAGGCATTGGAGGCATACCATAAGTCTGATCTGCATGTGAGCATTGATGGTTATACACTGCCGGTGGGGCGAATGTATAAAAAGCGGTTGGATCTGTACTGGAGATTGAAGAGGTGAATTTGTACGCTGTTCTGTCCGTGCTAAATCTGTGGTTTGTTCTGCTGGGGCACTGGTTTTTGACACTGGGAATCCTGCATAAGGGTTCCGCGCGTCGGCCGGTTCACGCAGCAGTGCTGCTGGCTACGGCCATTTGGGCCTATGGGGCAGGTATGAGCATCCCGTTTATGTACAGCGGCCTTGTCTTCGGGTGTGTGCTGTTGTTTCTCTTTCTGACGGTTGCTGTCAGGGGATCGGTGCTCCGGAACCTGGCCGCATTTTTGCTGAGCCTGCAGCTGTATTTTGCCTTTCAGCTGTTATATCTCTGGCTGGCTGCTCCGCTTCTCGCAGGGAAAATCATTGCTGTCTGGGGCCGGGTATTATTTGTAAATGATCTTGTGAATGCGGTCCCGTGGCTGCTGATTTCTATGGTCATTCCGCTCTTGGGGCCGGTAAAGCAGCTGCATCAGCTGCTGGCAGACAGATCTGTGCTGCTGCATCTTTCTGCGGTTGATCTTATCTGCATGGGCTTTCTGTCGCTGATAGCGTTTGGGGGACAGATGCATTCGGGGACCTGCCAGGCGGCCGCTCTTCTGATGATTCTTGCGCTGGCCGCGGTGGTTCTGTCCGGTGCGAGGACCCATTATCAGCTGGTGCTTCGGCAAAACCGCAGAATGGGAGCGTATGAGACATATCTTCCCGCTGTGGACCGGCAGATTGAATCCATTCGCATGCGGCAGCATGAATACAATAACCGGATTCAGACGATCCGCGGGCTGGCGTATGTCTGCCCGGATTATTCTTCACTTTCGGCGGCGCTCCTTGAAAAGACGGATCTGATGCTTCAGAAGAAGGATGCGGACAGCCTCCTGGCCATAAATATGCGGCTTCTGTCCGGCTATCTGATCTACGCAGTCAATCAGATGACAGAAAAGGATTTGGAAGTCCGCTGCCAGGTGAGAACGTATCAGCTTTGCACAAAATGTCCGGAACAGGATCTGATCGAGCTGATCAGCATTCTGGTGGATAATGCCATGGAGGCCGCGCCAAAGCACAGCACCGTCTATCTGGCACTGGATTCGACGCAGAATCAGGTGCATTTTACCATCAGCAATGTGGGACCGCTCCTGACCGTTGAAAAGCAGGCTCTTTTATTCTCAAAGGGCTGGACGACCAAAAAAGAAAAAGAAGGACATGGAATTGGCCTTTACAAACTGAAGCAGGCGGTAAAGGAATATGGCGGTGAAGTCCGTGCACACAACCAGGATATTCAGGGAAACGTTTATCTGACGTTTGAATTAACGGTATAAAAGAAGGGCGGGTGAAATACCCGCCCTTCCGATGAAGATCGGGTTATACCATCAGCTGATAAATCGCCGCACAGTCCTCTTCATCTAATTTCACAAATCCTTCAATGCATCCCGGCCGGCCGTCGCCGCGGCAAAGCTGCTGTACCAGCACCGGGATGTCTTCTTCCTTTGCCCCCAGTTCCGCAAAGTTTTTCGGCATGCCAAGTCCGCATAAGAACTGCCGGAAGGCTTCGATGCCGGCTTTGGCCGTCACTTCCGGATGGGCAAAATCCATGGAGCAGCCCCAGACGCGCACGGCCGCCTGGGCGAAGCGCATCACGTTGTGGTTCATCACATAGGTGAACACGGCGGGCATGGTCACCGCAAGGCCGGCGCCGTGGGCGCAGTCGTACAGGGCGGAGAGCTCGTGCTCGATGTTGTGGCTGTTCCAGTCCTGGGAACGTCCCACGCCGCAGGAATTGTTGTGCGCCATCATACCGGCCCACATGATGTTTGCCCGGGCTTCGTAATTGTCAGGGTCGGCGATCACCCGCGGTCCTTCGTGCACCATGGTCAGAAGCAGGGCTTCGATGAGACGGTCCGTCACCTCCACCTCTTCGGTGTTGGTCAGATAGCGTTCGTAAAGGTGAGCCATGATGTCCGTAATGCCGCAGGCCGTCTGGTAGGGCGGAAGCGTCTGGGTCAGCTCCGGATTCAGGATGCTGAAACGCGGCCGGATGGCATCACCGGTGGCGCCGCGCTTAAACATGCCGTCTTCCCGGGTGATGACGGCGTCGGGACTGCCTTCGCTGCCGGCGGCTGCAATGGTTAAAATGGTGCCCACGGGCAGGGCTTCTTCAATGTATTTTCCGGAGAAGAAATCCCAGAAATCACCGTCGTAAACCACGCCGGCCGCAATGGCTTTTGAGGAGTCGATGGTGCTTCCGCCGCCTACGGCTAAGATGAAGTCCACGCCTTCCTTCCGGCAGAGCTCGATGCCTTCGTAAACCAGACCGCTGCGGGGGTTCGGCTGTACGCCGCCCAGCTCGATCCAGGGAAGGCCGGCGGCGTCGAGGGAGGCTTTGACGCGGTCTAACAGACCGGAGCGGACGACGCTTCCGCCGCCGTAGTGGATCAGCACCTTTGTGCCGCCGAACTGGCGGATTAAGGCGCCGGCCTGGGATTCCTGATCCTTGCCGAAAGCAAAATAGGTGGGAGAGTAAAAGTGAAAGTTTTCCATGGATACCTCTTTTCTGTGAATTGGGGTTGGTGCTTCGCGCTTTGTGCTCCCACCGCCACGGGAGGGTGGCGCAAAGGAGAGACGTTTGCTGTTTGAATCCTATTATCAATGGTGCTGAAAAGAAGATCAACATAGAAATCAGGGAAAATGTCTGAGATTTACAGAATCTGAAAAAAAGCAGGGAAAAAGGCAGGGATAAAGGCGGGAAAAAGGCAGGAAAATCCCTGCCGCGATCCTTCCGTAGCAGCGATTCAGATGCGTGCCTTCCGGCGCCATTCGTTGGGGGTGATGCCAAACTGTTTTTTGAAGGAGTTCTGAAAATGGGCCTGGGAGGAAAAACACAGATATTCGCTGATTTCGCTGATGGAACGGTCGGAATAGGAGAGCAGGCTTTTTCCCTCTTCCAGCTTGCGGCGCAGAATATAGCTGCTTAAGTGAAATCCCAGTTCTTTATAAAACTTTTTGGAAAGATAAGATGCACTTTTTCCAACTTCTTCCGCCACGTCTTCAACAGAGATATGGCGGTTGGTGTTTTGGGAAACGTACTGAAGGCATCGGTACACATCCGCAGACATGCCGGAGGGAAGCTGCGCCGCGGCTACCCGCTGGGCAAAATCCATGATGGCGGTATAGGTAAGGGCATCGATGGTTTCCTGAGAGACGGCCCGTTCCGATTCCATGATATAGGTATCGCTCAGCTGATAGGCTTCAGAGATGTCCATCCCGCCCCGGATGGCACTGCGGGTGACTAAAGTCATGACACCGATGAAGACATTCTGTCCTTGACGAAGGGGGGCTCGTCCCATGGTTCCGGAGTCCACATGATAACTTTGGCTCATGATTTTTCGCGCGGTTTCCGGATCACCCCGTTCCACGCAGGAAAAAAGCAGCTGCTCCATCTGCCAGGAATTCTGCCGGATGCCGTCTTCCTTGCTCTGATACAGATCATTTACGGTCTCCTGTTTCAGTTCGTTTCCAGTAATGTTCTCGCGGTAATGGAAATAGGTTTCCACCTCCAGAAACTCGCCGTTCATCAGCGAATGGATCAGTAAAAGCAGGTGCAGAAACTGGTGAACCGAAAAGGAGGGTGTCAGAGAGAAAAACTGTTCGATAGCCGGGCGGCTGCTACCTCCGATGGCGTACTGCGTCATCAGCTCGTGAATGGCATCCGGGGAAACGGTATTTGTGCTGACAGGACCGGCAACGACAAGACGGTGACCATCCGGATCATGGACCCAGCCGAAATACAGCTGGGACTTTGTGCGGCGATAACCCACTGCGGGCTCTGCTAAAATGCGCTGAATCCGTAATTCTTCAATGGGCGCAGGGCCATCGATCTGGGGCGCTTCAAATCGGCAGATCCCGTCTTCCAGATAACGTACCGGCAGAACGGTCCCGGCATAAAGAAGTTTCAGCTGCTGCAGAAAGGAATCTGAATCCATAAGAGAAGACCTCACTTTCAGACAAAAGGGTAGCAGAAAACACCGAAATATGCAATATTAAGCCGATATATATAATACAGGAATCGGGAATCTGTTTATGATAGCATCATCTTACAGGAGGCGGGAACCGGGATAAGAGGTCCTGCCGGTATGAGGGAATGATGATATGGAGGAAACTATGAAAAGAGCAAAGGAAATGCTGCTTCTGGGGCTGGCTTCCGTGATGGTGCTGGGTTCGGTTCTGACCGGCTGCGGCAGCAAGGAAGCGGCTGTGCCTGAAGCCGAGACGGCGGCACAGCAGCCAGAAAAAACAGAGGACGCGCAGGAAACAGCGGAAGCAACTGAGGCTTCAGAGACGGCTGAGGCTGCAACGGGGGAAGAAGCGCCGGCGGCGGATCTTCCGGATGCCGGACTGGCAACGGACTTTACCTGGATGATCGTAAATCCCCCGGACAGCGCTTTTTACAACGGCTACAATGAAAATCCTGTAGTCCGTTATTGGCTGAGCAAGGAATGGGATCCCCAGGACGGATATGCACCCCGGAAGATCAGCGTGGACTTTTCTGCCCCGGCTGCAGGGGAGGAACGCCAGGCCATGAATACCCTTTTGGCCACAGGAGAGTATCCGGATGTCTTCACCACGGATCTGGCAACTTCCAGCGTTGCCCAGATGTATCTGGACGGCATTGCCCTGGATCTGACGGATTACGTGGAAAAATACATGCCGAATTACATGGATTTCATGAAGCGTTATCCGGCTCTTGCTCCGGGCATGAGCACCTTAGTGGATGGAGAAAAGAAATACATCGAGCTGTATACCGTCAACGAAGGCAATCAGGCCATGTGGGGCGGCTATGAATACCGCCGGGACTGGATCGCAAAATATGGCAAGAATCCCGAGACCGGGGAAGCCTTCCACGGTGAATTTGATGCTGATAACAACTGGACGGACGATGTGGTTTTCCCCAGCGGCGGATCAGACCCGATCTACATCAGCGATTGGGAGTGGATGTTTGAAATCTTCGAAACGGCCATGGCAGATCTGGGCATTGAAGACAGCTACTGCCTGTCTATCCCTTACTTCTGCTATATGCCCATGGGCGGCGACTTCGTTTCCGGTTTTAACACCAGCTTCAATTATTATCTGGCGGATGATGGCACCTGCCATTACGGCTTTAACGAAGAAGGCATGCGTTCCTACTTAGAGTGCATGAACGCCTGGTATGAGAAGGGCTGGCTGGATCCCCAGTTTGACGAGCGCACCAGCGACATGTTCTACATGATCGACACCGCAGCGGTGTATTCCGGCAGAGTGCCCATGTGGTACGGCCTGCAACATCAGCTGGGCAACCTGATGGACAACAGCAACGGCGACACCACAAACCCCATCAACGGCATCTGCGTCTATGGCGCTCCCCAGCCCATCAATGATGTGTACGGCGACGAGAGCACCCAGGGTCATGAACCCTTTGCCTACTTCCTGCGTCCCCAGATCGAAGGCGGCGTGGTTATCACCAATAAAGCAGAGGAGAAGGATATCGCAGCTCTTTGCGCGGCCATCGATTACCTGTACTCCAAGGAAGGCGGCATGGAGCGTACGGTGGGTTTAAGCCGTGAGGTGCAGGCCGAAGTTCAGGATCCCTTCTATGCGGAGCACAACTTAAACGACGGTGCATGGCATGAGGAAGGCGATACGGCTTACATCCACGTGACGGATCTGCACCAGGAAGACGGCCTGGGAGATGCCGCAGCTGCCATCCGCTTAAACGGCGGCGGCCGGCAGTATGAACATATCGATTCCGAGATGACTTCCGTGGAAGCTCATACCCAGGATATGTGGCAGCTGTACCCGATTACCGGCATGCTTGGCACGGAAGTCACAGCGCAGCTGACAGCAGATCAGGCCGAAGCCCAGGGTCTGGTGGGAACCAACTCCAGCACTTACGTTATGCAGGCCATGTCCGATTTCATCCGCGGTGAGGTGGATATTGAGGACGACGCTGCCTGGAACGATTACGTTACCACGCTGGATGGCTATGGTGTGCAGACATACTGCGAATGGATCGATGAGATTACAGGTGCAGGAAAATAATTATCGAGGGCGGGAGAAATCCCGCTCTCCATATCGAAGAGGCGCTGCCGGTTATTGGCAGCGCCTCTTTCGATTCGAGGGTATTTGTTTTGAAGGGAAGGGAATGAGACTTTCTGGATCAAACGGATCTTGTGTCGCGATCCTTTTCGTCCGTTGCCTGCTTCTGTTTCGAAGACTGAGTGGGGGCTTTGCTGTGCCCGTTGTCCGCTTCGATGGTTGTATGATACAATTCAAAAGTAAACTCAAGGTAACATGGAGGGGAGAAATTGATGGCAAAGGTACTTTTGATCAACGGAAGTCCGCATCCGGCGGGATGCACGATGCGGGCACTGGAAGAAATTGCAAAGACACTGCAGGCGCAGGGCGTGGAAACCGAAACCATCCAGGTGGGAAACAAGGACATCCGCGGCTGCATTTCCTGCGGTACCTGCGAAACGAAGGGATGCTGCGTTTTTGACGATCTGGTGAACGAAACTGCGCCGAAATTTGAAGCGGCAGACGGCCTGATCGTGGGAAGCCCCGTGTATTACGGCTCGCCCAACGGAACGCTGCTGTCCTTCTTAGACCGGCTGTTTTACAGCACTTCTTTCTCCAAGCACATGAAGGTGGGTGCAGCGGTGGTCAGCTGCCGCCGGGGCGGAAATACCGCATCCTTCGACGTGCTGAATAAGTACTTCACCATTTCGGGGATGCCCGTGGCTTCCAGCACCTACTGGAACCAGGTGCATGGCTTTACAGCCGCTGATGTGGAAAAAGATCTGGAAGGCCTGCAGGTGATGCGCAACTTAGGACGCAACATGGCATTTCTGATTCGGGCCATTGCGGCGGAAAAGGACGGTCTGCCTGAAGTGGAGCGGAGCTTCTTTACCAGTTTCCCGGACGGAAAGTAGGAATTTAGAAAGAGGCAGATAGTGCCCAGAGTGCTGACATATCACATCTCGGATGCCGAGGCCGGACAGTCCGTCCGGTCTTTTTTGCATGCGCGGGGGTATTCCCATCATATTCTGGCATCTTTAAAGCCACGGCCGGACGCCATTCGGGTAAACGGCGCCCATCGGTTTATGAACCAGCCCCTGGCAGTCGGGGAGGAACTTACCGTTGCCCTTGCGCCGGAAACGCCTTCGGAAGTGATTCGTCCGGCGGACGTGCCTTTTGCGATTGTATACGAGGATGAGGATCTGATGGTGATTGATAAACCGGCAGGGGTGGCGATTCATCCGGCTTTAAATCACCCGGCGGACACCCTGGCCAACGGTATCGCCTTATATTATGAGAAAACCGGCCGGTCCGCAGGCATTCACTGCATCAGCCGCTTAGACCGGGACACCACAGGTCTTCTGGTGGCGGCGAAGCATACCCTGGCGGCATCCATCCTGGCGCAGGATCTGGTGCGGCGGACGCTAAAACGCACCTATCTGGCGTTGGCCTGTGGAAAGACAACGGAGAAAGGAACCGTGGATCTGCCCATCGGGCGGGCACCGGATTCCATTGTGGAACGATGCATCGATGCGGAAAACGGGCAGCGGGCCGTGACCCACTTCACGCGGCTTTCTTATAACGAAGAGAAGGATTATTCCCTGTTGGAACTACACCTGGATACCGGCCGCACCCACCAGATTCGGGTGCACATGGCGGCGATCGGGCATCCGCTTTTGGGGGACAGTCTGTACAACCCCAAGCTGAGAGGCAGACTGTACAACGATCAGCTTCGAGCAGCGGAGATGGGCGGTGCTGTGGACGATCCGGATGGGAAGGTATTTTCCAAAAAGGCTGCGGCAGTCGATATGCGGGAAAGCGGCCTTATGCGGCAGGCGCTGCACTCCTGGAAACTGGATTTCACACACCCGGTGACCGGGGAAGCGATGCATTTTATCGCACCTCTGCCGGCGGATATGGCGGCATACGCGGACGAACCTTCCGGACGGTGAAAGAAGCAAAGGTACTGCGCCGCGCAAAAGTGTGTGCAGGCTTTCGCACGGCGCAGGTACGGGTGAGGTACGATTAGAATATAGCTCAACCGCTTGTCCAAACAAACGGACTCTGCGAGACCATTTTTGCTCATTAATAGCGTTTAGTCGATGATTTTTGCGTTTTATCTTTCCTGCTTTTAGAAATGGGTTCGAAGCAGGTATTTCCGATGGAAAAATGGGCCTGCAGCCCAAAATCCCGAGGAAAAATCATACCATGAAACGTGGGGAGAAGAAGGAGTGATTTCCGATGGAAAAAAGGGGCTTGTAGCCCATAATCCCAAGGGAAAATCATGCCATGAAACGCGGGGGAGAAGAAGGAATGATTTCCAATGGAAAAATGGGCGTATAGCCCAAATTTATGAGGAAAAATCATGCCATGAAGCGCGGGGGAGAAGAAGGAATGATTTCCGATGGAAAAAGGGGCATATAGCCCATATTCCCGAGGAATAATCATGCCATGAAGCGCGGGGGAGAAGAAGGAATGATTTCCAATGGAAAAATGGGCATACAGCCCAAATATCTGTGGTAAAATAATTCCATGAGACTGGCATGTGCCACACACAGTGGCGGTTTGACTCGATTCCCTTAATCGAGACAAATGGTATAAGAGAGAAAAAGGAGGGGGTTCATTGGGGAAGCAGTTTCATATTGCGCTTTCAGAGGAAGACGGCGCGCGCTATGCCATCCTGCCGGGAGATCCGGGCCGGTGTGAGAAGATTGCAAAGCACTTAGACAACGCGCAGTTCGTCGGGCAGAACCGGGAATTTACCACCTGGGCCGGGGAGATTGCGGGGGAGCGCGTTTTGGTTACCTCCACCGGCATCGGCGGTCCGTCGGCGGCCATCGCCATGGAAGAACTGGCGGCCATTGGCGTGGATACATTTATCCGGGTGGGCACCTGCGGCGGCATCAACATGAAGGTGAAAAGCGGTGATCTGATCATCGCTACGGCAGCGGTACGTATGGAGGGAACCACCAAAGAATATGCGCCCCTGGAATATCCGGCCGCAGCGGATTTTGACGTCTGCCGGGCGCTGGCGGATGCGGCGGATGAACTGGGATATCGCTGGCACGCCGGCGTGGTGCAGAGCAAGGATTCTTTCTACGGTCAGCACAACCCCGGACGGATGCCGGTGGCGGCCGACCTGCTGGAAAAATGGGAAGCATGGAAACGTCTGGGCGTTTTAGGCAGCGAGATGGAATCGGCAGCGCTGTTTACCGTGGCGGCATCCTTGGGCGTGCGCTGCGGAACTGTGCTAAACGTGATCTGGAATCAGGAACGGAAGGCAGCGGGGTTCGATGAGCCGGACGATCTGACCACAGAACGGGGAATCACGGCTGCGGTATGTGCGCTGAACAAGCTGATTCAAAGCAGTCGGGATTGATGAGTCTGCGGATTGCCGGTGAACGGGTTGCAAAGCCGATCACACGCTGAGCTGATCTGATATGCTTAAACCGCAAAGGGTATATACAAAACAAGAGACAGAAAGAGGGGGAAATCACAATGGCAAAGCAGTTTCTTTACGCACCGGGCGCAGCCTGTGTGCAGACCACCAAGGGCATCGTCCGGGGATACGAGTACGACGGACTCGTGATTTTTAAGGGCATTCCTTACGCAAAGGCGAAGCGCTTCTGCGCGCCGGAGCCTGTGGACCCCTGGGAGGGCGCTTTGGACTGCACTTCCTATGGTTACACCTGCCCCATCGCCGTGCCGGGCAAGCCCGGCGGTGAGCTTTCCGTTCCCCACCGTTACTGGGTGCAGAACGAGGACTGCCAGAACTTAAACCTGTGGACCCCGGCCTGCGACGATAAAAAGCGCCCGGTGCTGGTGTGGCTGCACGGCGGCGGATTTACGGACGGCAGTGCCATTGAGCAGGTGGCTTACGACGGCGCAAACATGGCAACCTATGGCGACGTGGTGGTGATTTCCATCAACCATCGCCTGAATGTTCTGGGCTATTTTGACGTGTCGGATTTCGGCCCGGAATTTGCCAATTCCGGCAATGCCGGCGGCGACGACATCATCGCTTCCCTGCAGTGGGTGCACGATAACATTGCATCCTTCGGCGGCGATCCGGACAACGTGACCGTCTTCGGTCAGTCCGGCGGCGGTGCGAAGGTGACCACGCTGCTGCAGTCTCCGGCGGCGGACGGCCTGTTCCACAAGGGCATCAACATGAGCGGGGTCATCGGCCCGGTCTTAGCAGATGCAGCCGGCAGCGGCAAAGAGATTGCGGAAGCTGTCATGGCGGAGCTGGGCATTTCCACGATTCAGGAACTGCAGGAAGTGCCCTACGCTCAGTTTCGGGCGGCTTACGACAAGGTGAGTCCGGCCCTTCGTGCAGCGGGTAAATATGTGGGATGCGCACCCCAGAAGAACGCTTTTTACGCCGGCGAGCCGGTGGCCAACGGTTTCCGCAAGGAGAGCGCCCAGGTGCCGCTTTTGGTGGGCAGCGTGTTCTCGGAATTTTTAGCCTTTATGCCCAACGATCCTGCGGTGCGCGCACTGCAGGGGGAAGATGCCATCGCGGCTCTTGCAAAGCAGTTCGGTGATGAAGAAGCCACCCGGAAACTGGCCGCTCTTTACGAGGAAGCCTATCCCGGACGGCCGCTGATGGATCTGGCGAAACTGGATGTGATTTTCCGCGGACCGGAAATCCCCTACATCGCCGCCCGCAGCGCCTTAAACGAGGCCACGTGGTCGTACCTGTTCGACCTGGAGATGCCCGTAAACGGCGGAACCATGGCCTGGCACTGTGCGGATATTCCCTATTTCTTCCATAACACGGAGCTGGTGGAAAACACCCAGTGGGAAGGTACGGAACGGCTGGAGCAGCAGGTGTTTGACGCGGTGATCGCCTTTGCCCGCACGGGCAATCCCAATCACGGGGGCATTCCAAACTGGCCTGCGTCCACGCCGGAGAGTGAGAACACCCTGCTGTTCGGCCAGAACACCCGGATGAAGCCGAACCACGACCATGCCCTGCAGGCGGCCTTAGCGCCCATCATGGGACCCATGATCATGCGCATGTTTGCCGCCATGGCGGGAAATATCCAGCACTGATATAATTAGAAAACAAATCTAAAAAAGGAGGAGAAGAAAATGGCAAGACTTGAAATTGCGCCGGACAGAGAGCATTTTACCCGGAACGGCGAACCTTTTTTCTGGGTAGGGGATACTTTGTGGAGCGCGTTTACCAACCCCACCTTTGAGGAGTGGCAGGAGTATCTGGACCTTCGCAAAGCCCAGGGTTTTAACGTGCTGCAGATCAACACGCTGCCCCAGTGGGACCGGATTCTGCCGGATTTAGGCATCTATCCCTATCCCCTGCGGGAGGATGGTTCTTTGGATTACACGGCAGAACCGAATCCCGAGTATGTCACCCGGGCGCGGAAGATCTGCCGGATGGCCACAGACGCCGGTTTTACGCTGGCGCTGGTGGTGGACTGGGCCAACATCGTCCCCGGTACCTGGCTGACCCATCTGTTTCCCACACACGAGTGGCCGCTGGATGCGGTGGAAAAACACGTGCACCGGGTGGTGGAGTGGTTCGGCGAGTATGAGCCGGTTTATATCGTCAGCGGCGATACCGACCTGAACACCCCCGAAACCATCGCCTATTATCAGCGGACCATCGAGCTGCTGAAAGAGCTGGATCCGGCCGGCCTTCGCACCATGCATCTGTGCGGCGAGTTCATCGGCCTTACGCCGGAACTGGCGGAGGGACTGGACTTTTACGTCTATCAGTCCGGCCACGGGCCGACTTCCGTGGACAAGCTGGAAACGCTGCCGATGGAGTTTAAGGAAGCCTTCCCCGGCAAGCCCCTGTTAAATGCGGAACCCTGTTATGAAAACATGCCCAAGCTTAGTGGAGACTGGACCAAGCCGCCCACCGAATTCTGGTCGGAAGAAGAGGTGATTGAAGCCAGCCGCCGCAGCATCCAAGCAGGAGCGAAAGCGGGCATCACCTACGGCGCCAACGGGCTGTGGAACTGGCGCAGAGAAGAAAAGGCAGAGAGTCTGGCATCTCAGCTTTATGCGGCTCCGGTACATTGGAGAGAGGCACTGGCTTTCCCGGGAGCGAATCAGATTGCAGCATTAAAAGAACTGGCTTATTAACGTTAAGAGAACGGGCAGGGATGGAGACGTCCCTGCCCGTTTGCCTTGCGCGATAAGGTCTGAGCAGGCGCGCGTGCTCGCACGCGAAGCATGCGAAGGTCAACGTACATCGCGCAGATCGGATGGGGAAGCAAAAACTCCCCCATCCGATCGATGGAATCAACAGCCGCAATAAAAGATTCGTGATAGCGTAATATTATTCGTGCAGAAACAGGGCTCTACCTTGACAGGCCATGCTTTACCATGGTAAAAGTAACATACAAATAACAAAACGTAATTTCAAATAATGAAATAAGCATTCCAAACAAAACCAGTGGAAAGGAGATTTTATGAGCGCAGAATTTACGGCACAGGCGCAGGTCCTTCCGGTGATTGAAACCGATGTCCTTGTGGTGGGTGCAGGCACGGCCGGCTGCATTGCGGCCATCGCGGCGGCCAGAGCCGGCGCGGACGTGACGCTGATTGAAAAACTGCCGGTTCCCGGGGGCACCCTGACCAACGGCGGCATTGGTGTCAGCAGCTACTTTTCCCAGCACGAGGATCCCTCCCAGGCCGTGCGGGTGGTGGGCGGTCTCCCCTACGAATTAATCCAGCGTCTGCAGAACATCGGCGGCGCCACGGTATTTACCCCCACGCCGGGCAGTTCCCAGAACAACACCTACCGGGTAGTGGCAGAGCATGAGATCTACAAAGGCATCATCAGCGAAATGCTTACCGAGGCCGGCGTGCATGTGCTCTTAAATTCCATGCTTTCCGAAGTGGTTTCCGAAAACGGCTGCGTCAAAGAAGTTGTGGTGCAGACCCGTGCCGGCCGCCGCTGCTATCGGGCCAAGGCCTGCATTGATACCACCGGCGACGGTGATCTGGCGAAGAAGGCCGGCGCTCAGCAGATCGACATGACCCATGGCCAGGAATGCGCCACGGGTATGGTATTTGGCATTGCAGGCATTGACTTTGAGCGGGCCTTAAAGGAAAACCCCACGGTCATGCACAAGATGTCCCACGCCAACGCCGAGGGCAAGGCCCTTTCCTGCGATCAGTACATCCTGGCGCTGATGGCGGATCCCGAAAAGTGCGGACCCATGAAATCCTTAAAGGGCGTTCCCTTCTTAACCATTCAGTCCAACCATCCGGGAGAGGCCACCTATGTGAATCTGTCCCGGGGCGAGATCATCGACGGCACGGATCCGGAGGAACTGTCCGCCGCTGAAATGCGCATGCGTGCGCGTCTCGTGCATATCATCGACGATTTAAAGACCTACATCCCCGGCTTTGAAAACGCCTATCTTTCCTGGGCTTCCGTGCAGCTGGGCGTGCGTATTTCCTACATTACAAAATGCGACTATTCCATCTCCCAGGAAGAGATTCACAACGCGACCCGGTTCGATGACGAAATCGGCCTGTATGCCTTCCACGATCTTTCCACCCGCGCCGGAGACGATATCCTTTGCGTGGCTCCCGGCTTTTACGGCTTCCCCTATCGGATGCTGCTTCCCCGGGGCCTGGAGAATCTGTTCGTCGCCGGCCGCTGCGTGACGGAAGAGTACAAAGCTCATATGTCCACACGCAACACTGTGGGTGCCATGCTGATGGGCCAGGGCGCCGGTGTGGCTGCGGCTCTGTGCGCTGCGAAAAACTGCACCAGCCGCCAGCTGCCCTATGAGGAACTGCGGGCGGAACTGTTAAAACAGGATGTCATTCTGGAGGTGTAGGAAAGATGAAAAGAAAGATGTCTTTGTTCCTGGCAATGCTTATGGCCGCCGGTACGCTGGCAGCCTGCGGCAGTCAGAGCGCGCCGGAAACAGCCGAAAATGCGGCAGTGACGGAGTCAGCTGCGGATGAAACATCCGAAACTGCAGACAGCGCCGAGACGTCCGAAACCGCAGAACCGGCTGATGAAGCGGATGCATCTGCGGACGCAGGCGTAACGGTCAGTGTCACAGTTGCTGAAGAGACGGATACTGCGGCTTTTGCAAAAAGTGAGATTGAAACGGCCTTAACCGAAAACGACATGACGGTTTCCGATGCCGATGCGGAATGGACCATCACCCTGGCAGGGGTGGATGATACGCTCCCGGCGGAAGGGTATCGCATTGAAGTGGCGGATCAGACCATCACCGTTACCGGCGGTGACGACAACGGTCTGATGTACGGCGGCCTGGAAGTGGCCGAGCAGATCGCCCTGGCCGACTCGGTGAAAGGCGTGGAAAATACGGAGGATGCGCCGGACATTCCGAAGCGCGGCATCCGGTTCAATCTGCCTGTGGATATGCGCACCCCGGATTACAGTGCGCCGGGCGATTCCTATCAGGCCAATATCGAAACCGTCTGGGACATCAGTTTCTGGCATGAATATCTGGATGAGCTTGCCCGCAACCGCTACAACGTGATTACCCTGTGGACGGTGAATCCGCTGCCGCATATGGTAAAGGTGGCTGATTATCCGGACATCGCCTTAGACGATGTGTACCGGACGACCCTTCCCTTTGACGATACCTACAGCGGAACCGGAAACGACAACTTCCGCAAGGAACATCTGGATAACTACGAGGTGGTCAAGAAGATCACCATTGACGAGAAGATCGAATTCTGGAAAGAGGTTATGGCCTACGCAAAGAGCCGGGGCTTTGAATTCGATATCTATATGATGAACCTCTATGTGTTCGGCGAGATGGGGATGTTCGGCGAGCCCGGAAAATACGGTATCACGCCGGATATTAATAACGACGTGACCAAGGATTATCTGCGTAAAAGCGTCGCGGCCCTGATTGAAACCTATCCGGATCTGGACGGCATCGGTATGAGCGCCGGTGAAAACATGCCCACCATTCCGGAGGAGGATCCGCTGCAGAACGACCGGTTTATCTGGGAGACCTACGGCCAGGGCGCAAATGACGCTTTGGCGAACGATCCCGACCGGGATTTCACCATTGTTTACTCCCGGGTGGATATCGGCGATTACTGGTCACAGCTGGCGCCTAACATTACCCTGGCACAGCGGGCCGGCTATGCTTCTCAGCACATGAATTCGGATGCGGATCTGATGACGGTGCGTCTGGGCGGTCATCAGTCTGCGGCGGCAAAACAGATGTCCAGCGCTGAGGGCAGCACCGACATGAAGACCTCGATTCTGGACGAAATTCCCGAGGGCGCGCCGATTTATGTGGATATCCGAAACGAGGACGCCTATCTGCTTCGCTTAGGCGATGTGGAATTCCTGCGGGATATTCTGGTGGGCTTCCCCAGAAGAGACCCGTATGTCTGCTATACCCTGGGCTTTGCGGGCTACTGCCAGGGCAGGGAGTATGGGTACATCGACGAAGAGCGAAACGGCGGCCTGTATATTGATAAGAACTGGTACGTGTATCGGATGTTCGGACGGCTGGGTTATGATAACGAGCTGTCCAATGAGCGGATTTCGGCCATCTTCCAGAAACACTTCGAGGAGATCGAACCCGATCGCGCCGAACAGCTGCGTCAGGCCTTAGGGAAAGCTTCTGGCCTGGTGCGGGAGGTGAACAAGGTACACCATATCATTTCTTCCGATTCGGCCTTTTATCCGGAGCTGATGATCAGTCATTCCAATACCTTCGGATACCTGAACGTGAAGCGCTTCATGAAGAGCAAAAGCGCGGAAGAAGGCAGTGGATACATGTCCATCGCCGAGTATATCGCAGCCTATGCCGAAGCCGGCGGCGAGCCGGAAACGGATCTGGTCACACCTCTGGAGGTGTGTGAGTATCTCACCAGAACCGGCGCGGAAATCCGGGCGGAAGCCGAGGCACTGAACGCCGACCGGCCGTCCTCCTATGCGACGGACGCCGAGTGGGAATTCTATGACACCTTAGACGATGTTCTGGCCTGGTCTTACTGGGCAGATTACGTGGCGGCGAAATTCCAGGGCGCGGTTTCACTGGGCATCTACGACAAAACCGGTGACGCTTCCTTCCAGGAGGCCGCGGTGAAGAATCTGGAGAATGCACTGACGGCATGGAACGCGTTTGCGGAAAACTACGGTTCCCGCTATAAGGCACAGCGCCTGGCACGTCACGGCTACTGGGACGTCTATGAACTGGCAGAAAACGTGGAAAAGGATATCCGCATGGCGGAGACCTGGCTTCGCAGAGACGCCGAGGGCGGCGCAGCGGCAGCGGCCACGGACCGGAAGGTATCCGAGGCGGATCCGGCCGAGGGCAATCCCTATGCCGGTGTGTATGATCTGACGGCCACCGTGGGTGAGCGGCAGATTGTCTTCGACACCTTCGAGATTGATAAAGAAGGTAAGGTCACCGGCCTCATTGAGGATTCCGGTATGACAGGCTTTACGGGAACCATTGACGAGAATGGCCACTTCGACTGCGACATGATCCGCATGAAAGGTGGAAAGGTCACCGGCGATATCGACGATGGCTATCATGTGACCGGAAACCTGGCCGCCCGGGGCATGGAAGGAACCCTGGACGGAAATCTGCTGTACTGATATGCAGTAAAAAAATAGAAGGATGTGTGATTCATCCGCGAAAGAAAACAGCGATGCAAATCAGTTTGCATCGCTGTTTTTTCTCGTCCGCGCATGGCTCAATGGAAAACATGTTGACTTTCCAGGATGTGTGTTTTATAATGTGTGCACGGGCACACACCAGCCCGCGTTGTGTGCAATGAGAGAGGGAATTTTGTTTCATAGCAACGCAAGAGAGGGAATTTCAGTTTCGCAAAGAAAAGGAGGAAAAAGTCACATGAACATTTATGAAGATCCGTCCTACAGCTTTGAGGAGCGCGCGGCCGATCTGGTGTCGAAGATGACGCTGGAGGAAAAAATCGGCCAGGTGGGCAACAACGCCTCCGCCATTCCGCGCCTGGGTCTGCCGCGCTACGATTACTGGAGCGAGGCTTCCCATGGTTTCTTCGGCCCCTTCGAAGTGAAGCCCATGGACGTCACCAGCTATCCGGTGTGTCTGGCCATGAGCCAGTCCTGGGACCGGGACCTGATCAAAAAGGTGACCACGGCTATTTCCGACGAAATCCGCGCCCATCACAACTTAGATGACGTGGAACTGCACATGTGGTGCCCCACCATCAACATGGCCCGGGATCCCAGAAACGGCCGCAGCGATGAGAACTTCGGTGAAGATCCGGTGCTGGCCGGCAAGATGGCTGCAAGCTACATTCAGGGTCTCCAGGGCGAAGATGACGGCGTTCCCTATCTGAAGGCCGTGTCCACTCCGAAGCATTATGCCTTAAACAGCAGCGAAAACAACCGCCACTCCGGCTCTTCCAACGTGGATGAGGCCACCCTGCGGGAGTATTACACCAAGCAGTTCCAGTACGCCATCCGCGAAGGTCATGCCCAGTCCATCATGACCTCCTACAACCGCATCAACGGCGTGCCGGCTTCCGGCAACGATACCCTGTTAACCACCCTGCTGCGTGAAGAGTGGGGCTTCGACGGTTTCGTCGTTTCCGACTGTGGTGCCGTGGCGGATATGTACGTCAACCCGATGTTCGCCGGCATGTCCAAACTGGGCCATTTCTATGCCAAGAGCATGGAAGAAGCATCGGCCATGTCCCTGATCGCCGGTACCGATGTCACCTGCGGTCCGGAGCACAAAAAGGCCCTTTTAAAGGCTGTGGAAAATGGTCTGATTTCCGAGGATGTGATCGACCGCGCCATCATCCGTGCCCTGACCACCCGTTTCCGCTTAGGTCTGTTTGACGATCCGGCGAAGGTGGCTTACAACAAACTGGGCGCAGAGAGCATTGCCAACAAAGAGATGGCAGATCTGTCTGTGGAGATGGCGGGCGACACCATTGTCCTGTTAAAGAACGACAAGAACCTGCTTCCCATCGACAAGGGTGCATACAAGAAGATCCTGGTGGTGGGCCCCAATGCCCGCTATCGCCAGTTAGGCGGCTACAGCGCCGGCCAGAACCCCATTGTGGATACGCCGGTGAACATCATGGCCTTAGACGGCGTCAAGAACGAAGTGGCCGGATCCGGTATCGACGTGGCCTATGAAAAAGGCTGGACCACGGCGGAAGAATTCGGTGCCCAGGGCATCATGGACGCGCTGCCGGGCTTCGATCCGGAAGACATGATGATCGACATCAACCCCGGTATGGACGATCCCATGGCCGGCATGATGGCTGCCTTTGGCATGGGCAGCGAGCCCCCGAAGAAGCGCTGGGAGATCACGGACGATCCGGATTTCCAGGCGGAAGAAGGCCCGCTGTTTGACAAGTGCTTAGCGGCCGCCAAGGAAGCGGATCTGGTGATCGTCATCGCCGGTACCGATGCCTCCAACGCCAGCGAAGAGCACGACCGCGAAGAGCTTACCCTGCCCTATGGCCAGGATGAGAAGATCCAGAAACTGCTGGAAGCCAACGACAACACCGTGGTAGTGATCTCGGCCCTTGGCGCTGTGACCGGCGACTTCATCGGCAAAGCCCACACCCTGGTGAACGCCCACTTCGCCGGCGAAGCTCAGGGTACGGCCATCGCCAATGTGCTGTTTGGCAAGGTGAACCCCAACGCCAAGCTGTCCGCCACCTGGTACAAGGATGTGAACGATCTGGCACCGGTGAACGACTATGCCATCAAGCCGCAGGATTCCGTGGTGAAGAAGGCCCGCACCTACATGTACTTCACCGATGAGGTGCTGTTCCCCTTCGGACACGGCCTGTCCTACACGACCTTTGATTACAGCAACCTTCGCCTGAATGCGAAGGAACTGGATGCTAACGGTACGCTTTCCGTAACGCTTGACGTGACCAACAGCGGCAAATATGACGGCAAGGAAATCGTTCAGCTGTATGTCTCGAAGATTCTGGAAGGCAAGCAGAAAGACAACAAGCCCATCCGTCAGCTGAAGGGCTGGGCGAAAGTGGCTCTGGCCGCCGGCGAAACCAGGACCGTGACCATCGAGATCCCAGTCAGCGACATCTCCTTCTGGAGCAACTTAAAGAAGGAATTCGTGGTGGAAAGCGGCAAATACCGCGTGGAAGTGGGCGCTTCCTCCGCAGACATCCGTCTGTGCGACGAAGTGGTGCTTTCCGGCGACTGGGATGCGCCTCTGGCCTATGTCTATGCGGTTGCTGAGAAATACTGCATGAATCCGGGCGAGACCGGCTGCATCAAGGTATCTGCAACCTTAGACAACACCCGCCATCTTTGCATGCAGAAATACCGTCCGGTATTTGCATCCTC
The DNA here is from genome assembly GCA_045544375.1 of Shuttleworthella sp. Classification (GTDB taxonomy): domain Bacteria; phylum Bacillota; class Clostridia; order Lachnospirales; family Lachnospiraceae; genus Shuttleworthia. Next base: position 27,166 of record JAZPYY010000086.1, read on the forward strand.
CAATCCGGCGGTCGCCGAAGTGGACGAATGCGGCTGCGTAAAGGCAGTGGCAGCCGGCGCGGCTTCCATTTCCGTGTGCGTGACTTATGAAGGCGTGACCAAGGAAGTGAAAGTGCCGATCGCGGTGCGGTAAAGTTTTAAGGTAGGATTTGTTTTGCGGCCGGAATGAAATATAGTATTTCGGCGGCTGGCATGATATGAACTGTGTCGGGGTGGATTTTTTCGGAAATCCACCCCGCTTGTTAAGAGGAAGGTTTCCAGCGATGGACAATGGTTCTGCCCTGAATTATCAAATAGAAGACGGCATGCCAATCCGCTGTGTGGACGGCGTGTGCGAGCCCTGGGATTTTAATGCCGAATACGAGGGCTTTTATCCCCGCTGCCGATTTACGGCGGCTTTAAGTGCCGGCGGTCAGCATCTGCTGGCCGGCATGGACGAGACCGGGCAGCCTCATCTGTTTGCGTCTATTCTCGGAAATGTGTGGGAAGAGCGTTCCCTGACGGCGCAGCAGCCCATGGCCTTTGGACAGAAGCTGACAGAGGAAATCGGCTGGATCATTTTCCAGGAAGAGGAAAACCAGTATCTTCTGATCTGCAGAAACGGACAGGTCGCGGTACTGCCGGATTGCCCCAAGTGCCTGCGGATTCTTTCGCTGAAACGGCAGGATCAGCCGGAGACGGTGCTGAAAAATGCAGCCGCGGCCGACGGAAAACTGCAGCTTCTGTGGGAGGATGGCGTATCCCAGGTGCTGCCTCTTTCCATGCTGCGGCAGTATCGGGCGTCCTTTGGATTTGCAAGACAATGGCTGGCCCGGGGCGGGGTGTTGATTGATCTGCGGACGGTGGAAGATGCTGCACAGCAGCCGGAGCATATTTATCTTCATGCAGATGAGGTAGAGCATTATCTGGAAAGCCAGCCCAAAGACCGGCCCATGTTTTTCTTATGTGAAACCGGGAGACTGGCAGACGGCGCGGCGGACGCGGCAAGAAAAAAGGGTTATCGCCGGGCATACTCCCTGGGCGGAAGCGAAGAGTGGGCGCATGTGGAGTAGGAATGAAATGGTAGTAGTGTGACATGCTCCCACCACCTAAGAGGTGGGGGCTTCCCGCTCAATAGCCCTAACGGGCTAAGTATCAACGGGCTATCCCCGTGTGCCCC
>JAZPYY010000087.1:0-3612 GCA_045544375.1 Shuttleworthella sp.
ACGATCCGACTTTTCTCCGCGAAAAAGAACAGGACTCACGCATCGCGTGGGTCCTGTTCTTTTTCGTGGAGAAACAGTATATTTCGTCCAGAGCGCCGCGGGCGGCGCGCGCCATGAAGCTCAGCGAGCAGACACAAAGTGGCTGCGAGCGCGAAGCTTCATGCGTGCATGCGAAGCGAGATGAAGCCGAGCCGAAGGCGATGGCTGAATCCGCGGAGTCGCAAGGGTTATGCATGCTTCGCGCGCCGGCTCACTACGAGCCGCAACTCGCGCACTGCCGATGGCAGTGTGCTCGTTGAACGGGCTGTCGCCCGTTCAACGGACAAATACAGCCGTCATTGCGCAAGCGCATGCCGTCTGTTTTTGTCCGTTGTACCGGCTCGTAGCAAAGCGCATTTCGCAAGATTGCACAAGTTTTTGGCATCATCCTTTATTCACGGATTGTCTCGGTTCTTCTATAATAAGTATAGTCCGCAGTGCGGGCTTTGATTTCCTTTTTGTGTGCTTTGGTATGAGGGGAGAGCCAATGAAACTGTATGATTTAAAAACCAATCACGAGAAAGAACTGCTGGGTCTGGATCAGAATCCGTATTTTTCCTGGAAGATTCATAGCGATGAAGAGAATACCTGCCAGACGGCTTACCGGCTTACGGTTTTGTGCGATGATGCGGTGCTTTGGGACACCGGGAAGGTGGAGAGCGATAAGCAGACCTTTGTTCCTTATGAGGGTCAGGCGCTTTCTTCCGCCACGCGCTACACCTGGACGGTGACGGCGTGGGACAACCACGGAAACGAAGCTTCTGCCGAGACCTGGTTTGAGACCGCCTTTTTACATCCCATGGACTGGAAAGCCGTGTGGGTGCAGAATGCCCAGAAGCCGGCCAAGCGGAAGAAGGGTTTTGGCAACCAGCCGGCGCCCACCTGTTTCCGCCGGACCTTTACAGCGCCGGAGGGCATCAGAAGCGCCCGCCTTTACGCCACCTGCCACGGCATCTATGAAGCCAGTTTAAACGGTGCCCGGGTGGATGACCGGGCTTTTGCGCCGGAATTCTCCTCCTATGACAAGGTGCTTTTCTATCAGGTCTATGACGTCACGGATCAGATCCGCGCCGGAGAAAACGTCTTAGGCATGTATGTGGCGGACGGCTGGTATTTCTGCCCCCAGACCACCATGAGCAAAAAGACCGCGAACCAGCCCCATGCCGTGCTGTTCCAGCTGGAGATGACGGATGCGGAGGGCAAAAAGATCATCATCTGCTCGGATGGCTCGGAAAAAACCTCCCGGGGTCCGGTGGACTTTTCGGATCTGTTTGGCGGTGAGCAGTACGATGCGTCCCGCGAACTGCCGGGGTGGGATGCGCCTGGGTTTAACACCCAAGGCTGGATGCCGGTTTCGACAGCAAAGTTTGGGATCACAAATCTTTCGGCACAGATCGGTTCTCCGGTGCGCGCCGTGAAGGAAGTTCCTGCGGTAAAGGCCTATGTTTCGCCAAAGGGCGAGCATATCATCGACTTCGGACAGGTGCTGTGCGGTCACGTGCGCTTCCATATCCCGGCGGGCGTTCATGGCCCCGTTACCCTGGAACATTTTGAAATTCCGGATCTGGAAGGCAATTACTTCAATAATATTCTTGGGACTGCCGGTGTGGGTGAGGGCTGTGACCAGAAGGTGGTGTATGTTGCCGATGGAAAAGAAGCCGACTACGAAGCAAAGTTTTCCTTCCATGGCTTCCGCTATATCCGGGTCAGCGGTCTTTCTGATGTGAACACAGAAGACTTCACTGCGATAGCCATGTCCACGGAAAAGAAGGAGCTGGGTACATTCTCCTGTTCGGATCCGCGGATCAACCGCCTGTATGAAAATACCCGCTGGTCCCAGCGGTCGAATATGCTGTCCATTCCCACGGACTGCCCGCAGCGTGAAAAAGCCGGCTGGACCGGGGATATCGGTGTCTACGCCACCACGGCTGTTCTGAATGAGGATGTCACGAATTTCCTGTTCCGTTGGATGGAAAGTGTCGAGGCGGATCAGATGTCCGATGGCGCCGTGCCCATGGTGGTGCCGAACAATCAGACCTATCAGAGTCTGGGTCTGATGCTCAAACTTGTCGGTGGACTGAAGGGCAACGTGGGCGTTGCGGGATGGGGCGATGCCTGCGTGCTGGTGCCCCTGGCGATTTACGAACAGACCGGGAACGATGATATCCTGAAGCGTTTCTATCCGGTTATGAAGAAATGGGCGGATTTCATTATTCATACGGCCAAAAAGTACCGCGGCGATAAGAACCTGCCGAAGGAAGTGGACGAACTGCTGTGGAATACCGGCTTTCATTACGGCGAATGGCTGATTCCGTCAAAAGCCGGCGATGGCCTGGTGGACGGTAACGGTCTGAAAGAAAGTATTGCAGCCGGCAGGAAATACATCACTGAAACCTATGCGGTGATGACCATGAATAATCTGTCCCGCATCGCAGGTGTGCTCGACAGGAAACAGGATGCTTCTTATTATGAAGAAATGGGCGCTAAAATGCGTAAGGCCTTCGCGGACGGGATCATCACTCCGGAGGGAAAGATGCCTGTCGACGTGATGGGAAGCTACATCATCCCGCTGCATCATGGACTGGTGCCGGAGCATCTGCACGACAGCTTTGTCGCTACGATTCGGCAGAAGATCGCCGAAAACCACGGCTGCCTGGACACCGGATTCCTGGGAACACCGGTGATCCTGGATACCTTAAGCGAAAACGGATATGTGAAAGACGCCTACGACATCCTTTTCCAGGAGCAGTGTCCGTCCTGGCTCTACGAAGTAGAGGAAGGGGCCACCACCATCTGGGAGAGCTGGATTACGAAAAAGCCGGACGGAACCCCCATAGCGGCCAGCTTAAATCACTATGCCTTCGGCTGCGTGGATGACTGGATGTTCCGCCACATCAACGGGATCGTGCCCACCGCGCCGGGATATCGCACATTTAAGGTGCAGCCCATGATGGATGAGCGGCTGACAGGCGCATCCCGCACTTACGAAACCGAGTACGGCCGGATCGGCGTGGAGTGGAAGAGGGAAGGTGCTTCCTTTGATATGAAGGTGGAAATCCCGACAGGCACTACGGCCACGGTGATCCTTCCGGATGGACAGACCATGGAAAAAGGATCCGGAAGCTATGCATTTACCTGCGAAATCCCAAAGGAAGCATAAAACGCTTTAGAGATGTACAGTGGCATCGACAAACAGCGCAGCGAAAAAAGGGCCCCAAAACGGGGTCCTTTTTGTGAATTATTAACGGTTGCAAAACCCCTCGGTAACTGATACAATTCATTTCGCTGCTTGACGAGGGAGCAAACAAAAACCTCCCGTCAACGACTTCAAAATCTTCGAAAAAAATTCGAAAAAAGATTTTAAAAAAGTTGTTGACAACGAAGCGCCCGAGTGATAATATAATCGAGCGCCCCAAAGAAAGGGCAGCGACGAGATCCTTGATAACTGAACAGTGAAACAATCCTCGAAAGATTCTTAAAGTTTCGGTGCAGCGCGTAACGCTTAAGGGCGCGGTGCACTAGACGAGAGTCTAACGAACAAAAAACCTTAAAGCAGTAAAGTAAGGAAAAGCC
>JAZPYY010000088.1:0-35157 GCA_045544375.1 Shuttleworthella sp.
GTCACTTTTGACTCATCCGTATTAAAACAATAAAGGAGGAGAACATGAAACGAAAAACAGCAGCCGCACTGGCGGGACTTCTGGCAGCATCCATGCTGTTTGCCGCCTGCGGCGCCAAAGAGGGAAACACCGCGCCGGCCACCGAAGAGACCGGCAAGACCACGGAAGTTGCCGAAACGGATTCGGCCGGTGAAGATGCCGCCGATGACAAAGCCGGCACGGCGGATCAAAGCGACGATACGTCGGATGCCTCCGCATCGGCCCTTCCCAACTACGATGACCTTCCGGCGGATTTCACCTATCTGATCAATTCTGCCGTGGATACGGTTTATTACGAGTCCTACAACGACAACCCGGTGGCCAAATACTGGCTCGGCAAAGAATGGGACGCGGACGGCGACGGCACCGGCCGTAAGATCACCATCGACTTCATTGCACCGCCGGCGGGTTCGGAAGGCGATAATATCAATACCCTGATCGCCACCGGCGAGTATCCGGACATCATGGATCTGTCTCATTCCAGCCAGAGTGCCGTGCAGCTTTACGATGAGGGCATTCTTATGGACATCACAGAATACGTGGAAACCTATATGCCCAATTACATGTCCTGGATTGAAGAGCACGATTACTACAATTACCTGACCAACGAAGTGGACGGAGAGCGCCGCTTTATCCAGCTGTACGACGTCTGCGACCAGACCGGTGAATTCTGGGGCGGATTTATCTACCGTCGGGACTGGATCGTCCGATACGGGAAAAATCCCGAAACCGGCAAGGCCTTCACCGGCGCGTATAACGAGGAGGGCGTGTGGGAGGATGACGTGGTATTCCCCTCCGGCGGCGACGAACCCATCTATATCAGCGACTGGGAATGGATGCTGGACATCTTTGCCACCGCGTTAAAGGAGCAGGGCATTACGGACGGTTATCCCATGAGCATCCCCTACAGCGGTGCGTTTCTCACCGGTGAGATGGTCAGTGCCTTCGGTATCAGCCCCATGTGGTACATCGGCGAGGACGGCACCTGCCATTTCGGCGGATACGAAGACGGCATGAGAGCCTATCTGGAGTGTGTCAGCCAGTGGTATAAAAACGGCTGGATCGATCCCTACTTCGAGGAGCACAGCAACGACAATTTCTTCATGATCGATCAGACGACGCTGTATTCCGGCAAGGTAGGTCTGTTCTACGGCCTGACTTCCCAGCTGGGCTCCACCATGGATGTTTCCGGCGGCGACACCTCGAATCCCACCAACGGCATTGTGTGCTTCGGCGCCCGCCAGCCCATCAACGATAAGTATGGCGACGCATCCATGCAGAACAAGGAGCCGGCCATCTTCTTAAGCGGTTCGCTGGCAAACACCACCCTTGGCATTACCAACAAGGCAGAAGAAAAGGATATCGCATCTCTCCTGACAGCCCTGGATTATCTGTACACCTTAGACGGCGGCATGCTGCGAAACGTAGGTTTCTCTAAGGAGGAAATGGCCGAGATTCAGGACGAGTTTTACCTGCAGTGGGGCTTAGAGGACGGCGCCTATGAAAAGGTGGTTTCCGGGGATGACTACACCTATGTGATCAACAAAGACGCCCTGACCGCAGAAACGGGTCTTGACGGCGCCGCATCCATGCAGCGGGTGCTGGGTATGACCACCATGGGCCATGTGGATCACGGCCGCAAGGCGGACGAAGAGCGTTCCGTTATGAACTGGACGGCTTATCCCGCCACCGGCAATATTCCGCCGGCCGTGTCCAGGCAGCTGAGTGCTGATCAGGCGACGAATCAGTCAGCGGTTCAGAGTGCCATGATTACCTACTACGGCCAGGAGATGCCGGGATTTGTGACCGGGACAAAGGATATTTCGGACGATGCGGAATGGGAAGCGTTCTGTGACGGTTTAAAGGAACTGGGCGTCGATACCTACTGCGAGGACATCAACGCTGTTATCGGAAAATAAAAGATGACCCAAAGGCCAATCCCCGTCCCTGCGCCGCTGATTTCCGGCGCAGGGACGGCAAGAATTCCTGTTTGCAGAATGAATCATGGAAGGGAGATCAGCATATATGAAACATGTTTTTAAGAAAGGTTGTGCCCTCCTCCTTGCATCGGCGATGACTGCTGCGGCCATGGGCTGCGGCAGTTCGCCGGCAGACGAAAGCAGCGTCCCCGCGGCGGAGTCTGCGGCAGCCGCAGAAGAAAGCGCTGAAGAAACCGCAGCGACCCGGGGAGGGGAAACGGCAGAGAATACCACGGAAGAGACCGATGCGGCGGCCGCCGAAGCTATGGCATATGCGGCAGAACATCCGGCGGCTTCGCTGCCGGCACCCATATCGGAATATCAGGTGCTGGCGGATGCCTGGAATGAGGAGACCGGCAGCCTGGCTGAGGATCTTACGGCCTTTGGCCTGAGTGGATTTACGGATCTTGCGGCAGGGGATCTTTCCTATTGCGGTGTGGAGGCAGCGGTAACAGACGGCACCGTTTCACTTCGCACCGATGGACGGTCCGTAAGCCACGGAAATATCTATACCGATACCGTCCTGATTCCTCTGGAAGGCGACATCCATGCCGGCGACGCGGTGGTCGTACGCTTCAAAGCCCGCAACACCGGTGAGACCCCGTTGAATTTCCTGGCGGATCTGTATGGCGAAGGCGATCAGGGCCGGGATACCTGGCTGGCGCGGAATCCCATATTCGAACCGGGTTCGGATTTTGAAGAATGCTGGTTTTATGGATATGCTACGAAGAATACAGATAGCGCCTGTTTTGAACTGACCCTGGGTTACGATGCACAGAAGATGGAAATCGATGCGGTTTCCGCCGCGAAGTATGACGGACCGGTGAAGGAATCCCTTTTGCTGGCACTTCCGGGCCGGGAACGGGCGACGGATGCGGGAAATTCCTGGTATCATTTTGCCGATTCCCTGGACAGCTGGCGGACCACGGCAGAGGATATGATTGAGGCGAACCGCAAGGGTCAGCTGGTGGTACGGGTGGAAGACGAAGACGGCAATCCGGCGGCAAACGTTACGGTGCAGGCCACTCAGACAGGCCGGGATTACTACATCGGCACCAGTTCCCGTGCCTCGGTGTACGCCGCATCTGAAGAAGGACGGGATGAATCTGTCAGCCGGTACCGGGATTATTTCAACATCATCACCTTTGCCAACGATCTGAAATGGGAGCAGACTGCGGGCGTTTCGGAAAGCACCAAAGAGGCACTGGCCTATTTAAAGGATCAGGGACTTGCGGTCCACGGTCACGTGCTGTTCTGGCCCAGCACCAGCGAGGATCCCTATGACGACGGGGTTGCCACCGCCGCCGAGTTCCAGACGGTTCCGGACTATGTGCGCTATTACGCAAAGGTCATCGCCGCCATGCAGAAGATGCAGGAGCCAAACAATAATTACGGCATGGGCGATGGTACCATGGGCACTCTTCGGACGGCGATTGAAAGGGCAAAAGAAGCCTTTGCGGCGCCTTACGGAGAACGCTATTCCCTGGATTCCATCACGGACGAGGTTACCCTTTCTGCCATTGAACGCATGAAAGAAAAAACAGAACAGCTTTCTAAATCCGTTGAAGGTCTTGCCGATGACGAGACATCCCTTTCGGGTGTTACACCCACGGTGGAAGAATTCCAGGAACTTCTGCGGGAAGTGATTACAGAGCATGTTTCCCATTATGCCTCCTTTTACACCGGAGATGACAGTGCCATCACAGAATGGGACGTGTTTAACGAGATCTTTGATTTCAGCAACCGGGGTATCATCAATGCCCTGGGCGAGGACGCAGGATCCTTTGACGGTACCTCCATGGCAGCGGACGGCGGCGGATATGACAACCAGATCCTGGTGGATATCCTAAACGCGGCAAGAGAAGCCGCCGGCGATGACGTCGCCCTGTCCTACAACGATACCATGTGGCAGGCCCAGGCCGCCCAGCGGGTCTGGACAAGAAAGCTGTTTGACTGGCTGAAAAACGAAAAGAACGCACCCATCGACTATCTTGGACTGCAGGCCTATTTCCGCCCGGATAACGTGGACAGTCTCATTGATCCTAAGACCACCTGGGAGGAATACGACAAACTTTTGGAGCTGGGCATTGGAACGGAAGTCACCGAATACTCCCTGCAGAATTTCGGCAGCGGCGTGGCGGCAGATAACCTGCGGGCGGATTTTAACAACGATTATATTCTCATAAATTATGCCCATCCGGGCAGCCGGGGATTCATTTCCTGGGGCGGACTTACCATGGACGGTCCCGTGGCCAGCGCCTATTACCGCCTCATGTATCAGCGCCTGTGGACAAACCGGCAGACGGCAACCGATGCAAAGGGAACCGCGGTGTTTGACGCTTTCCTGGGGGATTATGTCATTGCAGTGACCGATGCCGACGGAAATGTATACGCCCAGGCGGTTTTCCACAGCGCCGCAAACGCAGACGGAACTGAGACGGAAGTGGTGTTTACGGTAAAAAAGGGCGGTGATGCAGCGGATGCGCCGGCAGCAGAAGCGGCGGATGAAACGGAAGATGGCCCCACAGCGGCAGAGAAATCTGATAAATCAAAGGACGCATCTGAGAAAACGGCAGAGGAACTCAAGGACGCGGAAAATCCATCGGCGGCAGCTGCAGGTACTGCACTGAAAGAGGGTTACACGCCATCTTCTGAACCTTCCGTTTGCCTGATGCTGAAAGAAGAGCCGGAAGACGAATCCCCGCGGCAGGAGCACACCTTTGCCCTGTATGCAGACGGTTATGTCAGCACAGTCCGGGATGGCGAAACCAGCGGACAGCTGCGATACGATGCCATGACCGGCATTTACACGCTGGCCGGCGGAGCCCGTCTGACGGAGCCGGATTTTGACGGCGACCAGTGGACGTATACAGACGAAGCAGGCTCTGTGACGCTGATTGCCTACTCCGATCAGAAGGATCAGGAGGGAATGCTTACCGGCAGTGCAAATGTAGCCGTGGGCGGCGGAATAACCATCCCCATTGTTTTCGAGATGTATTTGTACACCGACGGCACCTTTGAGCTGATCAACAACCGCACGGAATCGGTGTTTGACGGCACCTGGACCTATGCACAGGACGGATCCCTGGAACTGACCTCCCAGGTGCTGGAAATCCACAGCCACGAACTGTCCGGCGGTGTGCACACGATCAAAGCCACCAGCAGCATCACCGCCGGCGAGCAGGTGTATACCTTCGATCTGGCACTGCAGGGCGACGCCTGGAAGTGAGTCAAAAGTGACAGGCACTTTTGTCTCATCGGACACATTCGGCTGGCCGTCTATGCAATCAGCACAAAGGAAGCGGGCCTGGAAAAAAGTTTTTAACAGGTACTTGCATTCCAATTTCTTCAGTGCTATACTGCGCTAAACCGATGAAGGAGAGGAGTACACACGGCCCCTTGCTTCTGAGAGAGCTGCGGATGGTGAGATCGCAGCATGCAATACCGCGTGGAATGGACTCCGGAGGGCGAACAGAACAGGATCATCCGAAACGAGATCGAAGCAAATCAGAACGGCATTCGAATTTCGCACGGCAGCATCCACAGTATGTGAGACGGAAGCGGCTTTCCGTAAACAAAAGCCTGCGTATGATGGTACGCACTGAGAGGGTACGGGGAATCTGTACCAAGCCGGGTGGCACCGCAGGAGATGTTTTTAACGCTCCTGTCCCAGCGAAAGACGCAGGGACAGGAGCGTTTTTGCGCGTTCGCGAGTCTGTCAGGCATGGCTAGACGCACTGTCCTAAACAAGGAAAAGAATCAAAAACATCAAAACGAAAGGAGACCACCCATGAGCGACAACAAGAAGATCCCCTACAAAATCTACCTGGAAGAAAACGAGATCCCCACTGCTTGGTACAACCTGCGTGCCGACATGAAAAACAAGCCGGCGCCGCTGTTAAATCCGGGTACCTTACAGCCCCTGACTTTTGAAGAGATGCAGCCCATCTTCTGTGACGAGCTGATCCGTCAGGAACTGGACAACACCACCCAGTACATTCCGATCCCGGAACCGATCCAGGATTTCTACAAGATGTACCGTCCGTCGCCCTTAATCCATGCTGAATTCCTGGAAAAGGCGCTGGATACCCCGGCAAAGATCTTCTACAAGTTTGAGGGCAACAACACCTCCGGCAGCCACAAGCTGAATTCTGCCATTGCGCAGGCTTACTATGCCAAGGCCCAGGGCTTAAAGGGTGTCACCACCGAGACCGGTGCCGGTCAGTGGGGCACGGCTCTGTCCATGGCCTGCGCGTACTTTGACCTGGACTGCAAGGTGTACATGGTAAAGGTTTCCTACGAGCAGAAGCCCTTCCGCCGGGAAGTGATGCGCACCTACGGCGCCAACGTGACCCCGTCGCCCTCTATGGAGACCAACATCGGCCGCAAGATCAACGAGGAATTCCCGGGTACCACCGGTTCCTTAGGCTGCGCCATCTCCGAGGCGGTGGAAGCAGCGGTGTCCACACCGGGTTACCGCTATGAACTGGGCAGCGTCTTAAATCAGGTGCTGCTGCATCAGTCCATTATCGGCCTTGAAACCAAGGCAGCCTGCGACAAATACGGCATCAAGCCCGACATCATCATCGGCTGCGCCGGCGGCGGCTCCAACTTAGGCGGCCTGATCGCTCCCTTCATGGGCGAAAAACTGCGGGGCGAAGCAGACTACCGCATCATCGCCGTGGAGCCGGCCTCCTGCCCCAGCTTTACCCGCGGCAAGTTCGTCTATGATTTCTGCGATACCGGAAAGGTCTGCCCCATGGCTAAGATGTACACCTTAGGCCACGGTTTCATCCCCTCCGCCAACCACGCCGGCGGTCTGCGCTACCATGGCATGAGCTCCGTGTTAAGCCAGCTCTACGCCGACGGCCTGATGGAGGCCCGGGCGGTGGAGCAGACGGCGGTGTTCGAAGCGGCGGAGATGTTCGCCCGCTGCGAAGGCATCCTGCCGGCGCCGGAATCCTCTCACGCGATCCGCGCAGCCATCGACGAAGCCTTAAAGTGCAAGGAAACCGGCGAAGAGAAGACCATCATCTTCGGTCTGACCGGTACCGGCTACTTCGATATGAAGGCTTATGAAGCTTACAATGACGGCAAGATGACGGATTATATCCCGACGGATGAAGATCTGGAAAAGGGATTTGCCGGAATTCCGGAGGTGAATCTGTAATATCTGAATGTGCGGGAATTTCGGATCAAAACGGAATTCGGGTCTGAGTGCAGTCCATATCTCAGACTGAAGAAATCGAATAGTTCCGCGCGTTTACAGAATCAGGATGCAGCCCTGTCCCTAAACGGACAGGGTTGCGTTTTTTTTGTCACAATGTATAATGAAATTGCACATCAAAACGGTTAATCAAATCGTATCCGCCGCGAATTCAATGAGTGAAACCCCAAAAGCTGTATCTGGGAAAAGGAGGTACTTCGATGACTAGCCGATACCATTTGCGAAACCTGTTATGTTTACTGATGATTGTTACTTTTGCAGCCGTTGGGATGTGCGGACCTGAAGTGTTGGCAGAGGAAGGTAATAGTTACGCACTCGAGCCCTATCTGGAATATGAAGGTCTTCCGGAGACGGTAAGAGTGGGAGACACCGGAACGGTTTCCTTCCGGTGGCCTGAGATTGCCGGCGTGCAGACAGAAGAGGCGGTTTCAATTTATCCCGCTTCGCGAAGACCTCAGAAGGTATCGGATCTGCTGAATGTAAGATTTGATGATATGCCTGAGAGTGAAACACCGGTGCTTGACATCCGTGATGATCTGTCCTGGGAAGCCCTATCCCCCGGCGTTTTCACGTTTACGCAAAGTTATACCTTCTCGGAAGAAACGCTGGAAAAGCTGAAAAGTGCGGGCGTTGAAGATCTCGTTAAACCGGCAGTTTCGGCAGTTCATCATGTGATTGTTGTGGGAGAAAGATGCGGCGTTGAACGCTTCTATAATCCCTACACCGGAGAGCACCTCTATACCATGGATGACGCGGAGAAGGCCGCGCTTTCTGCAGCCGGCTGGAAGGACGAAGATGTGGCCTGGACCGCGCCTGGTCTGTACGAGTCCACAGCCTATATCTGCCGCCTTTACAATCCGTATTCTGACGAGCACTTATATACAACAGACCCGGTGGAACGGGAGGTTCTGTCAAAGAACGGATGGCAGGATGAGGGAGAGAAAATACCCGTGGATCCCAATGGAACCGTGCCGGTGTATCGTCTCTTTAATCCCAACGCGAAAACAAATACGCATCTGTTTACCACTGACCTTTATGAGAAAGAGGTTCTGACGAAACAGGGATGGGAATACGAAGGCATTGCGTGGTGCGGCTGCGAGTGAGCCTTCGGAGGTATCGTTGCTATGTGTGTGGGGGAATAGCATGATGGGATGACCTCTGATTTGTACTATACTGTGATCGATCTAACTAAATTGATAGGCAAGAATGATATTGGTGTTGCCGTTGGTTATAATAAAGCTGTTGGCGTGTGTAAAACGTCACCTCCTTCCGGCGGGAATCTGTTTTGGTACTTCTTTAATGCATTCTTTCCATAAACGCCGTTGAGTTTTAAGGGGAGAAGGATAGATCATAGATGGATACAAAGAAGCGGAAATTGTTCACTCTGCTGGCTATGGCAGGCATTTTATCTATTGGTGTAATCAGCATACGGTTTTTTTTGCTCAGAAATACGACTCGGCTAAACGAGCGAGTAACATGGCGGTATTTGACAGGGGATACTTCTGCTTTAACAATTTGCACATCCTATTACCATGTGTTTTCCTGGAAGGATTCTTTCCTGCGGGTGCTGGGAGAAAGAGTCTTGAGTGAACGCATGTCATACCAGTTGTCTGATGGAAGACTATATGATGTTGGTGCATATATCCATACACCTGGCCAAGAGCCGAAATATCAAGGGGCATATATTTTTACGGCAAGAAATGTCTTGGACCTGGTTGAAAAAACGGGAATCCGATTGATTGGTAATGATCAGATTGCTTATGCGGATGGGGGAACGAATTTTATTTTATCGGTCAATGAATCAAAAAGCAGAGCAGTTCTTAGCTGCGCGGAGGGACTATGGGAGAAATCTCGTATTCAGGAATATGGCGCTTTCTGTTTAAGTGAACAGGTTGCAGATAGTCCCTCATCGAGCACATTCATTGTACCCTCCGATGCATATCAGGAGGTTAAACTGGATCATGAGGACGGCTGGTACGCAAAAGGTATTACAGGAGCCAGGGGATTGTGGGGGTGTATCATTTTAACTGCAGATAATGCTGATTATATATTCTGCTTCAGCAGTGGTGATGCTTTAATCGATAAAGCCTATTTGAATCGGTTCGTTGATCAATTGTCTGTTTTTGATCCATAGCTGCAACGGATTTGTCTACACAGCAGTTGAAAACCTAGCACATGTGATTATAGTTTTATCATTCATTTGACGCTTTAATCCGTTTCTATCAACCAGATGTGCAAATATTAGAAAGAAGATCATGGCGATGTTTTTGTTTTGGCGGTCCTGCGGGCCGTCATTTTAGTGTATAATAAGATCATCTCAGAAAGCCAGCAATGCGATATAAAAGGAGTACCCTATGAATAATCAGAAAATCGCACTGATCGGCGGCGGCAACATGGGCCGGGCCATGCTGGAAGGAATTCTGCTTTCCCAGTTGGCGGATCCGGCGGACGTGACCGTGGCCGACCGCAATACGCAAGTCTTAAACGACTTAAATGACACCTTCGGGGTCTACACCACCCGGGACAACGCCCGGGCAGCGGCATCGGCGAACGTGCTGATTCTGGCGGTGAAGCCCGGCGTGCTCCCTGCCGTGATCCGTGAAATCCGGGAGGTGATGGACGAGCGCACCCTGGTGATTTCCATTGTGGCGGGCACCACCATCGCGTCCATTGAGCGGATGTTTACCCTGCCTGAACTGCATCTGGTGCGGGCTATGCCCAATACGCCGGCTTTAGCGGGCTGCGGCATGAGCGCCCTGTCTCCCAACCGGGAAGTTTCCGACGAGGAAATGGCCCAGGCACTTGCCATTTTTGAGAGCTTTGGCAAAGCCCAGATCGTTCCCGAGGATCGGATGGACGTGGTTACCGGTTTAAGCGGATCCTCCCCGGCCTACGTCTATATGCTCATCGAAGCCATGGCGGACGCGGCGGTTGCCGATGGCATGCCCCGGGATCAGGCCTATACCTTTGCGGCCCAGACCGTGCGGGGTGCGGCGAAGATGGTTTTAAAGACCGGCAAGCATCCGGGTGCGCTGAAGGATATGGTTACGTCCCCCGGGGGAACCACCATCGCCGGTGTAACGGCGCTGGAAAAATACGGGTTCCGCAATGCCGTGATCGAAGCGGTGCGCGCGGGCACAAAGCGCTCCAAAGAACTGCGCGGTGAGTAGCGTGAATATACAAACGAAAACTTCCACGGTGACGCAGGAACGGCAGGATACACCTTCGTGTCCTGCAGACAAAACCAGAATTGGAATCAATAATTCTTTCCCGGACGCGGCTGATCTTCTGGCCTGGTATGACGCCGGTCACCGCAATCTTCCCTGGCGGAGAACAAAAGATCCCTACGCCATCTGGGTGTCGGAAATCATGCTGCAGCAGACCCGGGTGGAAACGGTGATCCCGTATTATAACCGTTTTCTAAATACGCTGCCGGATATTGCATCCCTGGCCGCCTGTGGCGAACAGCAGCTTTTAAAACTCTGGGAGGGGCTGGGATATTACAGCCGGGTGCGCAATATGCAGAAGGCGGCTCGGCAGATCATGGATGAATGCGGCGGCGAAATGCCTTCCCGCTATGATGACATCATAAAGCTGTGCGGCATCGGCCCCTACACCGCCGGCGCCATTGCCTCCATCGCCTTTGGGGAGGCGGTGCCCGCTGTGGACGGAAACGTGCTTCGGGTTTGGAGCCGGCTGTTCGAACGGGAAGAGGATGTAAAAAGCGACGCGGCGAAAAAAGCCGCGGCCGAGGATATGCGCCGCCTGATCCCCCAGGACGCACCGGGGCGGTTTAACCAGGCGATGATGGAACTGGGAGCCTGCGTCTGCGTTCCCAACGGGGCGCCCCATTGTGAGCAGTGTCCGTGGCAGCATGCCTGCCGGGCGCATCAGAATGACACCACAGACCGATATCCCGTTCGGTCGGCTGCCAAAGCGCGGCGCATCGAAAAACGCACCATCCTGCTGGTGCAGAACGGCCGGGAAATCCTGCTGGGCCGTCGCCCGGACCGGGGGCTTCTGGCGGGTCTGTATGAGCTTCCGGGGCTGGATTCCTGGGTGGATGAGGATGCGGCGGTGGCGTATGTGCGGTCTCTGGGGGCGGAACCTCTGCAGATCGAAGCCCTTTCGGAGGCAAAGCATATCTTTTCCCATGTGGAATGGCACATGAAGGGATATCGGGTGCGCATCGCGGATGACGCGGCCCTTCCCAGAGAAGGGGAGAAAGGCACGGTATTTGCCGCAGACATCGCCGAAATCCGCAGAAGCTATGCGGTTCCATCCGCCTTCGATGCCTACATGAAATATATCTGAATATGCGGTCGTCTGCAGAGCAGAAATGCTCGCCAGACGACCCTGTTTATGTTAAAATATAAGCGATTATTTGATTCGAATGCCACAAGTCCGACTCCACGCCGCACCAATCAGTACTTTTGGCGACGGAATCATTATCTGAGTGAAAATCCGGATCGGGCCAGCTGCGGCTTAAACACCCTGCAGCCCAAACTCCGATCAAAGAAAAGGAATACAGGTGAACGTTATGGAAGATCAGAGTAATTGGTTTGAAGAAGAAACGCCGGTGCCCGAGCAGCCGCAGGAAACTCCGCAGCAGCCCTACAGCGCACCGCAGCAGGAAACTCCCCAGCAGCCTTACGGTAATCGTCCGCAGTACTACACCGCGCCTCAGCAGCCTGCCGGCGCGCCGCAGCAGATGGATCCGCGCATGGCTGCGTATCAGAATTATTACCGAAACGCCGGTCCTGCCCGAAATGAAAAGGGCAAGAAGATCGGAAACTCGATGGGCATGACGTCCCTGGTGCTGGGTGTCATTTCTCTGCTGTGCTTTTTAACCACGCTGAATCTGTTTACGGGACTTCTGGCGGTGATCTTCGGCATTATTCAGCTGGTGTCCTATGATCAGAAAAAAGCGGCCATCATCGGTATCGCCTGTGCCGCGGTCTCCGTGGTGCTGACCTTTGGTTCCTATGGCGCCATTCTTTCAAACGACAATCTGGCCGCCATGGTGCAGCAGTCCATGGAAAACGGAACGCTTCAGGATGAGGTGCAGGACTATCTGATGCAGATGGATGGTATGAACCTGATCGAAGAAGCCCTGTAAAGCGTCTGAAACGCAAAGCCCGCATGAACCACCAAAGCTGCGTGTACCATCGGTACCGGCAGCTGACGTTTACGTACAGGAAGGAAATTGGTTTACGTGAGATACATGCGAAAAGGCCTCCTTGTTCTCATATTTGTTTTTCTGCTTTCCGCCTATCCGCTGCATCCGCAGGCCGAGATGAACGGAGAGTATCATGTTTACGTCAACGTCCGCACCAACACAGTTACGGTGTACGACGGGGACGTGCCTGTTCGCGTGATACCCTGCTCCACCGGCGGAGGCACACCCCGCAGCGGAACCTATACCATCAGTCATAAATATCGCTGGCGCAATCTATTTTATGGGGTTCACGGACAATATGCCACCCGGATTACGGGCAGCATTCTTTTCCATTCCGTTCCCTACATGCGTTATGGAAATCCCGGCTCTCTGGAACCCGGAGAGTTTGACCGGCTGGGTACATCCGCTTCGGCCGGATGCGTGCGGCTGATGGTGCGGGACGCGAAATGGATCCAGGAAAATCTGGTTTCCGGACGGTCGAAGGTGACATTTTACGCCGACGACAATCCGGGTCCGTTAGGTGCTGCGCCTTTGTATCGCATCGGCGAAGCGCCGGCGGAATTCTTAGGCTGGGATCCTTCCGATCCGGATCCAAACAATCCCTGGAACCGGGGCGATCTGTATCTGGGTCTGGCTTTTGACGCTGGGGTTTACGCCCGGGAAAATCCGGATCTGGCCGCGATTTACGGCTGGGACGAACTGGGATATCGGGTGCACTGGATCTGTGCCGGCATCCGCGAAGGCCGGGTGTCTTCGGATATCTTCGACCTGAAGTATTATAAAGAGCACAATCCGGATCTGTGGGCCATGTTCGGCGATGACAACTACGCCTATGTCCGGCATTTTGTGAACAGCGGATACTGGGAGGGACGGCCCGGAAACGCGGCTGCTGCAGAGGAAATGGAAGCCCAGAAGGTGATGCCTGAGGATTCTTCCGATCCGGACGCCGTGCGTATTCACCGTCTGTATCATCCCATGACGAAGGAGCATCTGTACACCGGAAATACCTACGAGGCTCTGCAGCGTTCCCGCTCCGGCTGGAAATATGAGGGCGCCGGCTGGGTAGCCCCCAAAGAGGGGAATCCGGTTTATCGTCTTTTTAATCCCTTCAGCGGCGAGCACCTGTATACCATGGACGAACGGGAACAGCAGATTCTGTCGGGCTCCGGCTGGAACGCCGAGGGCATCTGCTGGTATTCCGGCGGAAGCGTGCCCGTGTACCGGGCCTTCCATCCCCGGCTGCAGACGGGATCCCATCTGTATACCACGAATTTCGCGGAAATCAGCGCCATCGCAGAAGGCGGATGGATTTACGAGGGAATAGCGTGGTACGGAGAACAGCCGTAAGATAAACGGCGAAAGAATAATTCTGAATACGGGTAAATGAGAGTGCAGGCAGTCGGAAGACATGCTTGCACTTTTTTTTCGAATCTGATACCGTAACAAAGACAAGGCCGGCGGAGTGCATTTATAAGCAATTTCGGAAAGCTGCGTCGTTTTTAATTTCAGAGATGCCTTGTCCGGATGGTCGGAGGCATTTCAGACCGCAGGTGTCGGATGGGTTCGCTGATGCGAACCATGGATCCGGTGAAAAGGGAAACAGGTGCAAGTCCTGTACGAACTCGTCACTGTAAGCAGTGAGCGACCGCAGAGCGGAATATGACGCTTTTGTGACGGCAGAGAACAAAGGTCTTTGCCGCTGCCGGAACGCAGCGTGTTTTCCGCGTCACTGACGACATGTTGGGAAGACATGCGGCCGCGCAGCCGATTATACGGCCTATCTGTAAGCCAGGAGACCTGCCTGTGGTTGTGCGATAACCACGAGTAACTGGTTGCACGTCATCAATCAACCTTCGAAGGAACGGCAAAAGAAGGGGAGCAGGAATCGGCCCGCAGAGGCTGTAAGCAGCGGCTCCCTTTTCGAATTGCGTTTAAAACGAAGGCTCTTTTGGCGTGTCAAAAGGCGTATGCGGCCCTGTTACTCCGGTAGCAGGGCCTTCTCTTTGCGCGTTAGCAATGAGCCATGCGCGGACGAGAAGAAAACAGCGATGCAAACTGGTTTGCATGAGCTGCTTTCTTCGAGGACGCATACGGCGAATGCCGTGACAACGAGCGAACGCTTGCGTTCGCGAGTCTGTCGGGCATGGCGCTAAATAGCGCGCGGACGAGGGATCCTGCTTTGCGGGTCGCAAAACACTGCTCTTACAATGCAGAGCAAGAAGGAGGAACGAATCATGGAAGCAAAGAAGAACTCGAAAAAAGGCATTATCATCGGCGTGGTGATCCTGGCGGTGATCCTCTGCGTGCTGGGTGTGGTGTACGTGAAAAACCGTCCCCAGGCTCAGGCCGGCGCAAAGGCCTACACGTTGGTGGTTGTTGACAACGAGAGCAAGGAAAAGACCTACACCGGCCGGACCGATGCGGAGTATCTGCGCGGCATCATGGACGAACTGCAGGCTGCCGGCGACTTTTCCTATGGCGGCTCCGAGTCGGAATACGGCCTGATGATCGATACCATCAACGGCCTGACCGCGGATTATGACACCGATGGCGCCTACTGGAGCATCTACGTCAATGGCGAGTACGGCAACTATGGCGCCGACCAGCAGGTGGTGGCCGACGGCGATACCTTTACCTTCAAGTATGAGGTGTATCAGGAGTAAGCACGGATAAGGTGTTAAAAAGAGTCTGTCAGATCGCGGCCGAAGTTTCGGCTGCGATCCGGCAGACAGCCGCGAAGGAATCAGCAGAAATACTTTGAAGATGAAACAGGAAACCGGCAGAAAAAACAAAGCCAGCCGCTTTACGATTCAGGATGTGGTTGTCATGGCCATGATGCTGGCCATCATTGAGCTGGGCAAGCGCGTTCTGGATTTTATCCCCAACGTGGAACTGGTCACCTTGCTGTTCATCGTCTTTACCGTCTGGTACGGGTGGAAGACGATGTGGGTGGCCTTTGCTTTCATTGCCCTGGAAACCATGTACTGGGGCGTGAACACCTGGGTGGCCATGTACCTGTACATCTGGCCGCTGCTGATTATTCTGGTTATGCTGATCCGGCCGGTGGCGACCCACTGGATGTACTGTGTTTTGGCCGGCGCTTTCGGCCTATTGTTTGGCACCATGTGCACCCTGGTGTATCTGGTGATCGGCGGACCCCAGACGGCTTTGGCCTGGTGGGTGGCAGGAATCCCCTACGATATTCTTCACGGGATCAGCAATTTCGTGCTTTGTCTCGTGCTGTTTAAGCCTTTGAATGCGGCTTTAAAAGCAGCCAGTGCCCTGTGGCAGAAGCCGGAAGCGTAATAAAACCCCACGCAAGCTATAAAAACTCCCACAGTGGGGGTAGTAAAGCGAGCGTGGGGTTTATTTCTAGTTAAATCTCATCACTTTCTGCGAAATCTTATAAGCCATGACGGAAATGCGCCGTCCGAACCGCCCGGGCAGATTCATGGCGCTTCCTAAAATGCCATATCTTAAATGATGCCAGGTGCGCTCGTCCTTTTCCCGGATGTATTTCCACAGATCCTGCACCTTCTTCATATTTTCCGGCGTGCCGGACACATAGCCGATGGCGGAGGAGACCACGGTGATCATCTCTAAGTAGCTGAACATGTACTCCCGCAGATGCTTTTCTTCGATACTCCACAGATCCACGGAATCCACCATGATGTAATTGACCCGCAGCTGCTGGTCGATGCGTCTGATCATGGTCTGCTCGGCCACGGACTGTCCTTCCCGGCCGATGTAGTAGTGATAGAAATCTGCATTGAGGTAGTAGATGGTTTTCACAGAAGGCAGCGGCAGATAGACAAACAGGTTGTCCACATAAAAGGTGTGCTTCGGAAGCTTTAAGCCGCAGCTTAAAAGCATCTCGCGGCGGTAGATGACCGAGTGCATCAGGATGGAAAAGCCCTTGATGTTGCGCTTCATGTCTTCCCAGCCGATGATCTGCTCCTGGGGGAACAGGGGAGTATACATCATACGGCGCTGCTTGTTTTCATGCACTTTGTCATAGACGTAGTTGGTCAGGAACATGTCCACCACGGTGCCTTCGCTGTGCAGCCGGCGCAGGGTGGCAAGCACTTTTTTGTAGGCTTCATCATCCAGCCAGTCGTCGCTGTCCACCACCTTGTAGTAGATGCCGGTGGCATTGGCAAGGCCGGTGTTCACCGCTTCGCCGTGGCCGCCGTTTTCCTGGTGGATGGCGCGAATGATGCCGGGGTAGCGGGCGGCGTAGTCGTCCGCGATCTTGGCCGTGTTATCAGAGGAACCGTCGTCTACGATGAGAATTTCGATGTCGTCCCCGCCGGGCAGGATGGATTCAATGCACTTGGCCATGTAATCCTGGGAGTTGTAGCAGGGGATTGCAAAACTGATCAGCTTTTCCATAAAACATCCCTTTCGTTGGAAGGCACATCATTTGAAGAAGACTAAAAACGGCATACCGCGGAAATCCGCGATCTCTGCGGTGTGTAGAAAAGTCGTCTTACCACGCGCCCATAATGTCCTTATTTTATATCATATTCCGCCGGTGAATGAAAAGAGGGCGGCAGCCTTTAAAGATGAACATTTCTTTTATTTTGTCTGAATGTGCAGATTTAAACGCCAAAAGTCCGTCTCCGTGCGAATCGGCATTTTGGTGACTTCATTTGAATATGTCTGTCTTTCGCCTTCAGAAATAAAGCATCCGCTTACCCGTGACAGCATGTTTACGTACCTGAAAAAGCAGTTCGCGCCGGTCAAAGAGCGGATTGCGCGTTAACACTCGATTTTGATGGACTTTTTGCATCTTCCGTGGTAGTATATTACGGCTAGTCTTATGCCTGTCAGGATTCTTTCTATAGTAAAGGAGAAAAGTATCCATGAGCGTGTACAATCTCTCTTTGTTGACGGACCTGTATGAAATGACCATGATGCAGGGCTATTTCAAGACCAAAAACACCGAGCGCGTGATCTTTGACGCGTTCTACCGCAGCAACCCCAATGGCGGCGGTTACGCCATCTGCGCCGGCTTAGAGCAGATGATCGATTACATTGAGCACCTGCACTTTGACGCAGAAGATATCGAGTATCTGCGCAGTCTGGGCATTTTCGAAGAGGATTTTCTGGCCTGGCTGGCTGATTTCCACTTCACCGGCGATATTTACGCCATCCCGGAAGGCACCGTGATCTTCCCCCGGGAGCCCCTGGTGAAGGTGGTGGCGCCCATTATGGAGGCGCAGCTGGTGGAAACGGCCATCTTGAACATCATCAATCACCAGAGCCTGATCGCCACCAAGGCGGCCCGCGTCTGCCGGGCGGCCAAGGGAGACGGCGTGATGGAATTCGGTCTGCGCCGGGCCCAGGGTCCGGATGCCGGCACCTACGGCGCAAGAGCGGCCATTATCGGCGGCTGCAAGGGTACCAGCAACGTGCTGGCCGGCCGGCTCTTTGACGTGCCGGTGCTGGGCACC
Organism: Shuttleworthella sp.; assembly: GCA_045544375.1. Classification (GTDB taxonomy): domain Bacteria; phylum Bacillota; class Clostridia; order Lachnospirales; family Lachnospiraceae; genus Shuttleworthia. The sequence continues at coordinate 17,881 of JAZPYY010000088.1, forward strand.
CATGCCCACAGCTGGATCATGAGCTTCCCGGACGAATATACCGCCTTTAAGAAGTACGCCGAAATCTATCCCACGGCCTGCATTCTTCTGGTGGATACCTACGATACCTTAAGAAGCGGCGTGCCCAACGCCATCCGCGTCTTTACCGAGATGCGGGAAGCGGGCATTCCCCTGACCTATTACGGTGTGCGCTTAGACAGCGGCGACCTGTCCTATCTGTCCAAGAAGGTGCGGAAGATGCTGGATGAAGCCGGATTTACGGACGCCGTGATTTCCGCTTCCAACGATCTGGACGAATTCCTGATCGAATCCTTAAAGGCCCAGGGCGCCACCATCACCTCCTGGGGTGTAGGCACCCATCTGATCACCAGCAAGGACTGCCCCTCCTTCGGCGGCGTGTACAAGCTGGCGGCCATTGAAAAGGACGGAAAGTTCATCCCCAAGATCAAACTGTCCGAAAACTCCGAAAAGGTGACCAACCCCGGCAACAAGACCATCTACCGCATTTACGATAAGGAAAGCGGAAAGATCGCGGCGGATCTGATCTGCCTGGCGGAGGAAACCTTCGATCCCGAAGAGGATATGAAGCTGTTCGATCCCAACGAGCCCTGGAAGCGCACCACGCTGCCGGGGGGAAGCTACCGCATGCGGGAACTTCTGGTGAAGGTGATCGAAGGCGGCAAGCGCTGCTACACCTCCCCCTCCGTAAAGGAGATCCGGGACATCTGCACCGCAGAGAAGGATACCCTCTGGGAGGAAAACAAGCGTTTCCACAACCCGGCCAAGGTCTACGTGGACCTGTCCCGGAAGCTGTATGACATGAAGCAGGAACTGCTGCTGGAAGCCCATAAGGAAGCTTAAGATTGAACCATCATTGCCGGCACAGACAGCCTGGATTCCTTGATGCGACATGTCAAATCAAGGAACCGGTGCCAAAAAGGAGCTGACATGAAAAAAAGAAGTTCGCGCATATTTTCACGGCTGACTGCGATTCTGGCAGTCTGGCTTGCGGTCGGAAGCCTGATCCCCGGCATGGCGGGGGCCGTTTCGCCCCTTTCGCCCATCCGGGCCCAGGCGGCCGTGGTGCGCCCCCTGTACACCGGGGTGACCATTGACGAATATTTAGGCTGCACTACTTATCCTGAGGACTGGCTGGACGCCCATTTCTGGGACGGCTATTACCTGGGGACGCCTTACCGCGGCCTGGATTCCTACACGGGAAGCTATCCCACCACCATTTCCCGGTTTAACGGGGATGTGATCGGCGACGGCGCCTGCAACTGTGCCGGTGTGCCGTCGGCGCTGATGCGAAACTGCGGCGGCGATCTGTCCCGCATCAGAAGCTATGGCAGCGGCTCCTATGTGAATGCCACCAACTGGAAAAACACGATTTTAAACAACAAGCACATCCTCTGCTATCACTTTAAGACCATGGATGAGGCTTTAGACAGCGGCTTAGTCCGCCGGGGCGACCTGTTTTACCTGGATCCCATTTCCTGGGATCTCCCGGACATCGACTGCCACATCGGCGTGCTGTGGCCGGATGATCCCCGCCACAACATGGCCATTCATTCGGTGCCTCCGGATGTGCAGTATTCGCCGGTAGCCTTTTCCGATGAGGCCTTTACCTACTACGTGTTTCCCACCCGTCACCGGGACTTAAAGAGCTACGCCGACCCCAACAACCTGTACGGCGTCTTTGATGCCCTTTACTATGCCCTGGCCAATCCGGACCTGTTAAATGCCTTCGGCCTGGACGTGCCGCTTCTGTATTATCACTACACCAACGCCGGTGTGTACGAAGGCCGCCGGGGCAGTCTGGTGTTTGATCCCGACTATTATCGGGCCATCATCGGAGGCTCCCGATCCAACTGGCTGGCGGAACTGAAAAGTTTCCAGACCCAGGGCATGGCTGCGGGGATCCGGGGCAGCGCCGAGTTTGACCCGGCCTATTACCGCCGGCACAACCCGGATCTGGAGGCCGCTTTCGGCAACAACTGGCGGGCCTACTACGTCCACTTTATGCAGGCCGGCGTCTGGGAAGGACGGAAGGGCAGTGCGGAGGTGGATTTTTCGGATCCGGCCATCTTTGACGCCAAGTATTACTTAAACCGTTATCCCGATCTGCGGGCGGCCTTTGGAAACGACGAAGCCGCGGCCCTGCGGCATTTTGAAACCAGCGGCGTCCGGGAAGGACGGGTGGGGTGCGCATCCTTTGACGTGAGGTCCTACCGGCTGCGCTATCCCGATCTGCGGGCTGCCTTTGGCGACGATCTGACCCAGTATTACGTCCATTACCTGAAGTGCGGCCGCGCCGAGGGCCGGGACGGCAGCACCTGGGCCGATTTTTCGGATCCGGCGATCTTTAACGCCCAGTATTACCTGGATCACAATCCGGATCTTCGGGCCGCGTTTGGTACGGACGCGGCAGCAGCGCTTACGCACTTTGAAACCTATGGAATCAGGGAGGGGCGCGTCGCGTCCGCATCCTTTGATGTCAATGCCTACCGGGCCGCGAATCAGGATCTGAACGCGGTCTTTGGCGACGATATGGCGCAGTATTACGTGCACTATCTGCAGTATGGCCGCGCGGAAGGACGCACCGTCTTTCCCGCAGCGGAGGGCGCTATGTAAAAACGCGCCCGCGGCTGGCGCGAAATGTACCGGGGGATCTTTCGGGATCCGGCATATCGGCTGGGCAGCACAGGCTGCCGGCCGATGGTTCCGGTAAATGCCGCAGACAAAAGAAACGCCGCTCCGTGACGAGAAAGCGGACGGCAGCTAAGGAAAAGAGGCAAATACGATGTACCAGAAAGTCAACACGGATCTGAAGTTTGTGGAACGGGAGAAGGATGTCCGCAAGTTCTGGGAAGAAAACGACATCTTCCAGAAGAGCATGGACAGCCGCGCGAAGGGGCCGGTATATACCTTTTATGACGGACCGCCCACAGCCAACGGCAAGCCCCACATCGGCCACGTCCTGACCCGGGTCATAAAAGATATGATTCCGCGTTACCGCACCATGAAAGGCTACTATGTCCCCCGCAAGGCCGGCTGGGATACCCACGGCCTGCCGGTGGAACTGGAAGTGGAGAAGCGTTTAGGCTTAAACGGCAAGGAGCAGATCGAAGAGTACGGCATGGAGCCCTTCATTAAAGAATGCAAGGAATCCGTGTGGAAGTACAAGGGCATGTGGGAGGATTTCTCTGGAACCGTCGGCTTCTGGGCCGACATGGACGATCCCTACATCACCTACGACGACAGCTTCATCGAGTCGGAGTGGTGGGCTTTAAAAGAGATCTGGAACAAGAAACTGCTGTACAAAGGATTCAAGGTGGTTCCCTACTGCCCCCGCTGCGGAACCCCCCTGTCCGCCCAGGAAGTGGCCCAGGGCTACAAACTGGTGAAGGAGCGCAGTGCCATCGCCCGCTTTAAGGTGGCCGACGAGGACGCCTGGTTCTTAGCATGGACCACCACCCCCTGGACGCTGCCTTCCAACGTGGCCCTCTGCGTGAATCCGGAGGAAACCTACGTGAAGGTGAAAGCCGCCGACGGCTTTACCTACTATCTGGCAAAAGCCCTGTGCGACACCGTGCTTGGCGGCCTGGCCAACAAGGAAACCGGGGAAGCGGCCTACGAAGTTTTAGCAGAGATGACCGGCAAAGAGCTGGAATACCGGGAATATGAACCGCTGTATGCCTGCGCCGGCGAGCGGGCCGCGAAGCAGCACAAAAAGGCCCATTTCGTGACCTGCGACGGTTACGTTACCATGTCCGACGGTACCGGCATCGTACATATCGCGCCGGCCTTCGGTGAAGACGACGCCCGCATCGGCCGCAATTACGATCTGCCCTTCGTGCAGTTCGTGGACGAGAGCGGCCACATGACGGAAGAGACCCCCTTTGCCGGCCTGTTCGTCAAAGATGCCGACCCGGAAGTCATCAAAGAACTCATCGGCCGCGACCAGCTGTTTGCCGCCCCCAAGTTCGAGCATGACTATCCCCACTGCTGGCGATGCGACACCCCGCTGATCTACTACGCCCGGGAATCCTGGTTCATCCGCATGACCCAGGTGAAGGATCAGCTGATCAAAAACAACAACACGGTAAACTGGATCCCCGAGTCCATCGGCAAGGGCCGCTTCGGCGACTGGCTGGAAAACGTGCAGGACTGGGGCATTTCCCGCAACCGTTACTGGGGCACGCCCTTAAATATCTGGGAATGCCCGGACTGCGGAAAGCAGGAATCCATCGGAAGCCGGGCGGAATTAGCTGAGCGCACCGGCAATCCGGAGGCGGCAAAGATTGAGCTGCATCGTCCCTACATCGACGAAGTGACCTTCGCCTGCCCGGACTGCGGCGGAAAAATGCACCGTGTGCCTGAAGTCATCGACTGCTGGTTTGACTCCGGCGCCATGCCCTTTGCCCAGCATCATTATCCCTTTGAAAATCAGGACCTGTTTGAACAGCAGTTCCCGGCCCAGTTCATTTCCGAGGCCGTGGACCAGACCCGTGGATGGTTCTACTCCCTGATGGCGGAATCCACCCTGCTGTTTAACAAGGCGCCCTACGAAAACGTGGTGGTTTTGGGTCACGTGCAGGATGAGCACGGCCAGAAGATGAGCAAGTCCAAGGGCAACGCCGTGGATCCCTTTGACGCCTTAGAGCGCTACGGCGCCGATGCCATCCGCTGGTATTTCTACATCAACTCCGCCCCCTGGCTGCCCAACCGCTTCCATGGCAAGGCGGTGGAAGAAGGCCAGCGCAAGTTCATGGGTACCCTGTGGAACACCTACGCCTTCTACGTGCTTTACGCGGAGATCGACCAGTTCGATCCCACCAAGTACACCTTAGACCGCAACAGCCTTTCCGTGATGGACCGCTGGATTCTGTCCCGCCTGCAGTCGGCCGTGGCCGGGGTGGATTTTGACCTTGAAAACTACAGAATTCCGGAAGCCGCCAAAGAGCTGGAAAGCTTCGTAGACGACTTAAGCAACTGGTATGTCCGCCGCTGCCGTGACCGCTTCTGGGCCAAGGGCATGGAGCAGGACAAGATCAACGCCTACATGACCCTGTACGAGAGCCTGGTGACCATCGCCAAAGCCGCCGCCCCCATGATCCCCTTCATGGCGGAAGAGATCTATCAGAATCTGGTGGCCGGCCTGGACGCTTCCGCGCCGGAATCCGTGCATCTGTGTGACTTCCCGGCGGCCGACGCTTCCTTAAAGGACGAGGCCCTGGAAGAGAACATGAAGTCGGTGCTGCAGATCGTTGTATTTGGCCGCGCCTGCCGCAATGCCTCCGGTGTGAAGAACCGTCAGCCGGTGGCAAAGATGTATGTGCGTACCGCCCATGACCTGCCGGATTACTGCACCGCCATCATCGCCGACGAGTTAAATGTGAAGGAAGTGGTCTTTACCGAGGATGTTTCCGGCTTTACCACCTACATCTTCAAGCCCCAGTTAAAGACCGTGGGACCGAAATACGGCCGCTTCTTAAAGCAGATTCAGACGGCTCTTTCGGAGCTGGACGGCAATGCGGCCTACAGGACCCTGACGGAAGAAGGGGCTCTGGTGCTTTCCGACATCGACGAAAGCATCCGCCTGACCGAAGAGGATCTTTTGATCACCATGGTGCAGCAGGAAGGCTACGTCACCGACGGCGACAACTACACCACGGTGGTCTTAGACATCCGCATGACCCCGGAACTGATTGAAGAAGGTTTCGTGCGGGAACTGGTGTCCAAGATCCAGACCATGCGTAAAGACGCCGGCTTTGAGGTGACGGATCACATCCGCTTAACCTGCACCGGAAGCGACGCCATTGCAGCTGTGTTTGAAAAGTACGCAGCCCAGATCGCTTCGGAAACCTTAGCCGACGAGACGGCTTCCGCCGCCCCGGAAGAAGGCGCTTTTGCCAAGGAATGGGATATCAACGGGGAGAAAGCGACGCTTTCTGTGCGGCGTGTGTAAAACGGACGTTGCCGCATGCGCGATACGATTTGTTAGGAGGAAAGAATGAAACAGCAGATGCCGGACAAGAAAACGATTAAGGCAACCATTAAGGACTATGTCCGCAAACTTTACAGAAAAGACTTCGAGGAAGCCACAAAGCAGGAGGTCTATCAGGCCGTATCCATGGCCGTAAAAGACCTGGTGATCGACAACTGGATCGCCACCCAGGAGACCATGGACCAGGAAGATCCCAAGATCGTCTACTACATGTCCATGGAATTTCTGATGGGCCGCGCTCTGGGCAACAATATGTTAAACCTGTGCGCCTATGACACCTTCAAGGCCGCATTAGACGAGCTGGGCTTTGACATCAACGCCATTGAAGACGAAGAGCCGGATCCGGCCTTAGGCAACGGCGGTTTAGGCCGTCTGGCTGCCTGCTTTTTAGATTCTCTGTCCACCTTAGGCTACGTCGCTTACGGCTGCGGTATCCGCTACCGTTACGGCATGTTCAAGCAGAAGATCGTGGACGGCGCCCAGAAGGAAGTACCGGACAACTGGTTAAAGAACGGCTATCCCTTTGAACTGCGCCGTCAGGAGTACACCCACGAAGTCAAATTCGGCGGATACGTCAACTCCCACGTGGACGAAAAGGGCAAAATCCATTTTTCCCACGAAGGCTATCGCTCCGTGCTGGCCGTGCCCTACGATATGCCCATCGTCGGCTACAACAACAACGTGGTAAACACCCTGATGATCTGGGACGCCGAGCCCAAGGAAGTCTTTTCTCTGGACTCCTTTGACCGGGGCGAGTACGATAAGGCTGTGGAAGATCAGAACCTGGCCAAGAACCTGGTGGAAGTTCTGTATCCCAACGACAACCACATCTCCGGTAAGGAACTGCGCTTAAAGCAGCAGTACTTCTTCGTGTCCGCTTCCCTGCAGCGCGCCATCGGCCGCTTCAAGAAGCACGGTCACAAGGACATCCACAAGCTGCCGGATAAGGTGGTTTTCCAGATGAACGATACCCATCCCACCCTGTGCGTGGCGGAACTGATGCGTATCCTCTTAGACGAAGAGAACCTGGAGTGGGACGAGGCCTGGGAGATCACCACCCACTGCACGGCCTACACCAACCACACCATCATGTCCGAAGCACTGGAAAAGTGGCCCATCGAGATCTTCTCCCGGCTGCTTCCCCGTGTATACCAGATCGTGGAAGAAATCAACCGCCGTTTCGTCAACGAAATCCAGGCCAGGTTCCCCAACGATCCGGGCAGAGTCGCCCGCATGGCCATCATTTATGACGGCCAGGTGAAGATGGCTCACTTAGCCATCGCCGCCGGCTACTCCGTCAACGGCGTGGCCCGTCTGCACACCGAGATCTTAAAGAACGAATCGCTGCATGACTTCTACGAGATGTATCCCGAGAAGTTCAACAACAAGACCAACGGTATTACCCAGCGCCGTTTCCTGCTTCACGGAAATCCGCTGCTGGCCGCCTGGGTGACGGATCACGTGGGCAAGGACTGGATCACCAATCTGTCCGCCGTGAAGAAACTGGCCCTGTATGCAGATGACCCGAAGGCCCAGCACGAGTTCATGAACATCAAGTATCAGAACAAGCTGCGTCTGGCGGAATACATCAAAAAGCACAACGGCATCGATGTGGATCCCCGCTCCATCTTTGACGTGCAGGTCAAGCGTCTGCACGAGTACAAGCGTCAGCTGTTAAACATCCTGCACGTGATGTACCTGTACAACCAGATCAAAGAGCATCCGGAGATGGAATTCTATCCCCGCACCTTTATCTTCGGCGCCAAGGCCGCGGCGGGCTACCGCATCGCCAAGCTGACCATCAAGCTGATCAACAACGTGGCAGCCGTGATCAACAACGACGCGTCCATCAATGGCAAGCTGAAGGTGGTGTTCATCGAGGATTACCGGGTGTCCAACGCCGAGTGGATCTTTGCGGCAGCGGATGTTTCCGAGCAGATTTCCACGGCTTCCAAGGAAGCTTCCGGTACCGGTAACATGAAGTTCATGTTAAACGGCGCCATCACCATCGGCACCATGGACGGCGCCAACGTGGAGATGTGCGAAGAAGTGGGCGAAGAGAACATGGTGATCTTCGGTATGTCCGCGGATGAAGTCATCGCCCACGAGCGCAACCGGGACTACAACCCCATGGATATCTACAACAACGACCAGGATATCCGCAAGGTGCTGATGCAGCTGATCAACGGCTACTACAGCCCCGACAACACCGAGCTGTTCCGGGATATTTATAACTCCCTGCTGAACACCCAGGTGACGGAGCGGGCGGATACCTACTTCGTGCTGAAGGACTTCCGCAGCTACGCAGAGGCACAGCGCAGAATCAGCGAGTGGTATGCGGATGCGGATAACTGGGCGAAGAAGGCCATCTTAAATGTGGCCAGCGTAGGCAAGTTCTCCTCCGACCGGACCATCCAGGAATATGTGGATGAGATCTGGCATCTGGATCCCATTAAAGTGGAGAAGAAGGAAGAGAGATAATTGTTTTTCGATTGAGAACCAGCGCCGTCGAGAGCTGATATGCCACCGCGGACGGGTGCAACGCCTCGGAGAAGCTAACTCCCAACTGCGACTAGCACGCTCAGGAGAGCCTTCGCGCGCAGTCTCCGTAGGGAGTGGATCTTTCCTCGGCTAAAAGCGCACCTCAGATTGTCCGCTTGCGGCACATCATCTGCCTTCCGGCGCACCGGTATCACCCTCGAAATACGTCGTTGGCCGGGCCAGCAGTTTTATGCCTGGGGTTGTGATACACGGTACTCATTTGAAAAACCATAAACGATACCATACATGATAGAAGAAGAACCCGCCGTGGACGATTATTTGTTCACGGCGGGTTTCGGAGCATTATTGTAGTTATTCAGATTTGTTATTTTCTGTTATAGTAAAGAGGCGATTATTTTGACGAAAATACAGAATCCCCGTACGTGCCTGCTGGTGGAAGGCGGGGGTATGAAGTGTGCTTACAGTGCCGGTGTGCTGGATGCGTTTTTGGATGAGGGCATTTCTTTTGATCTGGCCATTGGCGTTTCTGCCGGCGTGGCGAATCTGGCGTCTTTCCTGGCGGGCCAGCGGGATCGTAACCGCCGGTTTTATGTGAAGCATTCCCAGGACTGGCGTTATTTCAGCATGCGAAGCTTTATTGTGACCGGTTCGGCTTTCGGTCTGCAGTACATTTACAACGACATGTCTGTTACCGGCGGCGCGGATGCCTTAGATACCCAGGCGGTGCACGCAAATCCGGCCCGGCTGCTGTTTCCGGCCACCAACGCCCGCACCGGAAAGGCGGATTATTTTTCCGATGCGGATATGAAACCTGATGACCTGACCGCGGTGTGCGCCACCTGCGCCCTGCCGGTGATGTGCCGGCCCGTCCGGTTTCAGGGAAAGGATTATTACGACGGCGGCGTGGCGGATTCTCTGCCCATTGCCCTTGCCCAGAAGGAAGGGGTGGAAAAGACCGTCGTGATCTTCTCGAAACCCAACGATTTTCACATGAAGCCCCAGCCTATGCGCGCGGTGTACACCGCAGGACTGGTGCGTTTCCCGAAGATGATTCACGCACTGAATACCCGCCACGAACGCTATAATCTGGCGGTGGAAAAGATTCTGTCGCTGCGGGAAGAGGGCGACGCCCTGACCTTTGCGCCGGATGCGGCCATCAAAGTCAGCACCTACAGTGTGGACGCCGACACCGAGCAGAGACTTTACGAAAACGGTTACAGCGACGGACTTGCCCGCGCCGAAGAGGTGCGGAAATTCCTGAAGGCATAGGACAGACGTTTTTGGCTGATCCCAATGCTTTCAGCTGACGGTGGCTTGTGACTTATGGAAACGGCGATCCAAATGGATTCGTCTGTAACAAAAAGGGGGAAACTATGGAACCGAAAACGAATCTTCTGACGCCGAATCCGCGCCATGCTAAGAAGGAAGGAAAAACCGGTGTGCTGCTGGTGCTGGCGCCGATCCTTCTGGTGATGCTGGTGCAGACCGTGATCATGATCTTCGTCTATCAGGTGGCGGCGGTCCACGGACTGGCCACGTTTTCCGGGTCGACCTATGCGGAGTTGCTGGATTCGCTGCTGGATCTGTTTCTGGATACGTCCCTGCAGGTGTGGGTGCTGTTTGCCTACAGCATCATCTGCATCATCTGGTTTGGTCTGTGGTACGTAAAAGAATTTGCCGAGCGAAACGCAGACGGAAAAGTGGTGTGGTGGCCGGCCCTCTACGCCGGAAAGCTGCCCCGGGTGGCCATGGGCGCCGTGATCTTTGCCATCGGCGGACAGTACGCGGCCAACTATCTTATGAGCGCTTTAGCCATGCTGCAGCCCAGGTGGCTTGAGATTTACGAGCAGCTGATGGAAAACGTGGGCTTAACCGGAGAGGATCTGCCCCTTTCCCTGATCCTTTACACTGTGCTGTTCGGACCCATCTGCGAGGAACTGACCTTCCGGGGCCTGACCATGGGCTACGCCCGCCGCATGACCAGTTTCCTGTGGGCCAATCTGATCCAGGCGCTGCTGTTCGGTATGCTTCACGGCAACATGCTCCAGGGAACCATGGCCTTCTGTTTGGGTCTGGTGCTGGGCTACATTTACGAAGAAACCCAGAGCATCACGGTGGTGTGCATCCTGCACATCCTGTTCAATACCGCCGGCGTGTTCGGCACGGCGCTGGTGTATCAGGCCAACGGAGCGGTGCTGTTCTTCCTCTGCTTCTTGGGAGGCATGATCGCCACCTACTTCGGAACCGTGCTTCTGGTGCCGAGAGAGAAGCAGAACTGAGTGAGATACGGGGACGTAAGTCATGGCTTTTGTACATCTGCATACGCATACGGAGTTCAGTCTTTTAGACGGCTCCAACAAAATCAAAGAATACGTCCGCCGGGTTAAGGAACTGGGGATGACAGCCGCCGCGATCACCGATCACGGCGCCATGTATGGTGTCATCGATTTCTACGAGGCGGCCTTAGCGGAGGGCATCAAACCCATTTTGGGCTGCGAAGTGTACGTGGCGCCGGAATCCCGTTTCGACCGGGAAACCTCCCACGGCGACGATCGTTATTACCATCTGATTCTTCTGGCCGAGACCAATGAGGGCTATCAGAACCTGATGAAAATCGTCTCCCGGGGCTTTGTGGACGGCTTTTACTACAAGCCGCGGGTGGATAGGGAACTGCTGGAGCTGTACCACGAAGGCATCATCTGCCTGTCGGCCTGCTTAGCCGGCGAGGTGCAGCGGCTTCTGGGCCGCGGCCTGTACGAGGAAGCCAAGGCGGCTGCTTTGTGGCACGCGAAGGTGTTCGGTCCGGAGCACTATTATCTGGAACTGCAGGATCACGGCATTCCGCTGCAGCGCACGGTGAATCAGGGGCTGCTTCGCATGTCCCAGGAAACGGGCATTCCGCTGGTGGCCACCAACGACTGCCATTACACCTACGCCGCAGACTGGGAAGCCCACGACGTGCTGCTGTGCATCCAGACCAACGCCAAGGTTGCGGATGAAGACCGCATGCGCTACGAGGGCGGACAGTACTACGTCAAATCCGAAGAGGAGATGCGGGAGCTGTTTCCCTATGCGCCCCAGGCCCTGGAAAACACGGCGAAGATCGCCAAGCGGTGCAATGTCACCATCACCTTCGGGGAAACCAAGCTGCCCCGGTTTGACGTGCCGGAGGGCTACACTTCCGAAGAATACTTAACCAAGCTGTGCCGGGAAGGTCTGGTGCGCCGCTACGGCGACCGGGCGCCGGAACTGATGCCCCAGCTGGATTACGAACTGGGCGTCATCCGCCGGATGGGCTATATCGACTATTTCCTGATCGTCTGGGATTTCATCAACTATGCCCGGATGCATGACATCCCGGTGGGCCCGGGCCGGGGCAGTGCGGCCGGCAGCCTGGTGGCCTACACCACAGGCATTACAGACATCGATCCCGTCCGCTACAGCCTGCTGTTTGAGCGTTTCTTAAATCCCGAGCGCGTGTCCATGCCGGATATCGACGTGGACTTTGACTTTGAGCGCCGCAGCGAGGTGATCGACTACGTGGTGCGAAAATACGGCAAGGACTGCGTCACCCAGATCGTCACCTTCGGAACCATGGCCGCCCGGAACGTGATCCGGGACGTGGGCCGCGCCCTGGATTATCCCTATGGCTATGTGGACACCATTGCCAAGCAGATCCCCCAGGAACTGAACATCACCATCGACAAGGCTCTGGTGATGAACGGGCAGCTGCGCACCATGTACGAAACCGACGAGAAGGTGACCCACTTAATCGACATGGCGCGAAAACTGGAGGGCCTTCCCCGGCACACCTCCATGCACGCGGCAGGCGTGGTGATTTCCCAGAAGCCCATGGAAGAGTACGTGCCCTTGGCCCGGGCGGCGGACGGCACGATTACCACCCAGTTTACCATGACCACCATCGAGCATCTGGGCCTCTTAAAGATGGACTTTTTGGGCCTGCGCACCCTGACGGTCATCGACGATGCAGTGAAAATGGCCCGGGAGAATCACCCGGAGGACGAGATCGACATCGCGAAGATTTCCTACGATGAAAAGCCGGTGTACGATCTGATCGCCAGCGGTCACTGCGAGGGCATTTTCCAGCTGGAATCTCCTGGCATGAAGTCCTTCATGAAGGAACTGCACCCGGAAAGCTTAGAAGACGTCATCGCCGGTATTTCTCTGTACCGGCCCGGTCCCATGGATTTCATCCCGGCCTACCTAAAGGGCAAGGCGGACCGCAGCGCCATCACCTACGACTGCCCTCAGCTGGAGCCGATTCTGTCCGCCACCTACGGCTGTATCGTCTACCAGGAACAGGTGATGCAGATCGTGCAGAACTTGGCCGGTTTTACCTTAGGCCGCGCTGATATGCTGCGCCGCGCCATGTCCAAAAAGAAGGCGGACGTGATGAACAAGGAGCGTCAGGCCTTCGTATACGGCGATCCCGAAAGCGGCGTGCCCGGCTGTATCGCCAACGGCATCTCTGAGGCCGTGGCCAATAAGATTTACGACGAGATGGTGGATTTCGCCAAGTACGCCTTCAACAAGTCCCACGCGGCGGCCTACGCCGTGGTGGCTTACCAGACGGCCTGGCTGAAATACCATTATCCCCAGGAATTCATGGCGTCACTCATGACCTCCGTCATCGACGTGACCGCCAAGATCGCCGGCTATATTCAGGTGTGCCGGCAGATGGGTATCACCGTGCTTCCGCCGGACATCAATTCCGGAGACGGACGCTTTGTGGCGGTGGACGGCAAAATCCGCTACGGCATGTATGCCATCAAAAGCATCGGACGTTCCGTGGTGGATTCCATTGTGGCGGAGCGCCACGCCGGCGGGGAATTCCGGTCCCTGGAAGACTTCCTTTCCCGCATCGCCGGAAGGGACGTGACCAAGCGGGCGGTGGAAAATCTGATCAAAGCCGGTGCCATGGACGGCCTGGAAGGCAACCGGCGGCAGAAGGTGTACACCTACGCCAAGATCATGGATCAGCTGGCCAGTTCCAAAAAGAACGCCATTGCCGGCCAGATGACCCTGTTTGACATCGCTTCGGAAGAGCAGAAGGAAGAATTTGCCGTCACCCTGCCGGATGTGGCCGAGTTCGACCGGGAAACCCTTCTGATGTTCGAAAAGGAAGTGCTGGGCATCTACGTCAGCGGACATCCCCTGGAGGATTATTCCGCGGTGCTTTCCGCCAATGTGACGGCAGGTTCCCAGGAATTTGTCATGGACGACGACACGGGCATGGCCCCCATCGAGGACGGCAGCCACGTGGTGATCGGCGGCATGCTGTCGGACGTCACCATCAAATACACCCGGAAAAACGAGACCATGGCCTTTGTGACCATCGAGGATCTGGTGGGGTCGGTGGAAGTGATCGTCTTCCCCAAGGTTTATGAAGCCAGCCGGGAACTGCTTACAGAAGACGCCAAGCTGTTTGTCAGCGGCCGGGCCAGCGTGGAAGAGGATAAGGACGCCAAGCTGATCTGCGAAGAGATCCGGCCTTTTTCCGACGCCTCCCGGGAGATCTGGGTGCGCTTCGCCGACCGGGCGGCCTACGACGCCGCGGAAGAAGGCCTGCGGCAGATTGCAAAAGACAGCTTAAAGACCTCGGAACTGGTGGTGTATCTCGCCGCGGAACGGGCAGTGCGCCGGATGCCGGTGGAATTTGCCATGGACGACGGGGCCGAAACCATGAAGGCCCTTAAGCAGCTGGCCGGGGAGAAAAACGTATCTACCAAGGAAAAGCCCCTGGTATTTAAAGGTAATCATCGGCGATATTCGTAAACCGGATGGTTAAAGTGGGGCACCGGATCTGCGAGGGGTTCGGCTGCCGGCGGTGAAAAAGGAAGGAACGGGGCGCCAAAAGGGCGCTGTGGAGAAACGGATTATGGAAAAATACACGCTGCGCGAATATGTCTCTTACCTGATGCAGGAAGGGCTGGTAAAGGAAGTTCCGGACAGCTTAGCCGGCGCGGACCGCATGGTGGAACTGGTGTCCTGCGATTCCCGGGACGTGGTGGAAGGCACCTTATTCCTGTGCAAGGGCGCCCATTTTAAGCCGGAATTTCTGGTGAAGGCCGCATCTGCCGGCGCTTTCTGCTATCTCAGTGAAAAGCCCTATCCCGAAGCGGACATCCCCTGCATCTGCGTGACGGACATCCGCCGCGCCATGGCGCTTTTGGCCAACCGCTATTACAACAATCCCTGGAAAAAACTTCGGGTCACAGGCATCACGGGCACCAAGGGCAAATCCTCCACCACCTATTACGTGAAATCCATTCTGGACGAATATATGAAATCCGTGCAGGGTCCGGAAAGCGGCGTGATTTCCTCCATTGACACCTACGACGGCGTGGAGCGCTTCGAGTCCCACCTGACCACGCCGGAGCCTCTGGAGCTGGAGCGCCATTTCCACAACGGTGTGGAAAGCGGCATGAAGTATCTGACCATGGAGATTTCCTCCCAGGCCTTAAAATACGACCGGGTTCTGGGGGTGCGTTTCGCCGTGGCCTGCTTCTTAAACATCGGCTACGACCACATTTCCCCCATCGAGCATCCCGACTGGGAGGATTATTTCACTTCCAAGCTGCGCATTTTTGAGCAGTGCGAGACGGCGGTGGTAAATTTGGACAGCGATCACAGCGACCGGGTCATGGCTTCCGCCCGCCGGGCGTCCAAGGTGATCACCTTCTCTCAGAAGGATCCTTCCGCCGACGTCTACGGCTCCCAGGTGCGCAAGGATCAGGACGAAACCGTCTTCCGGGTGCGCACCTCGAAGATGGAGCGGGAATTCCGCTTAAGCATGCCGGGTCTCTTTAACGTGCAGAACGCCCTGGCGGCCATCGCCATCTGCGAATCCTACGGCGTGCCGGAACGGTGCATCTACACCGGTCTGTTAAAGGCCCGGGTGCCCGGCCGGATGGAGATCTACGCCAACGCGGACAAGCATGTCATCGCCATTGTGGACTACGCCCACAACCGCCTGTCCTTTGAAAAACTGTTCACCTCCGTGAAGGAGGAATATCCCGGCCGGCGCATCGTCATCGTCTTCGGCTGCCCCGGAAAGAAGGCCTTAGACCGCCGGAAAGACTTAGGCGAGATCGCCGGAAAGTACGCCCAGCACGTGTATCTGACGGAAGAGGATCCCGGGGAGGAAGATGCTCTGTCCATCTGCCAGGAAATCGCGCAGCACGTGACGGCCCAGGGCTGCTCCTACACCATCTTAACCGACCGGGGAGACGCCATTCGGGCGGCGGTGGAGGAATCCACGGAAAAGACGGTGATCCTCATCACCGGCAAGGGCGCCGAAACCCGGGAAAAACGGGGCATTGAGTACATTCCCGTTCCGTCGGATGTGGATTATACCAAGGAAGCGCTGCACAATTACGACCTGACCCATCACTTAGACGGCATGACCCAGGTGCAGGGCCTGTTAAAGACGCTGCCCCGTCTGTTCGCCTATGAAAAGGAAATCATCGTCATCAAATACGGCGGATCGGCCTTAGGCGACGGGGATACGGTGGATACCATCCTAGAGGATGTGGCTGCCCTTCGCATGGCGGGCGCAAAGGTGGTATTAGTCCACGGCGGCGGAGCCACCATCACCCAGTGGCTGAAGAAGATGGGGGTGGAAGCCCGCTTTGAAAACGGCTACCGGGTGACCGACGACGTGGCCATGGATGTCACCGAAATGGCTTTAAGCGGACAGGTGAACAAGCAGATCGTATCGGCCCTGCGCAAACTGTCTGTCACGGCGGCCGGCGTATCCGGACGGGACGGCGATCTGTTCTTAGCCAAGGCAAAGACCGCCGACGACGGCACCAGTTTAGGTCACGTGGGCACCATCTGCCGGGTAAATCCGGGACTGGTATTAAGCCTGCTGGATGCGGGTTACGTGCCGGTGGTTTCTCCGGTGTCCATGGACGAAGAAGGCAATGCGGCCAACGTCAATGCCGACGAGGCGGCAGCGGCCTTAGCCAAAGCCCTTTCGGCCCGGAAACTGGTGTATCTCACCGATATCGACGGTATCCTCATGGATCAGAACAACGAAAAAACCCTGGTGGAAAAGCTGACGGCTTCCCACGCGGAGGATCTGTTAAACTCGGGTATGATGACCGGGGGCATGGTGCCGAAACTGCGCAACTGCATCGACGCCATCCGCTTCGGCGTAAAGCAGGTGGTGATCTTAGACGGCCGGGTGGAGCACACGATCCTCTTAGAGGCGGTTTCCGATCAGACCATGGGTACGGTCATTGTGCCCGATGAGGGCTGATGAGCTGCGGGTTTGCATTGAAGCAAGCATAACGGAACCAGGATTGTTCTGAGGAAAGCCAAAAGAGCAGCGTTTTGCGGCGGAAAAGTGGTGTTTGCGGGCCGGATGGCGCATTCTCACGAAAAATGAATTGTATCTGACCCTTAATTGTTATAAAATATCTGTGCGAAAATGCATTCCGGACAGGAGGATGAAAATGGCGAAGGAAGTTACCACGATCGGCGTGCTGACCAGCGGCGGCGACGCCCCGGGTATGAACGCAGCCGTCATGGCTGTAGCCAAGGCCGCCCGTCATCAGAATATGGAGCTCATCGGCATCAAGCGCGGCTACAACGGCACGCTTTGCCGCAGCGAAAACCCCGCAGACGACATGATCGAACTGGATCTGGATACCGTTCTGGATATCGCAGACCGCCCCGGCACCTACCTGCGCACCGCGCGCTGCCTGGATTTCCTCAAGCCCGAAATGCAGCAGCGCGCT
>JAZPYY010000089.1:0-4960 GCA_045544375.1 Shuttleworthella sp.
CCTAAGCCCGCTTGGCCCCCCGACTTCATTTTCACACGTGTAAAGAGCGCGGAACGGGAGCATTTCTCCCGTTTCGCGCTTTGCCATTTGCCATAAAATGGGACGGTCACCTGTCCCCTGTTCCACCTGCGTGGAAGCTAAAAAGCCTGATTATTACCGCAGCGCCGCGGCCACCAGTCCCACAAACAGCGGATGGGCCCGGTTGGGTCGGGATTTGAATTCCGGATGGGCCTGGGTGGCAATATAGTAGGGGTGATTGGGCAGTTCGATC
The DNA here is from genome assembly GCA_045544375.1 of Shuttleworthella sp. Taxonomy (GTDB): domain Bacteria; phylum Bacillota; class Clostridia; order Lachnospirales; family Lachnospiraceae; genus Shuttleworthia. The sequence goes on from JAZPYY010000089.1 coordinate 272, forward strand.
ATCTCCACAATGCGGTGGTCGGGAGACTGGCCGCACAGAACCATACCGGCGGCGGTCAGGGCGTTTCGGTAATCATTATTGACTTCATAGCGGTGTCGGTGGCGTTCTGAGATGACCAGAGGATGTGCTGTTTTGCTGCCCGCCGCATAAAGTCGTTCTCCCAGACTGCCTGGCACCAGTTCGCAGGGATAAGCCCCGAGACGCAGGGTTCCGCCCAGATCCGTGACGCCTTTCTGATCCGGCATCAGATCGATAACGGGATGGGTGGTTTCAGGCGACAGCTCGGTGCTGTTTGCGTCTTCAAATCCCAGCACGTTTCGGGCGAATTCCACCACGGCCATCTGCATGCCGAGGCAGATGCCCAGGTAGGGGATGGCCCGGGTGCGGGCATATTCGGCGGCCAGGATCATGCCCTCCGTTCCCCGGGCACCGAAGCCGCCGGGGATCAGGATGCCGTTGGTGCCCGAAAGCATCGTGTCCGCGCCCTGTTCCTCCACATCCTCCGATTCCACCCAGCGAATGGACACGTCGGCGTGATTGGCAATGCCCGCATGCTTTAAGGATTCCACCACGCTTAAATAGGCGTCATGCAGCGCCGTGTATTTCCCCACGATGGCAATTTCCACCTTCCGGGAAGGCTGATGCAGCACCTCGGTCAGGGCCTTCCATTCCCGCAGATCCGGCTCCTTCTGGGGCAGATGCAGAATGTCCAGCACGTTCTGCGCCAGATTTTCATTTTCCATCATCAGAGGAACTTCATACAGCGACGGCGCATCTAAGTTCTGCAGCACGCAGGAGGGCGGCACGTTGCAGAAGAGGGCGATCTTTTTCCGCACGTCCTCTGTGATCGGAATCTCCGTGCGGCAGACGATGAGGTCGGCGTGCAGACCCATGCCCTGGAGCTCCCGCACGCTCATCTGGGTGGGCTTGGTTTTCAGCTCGCCGGACATCTTCAGATAGGGAAGCAGGGTCACGTGGACCAGGGCTGTCTGGCCGTCTCCCTGCTCGTGGCGGAACTGGCGGATGGCTTCCAAAAAGGGCTGACTTTCGATATCGCCCACCGTACCCCCAACTTCGATGATGACGATGCGGTCTGCGTCAGCGCCGGCGGCGGAAACAGTTACATCCGAAGGAACAGCCAAGTCCACCTTCGCGGTCTCTTTTCGCAGAAACGATCCTTCGCCGTAGATGCCCTCCGTTCCCGGATAAAAGCTGTTCTTGATCTCATTGGTGATATGAGGAATCACCTGCACGGTTCCTCCGCCGTAATCCCCCCGGCGTTCCTTATTCAGCACCGACCAGTAAATCTTTCCGGAGGTCACGTTGGCGTGGCAGTCTAAAGACTCGTCGATGAACCGCTCGTAATGGCCCAGATCCAGATCCGTTTCCGTGCCGTCATCCGTGACAAACACCTCCCCGTGCTGGATGGGATTCATGGTGCCGGGATCCACGTTGATATAGGGATCGAATTTCTGCATGGTGACGGAATATCCCCGCGCTTTCAGCAGCCGGCCTAAGGATGCGGCCGTAATACCCTTGCCCAGACCGGACACAACGCCGCCGGTGACAAAAACATATTTGGTCATAAAAAGCCTCCGTTTCATAAAATAAAAAAGCTCCCTCTTGGGGAGCCCTTATAACTATAACTTATATCAGAGCACTGTTGCTATACTTTGAGGGAATGGATGATATAACGGAGATGATACCGGTTGAACCCATGGGTCAGGCTTCTGTTCGCTTTGGGCAGAACCCATGGGCCGGCCCATGATCGGTTTTGGTCAGGTGCGCAGCAAAGTCACGGACGTATGTATTAACGGTTGCCGAATCCGATCTTTTTGTGTATGATTTCGAAAAAGACAATCAGTCTGCAGGATGAAAACAGGCGGATAGGAGGATCCATGGTACAGATGAATTTCATGCCGGCCGACGTGCTGGAACACTACAAGGAGATCACGGCGATTCCACTTTCCTTAAACAACGCCCGTCAGCTGGCCGGGCTGCCGCTTTCAAACGGCCGCCGTATTAAAGACGGACTGCTGCTTCGAACCACCCAGCTGATGGAAGCAACCGAGGAGGATCTGCGAAAACTGCAGGAGGATTACCACCTGTCCCTGATTCTTGATATGCGGGATGAATCCGAAAACGTGCGCATGCCGGATCCTGAGATTCCTGGCGCTCACCGTATCGCCGTTCCCATCATCGATTTCAATTTTATTAAAGAGAGTATGGCCGCCCGGTTCCAGAGTCATGTCGACGAGATTCCCGGAAACGACATCGATCCGGAACATCCTGATCCGGAAAAGGTCATGGACGTGATGATTTACATGGCGCGCAAAAGCCGGGAGGAAAAGGAAGACTACATGGGCATGGGCGGCGGAGCCTATGCCATGTATGTGGCAAGCCCCTTCGGACAGAAGCATTTAGGTAAGTTCTTCCATGAACTGGCGGCCAACGACAGCGGTGCTGTCCTCTGGCATTGCTTCACCGGGAAAGACCGCACCGGCATTGCCTCCGGCCTGATCTTAGAGGTGCTGGGCGCAGACTGGGAAACCATTGCCATCGATTACGAAATCAGCAACCTGTACTTTGCGGAAAACGTGGCGAAAGTAGAGCAGGCCCTGCGGGCGAAAGGCGTGGAAGATGATATCATCGCCCAGATGTGCGGAACCATGGCCGGCGTGTATCTGCCCATGCTGGAAAACGCCTGGAAGTATATGAAGGAAGCCTGGGGCGGCCCCATCGGCTACTTAACCGGCGCCTGCGGCGTAACGGAAGAAGAACTGGAAACGATTCGGGAGCGGTATTCCGAACCGGCGTAGCGTAGAATAAGACAGGGGGACGGAAACCCGTCCCCCTGTTTCATTATTTATGATGTGCAGCAGGCGTCCATCCGGACTTCTTATGACGTCCAGCGGGCATCCATCTTGACGCCGTCGCCGTCTTCGACGAAGTGGATGTGCTCCATCATGTCGGCAGCGTAACGCTCGCCGGTAGCCGGATCGATTTTGGTGACGCGATAGTGGATTGCCGCGCGGTCGCCGCTGACGATCAGACTGTCAAAGAAGATGCGCTTCATGCCGTCTTTTTCCATGCGTTCTTTCTCTGTTGCCTTATAGGCTGCCAGATCCTGCTCTTTCAGATACAGATTACGGCAAAAACCGTCTGCCGCCATGCTGTCGGTATAGGCTTCCCAGGCTTCATAGCCGGCGTTCCAGGCATCGAATTCCTTTAAGACGGCCATGCGGATCTTCTCGGCAAGCGCAGTCTTGAAGGTGGTCGGGTACTTCACCGGGTATTTGACGGTCAGATCGTCGGTGTCCGGGATCACGGTGTCGAGCACTTCCTTCATTACCGATTCCTGAATCGCTTTTCCTTCCGGATTCTGGATGCGGGAAAGCATGTCATAATCCTCAGCGCGGGTGCCGGCCCAGCCTTCCACCACGCGGGCGCCCATCTCTTCGCCGTAATCGTGGAACTTCACAAATTCCATGACACTCCCCGGATGCTCTGTGCCGTCGGCGCCGGTGGTGCTGATGGCATAGTGGATTGCGGTCCAGTCGTCCACGATCAGCATGTCGTAGAAATCGCCCATCATGATCGGGTTGCGCTTTAAGGTGCCGAACATGGCCATCTGGTACTCCTGCAGCGTCAGGCGTACGCTGTGAACGTTGTAGATGGAATCGTTCGTGTAAAGGGTGTTGCCCCATTCCTTCCATGCCTCGAAACCACGGTTCCAGTTCTCAAAGCCGTTTAAGAGACGGTTCTGAATTTTCTTTTCCATATCGGTGTCCACCGGAGTGGGATACATCACCTGGAATTTCTCTGCCATCATTTTAGTGTTTTCTTCACCGAGTAAAATAACCATTTCCTGTGCTTCGCTCATGACTTCCTCCTTTTTGTTTTCGATGTTTGTTCTTTGGGTCTGTTGTAGTGTTTGCTGTAATCCGGTTTGCGGATTTGGTGTTCAAGCTTTGTGCCGGCTGTTGATCCTGCCGTGCTGTTTGCTTTGATGATGACAGGATAAACGGGAAATGTAAAGCGAAAGTTAGAGAATTGTTTGAGATTTATTAAGATGCGCCACCGGCGGGTTTACTTAAAAAATTATAGTTAAATAAACTGGCTCGAAGCCTTCAAATGAGCGCTTCCCTTGGGCAGGTAGCCCAAGTTGAAGGCCGAAAAGCCCAGACGCCATCGAAGTTGGCTTGAAGTCTTCAAATGAGCGCTTTCCTTGGGCAGGTAGCCCAAGTTGAAGGCCGAAAAGCCCAGACGCCATCGAAGTTGGCTTGAAGCCTTCAAACGAGCGTTTCCCTTGGGCAGGTAGCCCAAGTTGAAGGCCGAAAAGCCCAGCTTCGGCCGACGCGCCGTTGCAACAATGTAAAATGAAGTGCCTATAGTTTTTTCAGATAAACACGCCGGCGGCAGAAACGGAAACGAAAAACTGCTGGCCCGGCCGGCGGCATATTTCGAAGGAGATACCGGTGCGCCGGAAGGCAGCTGATGTTGCTGCAAGCGGACAATCTGGGGCGCGCTTTTAGCCGAGGAAAGATCCACTCCCTACGGAGACTGCGCGCGAAGGCTCTCCTGAGCGTGCTAGTCGCAGTTGGGAGTTAGCTTCTCCGAGGCGTTGCGCCCGTCCGCGGTGGCATATCAGCTGTCGACGGCCCTGGTTCACACTTGAAAAATCTATAC
>JAZPYY010000090.1:0-47866 GCA_045544375.1 Shuttleworthella sp.
AAATGCCCACCGTCCTCGTCGCGATTGTGGTATACTGAACAGGATAGATCGGACGCAGACCTTGCAGAAAGGAATAGTGCGGCAGATGAAGATCCGGGGTTCAAAACAGATATTTAAAAAACTTCTGGCAGTTTTGCTGCCGGCAATTCTTCTGCTGCAGCCATTCTGCTCGCTGGCAGCGCCGGTTCCGCCCACCATTACTTTTGCGGAGGATACCATTGACCGGCACACCTATCAGGGAAACACCATTACCATTCACTTTACGCTGACCCACGGCACATATGAGATAGAGGGCTGTGAACTGTACATCTTCGAGGGCGATATTAATCCGCCCAAGGGAGACCGCGTGGACGACGAGGCCGAGTACGCAAAGGGGGTGTATTCCGGAAGTTCCATTCCGGACACGCCGCTGCGGAACTTCAGCCTGGATTTTAACACGAGAAAACTGAAGCCGGGCACCTACACCATTCTGGTTTATCCGACATTCAGAGAAAATCCCAGCAAAATGCGGCGGATCGACAGCGAAGTCCGGAAAACGCATCTTTACGTTGATGAGGATCCGGAAGCCACCGATGACGACACCAGGCCGGTGGGCACAAAGGCGATGTACCGCCTGTATTTTCCAGGTACTCATGAGCATCTCTATACGGCAGACGCAAATGAAAAAGAAGTGCTGGTGAAGAATTATCGCTGGGTATATGAAGGTATTGCCTGGTATGCACCTGCAGAAGGTGATCCGGTGTATCGCCTGTACAATCCATATTCCACAGAGCATCACTACACTATGGATCTCTACGAATATGAAACCTTAGGAAATACCGGCTGGATAAAAGAGGGCATCGGGTGGTATTCCGATCCCGCCTGGGGCGTTCCGATTTACCGGCTGTACTGCCCCGATTTAAGCTGCGGAAGCCATCACTACACCAGCAGTCTCAACGAACGCACAGCCCTTCTGGCCAACGGCGTATGGCAGCAGGAAGGCATCGGATGGTACGGAGCGAAGTAGCAAGGCCGGTCACCGTTCCATTTTTTACTTGTACTGAAAATGCTGTCGTTATACAATAGGTTTGTCCGGATCCGAAGGCTTTTCAGATGATCCGAAAGCTTTCGACATCCGTGTTTTAAGGCTTACAGAAAGAAAAGAGGAAAACATGAGCGTATTTGACAAGATGATTGACATTCTGAAGGAGAATCCCCGCAAGCTTGTCTTCACAGAAGGCACCGATCCCCGGATTCTTGAGGCAACGGCCCGCCTGGTGAAGGATGGCTTTTTAACCCCGGTTTTAGTGGGCCCGAAGGCCGACATCGAAGCGGCTGCTGCGGCTGGCGGCTTTGACATCACCGGCGCCGAAATCGTGGATCCCGCCACCTTCGATCGCATGGAAGAGATGGTGGATGTCTTCTGTGAACTGCGCAAGAGCAAGGGCATGACCCCGGAAGAGGCCCGCAAGATTCTTGCTGCTCCGAACTATTTCGGAACCATGCTTGTAAAGATGGGTATCGCCGATTCTCTGTTAGGCGGCGCAACCTATTCCACCGCTGACACCGTTCGTCCGGCCCTTCAGGTGATCAAGACCCGTCCGGGCAACAGCATCGTGTCTTCCTGCTTCATCCTGGTTCGTCCGGCTGCGGACGGCGGCACCGAGACCATCGCCATGGCTGACTGCGCCATCAACCTGGATCCCACGGATGACAACTTAGTGGAGATCTGCGGCGAGACCGTCAACTGCGCGAAGCTCTTCGGCGTGGATCCGAAGGTGGCCTTCTTAAGCTACTCCACCGTGGGCAGCGGCAAGGGCGATTCCGTGACCAAGATGGCTTCCGCCACGGCCAAGGCCAAGGAAAAATATCCGGATCTGCCCATCGTCGGCGAGATTCAGTTTGACGCTGCGGTTGCACCGGAAGTGGCTAAGACTAAGTTCCCGGGCAACGACACCGCCGGTCACTGCAACGTGTTCATGTTCCCGGACATCGACGCCGGCAACATCGGCTACAAGATCGCTCAGCGCTTAGGCGGATTTGACGCTTACGGCCCGATCCTCTTAGGATTAAATGCGCCCATCAACGATCTGTCCCGCGGCTGCAATGCGGACGAAGTTTACTCCATGTCCATCATCACGGCAGCGCTGGCATAAAATGACTGCTGCGGGGGCAGCGGTGAAAGTTACATGAATTCAGGGGGACGGAAGAAGGTTTCGCATACGACTGCGAAACGGCAAGCCGTCCCCTTCCGATTTTTCGTTTGGAAAAGTCGGAAGAACAGGGGATTATTGAAAAGGGGGAGTATCATGGCAGAGAAACAGGTTTTCACATTTCCATCGGCGGACGGACAGTCCACCATTCATGCAGTGCGCTGGCTGCCGGATGACGGCGCGGTTTCAGCGGTGCTTCAGATCACCCACGGCATGGTGGAGTACATCGAGCGCTACACGCCCTTTGCGGAATATCTGACCACAAAGGGATTTGCTGTGGTGGGTCACGATCACATCGGTCACGGCGATTCCGTCAAGGATCCTTCGGAGTGGGGCGTGATGCACGCGGAAGATCCCAGCGACATCATGATCGCCGATATGCTGAAAAACTATGAGCTGGCGAAGGAACAGTGGCCGGATGTGCCCTTCTTTGCCTTAGGTCACAGCATGGGTTCCTACATGCTGCGCAAGTATCTTTCCGTGTATGCGGACAAGCTTTCCGGCCTGTCCGGCGCCATCATCATGGGCACCGGTTCCGTTCCGGACGGCACCGTAAATCTGGGAAAGAACATCATCAAACTGATCGCCCGTTTCAAGGGCTGGGATTATCGCAGCAAATTTGTGGCCGGCCTGATGTTTGGCGGTCCCTATAAGCGGTACGATTTAACCGGCGGCGATCCCACCAACAGCTGGCTGACCAAGAATCCGCTGATCGTGGAAAAGTACTACAGCGATCCCAAGTGCACCTATCTGTTCACCCTGCGCGCCTATTACGGACTGCTGTCCTCCTGCGGATTTGACAACGATCCCCAGGGCGTGGCGGCGATTCCGAAGAGCCTTCCCATCCTGTTTGTATCCGGTTCGGACGACCCGGTAGGCGACAACGGCGCCGGCGTGAAGACGGCCTACAACCTGTTTAAATCTGCCGGTATTTCCGACGTGACCATCCGCCTGTTTGAAGGGGATCGTCACGAGGTGTTAAACGAAACGGACTGCGAGAAGGTCTTTGGCGAGCTGTACGATTGGATGAAAGTACACGCATAATCAGAAACTGCCGGACATCAGATCCGGTGGAAATCGGCTCTGCAGGCGCGGCCTGCAGGGAATGGGAATCTGCAATTCATGGGAATCTACGAGGGATTTGCGGCGGTTTACGACCGCTTCATGGAAGAAACACCATATGAAAAGTGGCGCGGCCAGCTGACCGCGCTGCTTTCCCGTTACGGGGTAACCGAAGGCATCTGCTGCGAACTGGGCTGCGGAACGGGCACCATGACACGGCTGCTGGCGGAAGAGGGCTTCGACATGATCGGTATCGATGCGTCGGACGAGATGCTGGCCGTGGCGAGAGAGTATGAAGCGGAACTTCGTGCAGACTCCTCGATTTCGCCGGAAGAGGCATCGGAAGATGCGCCGGCAGAGACGGCGGATCTGCTCGATGAAGCCGATGCAGGCCGCAGCATCCTCTATCTTTGCCAGGATATGCGGGAGATGGAGCTGTACGGTACCGTGGCCGCTTTCGTAGCTGTCTGCGACACCATGAACTATCTGGAGGACGCCCAGGATTGGGCAGACGTGCTGTCCCTGGCAGACAATTATCTCGATCCGGGCGGTCTGTTTGTCTTTGATCTGCGTACGGAGGCCTACTACCGCCAGCTGGGAGAGCAGACCTTAACGGACAGTGCGCCGGAGGGCAGTTACATCTGGGAAAACCATGTGGACGAGGAAACCTGCACCAACGAGTATTCCCTGGAACTGTACGTCCGGGAGGACATCGCCTGCGGCGGAAGCGAAGACCGCTACGTGCGCTCGGTGGAAGAGCATGTCACCCACTGGATTTCCATGGAGGAGCTGAAAAAGCGCATAGCCGAATCGGGACTTCAGCTCTTAGAGATCGCGGACGGCGAAACCTTAGAAGCGCCGGACGAAGAGAGCACGCGGCTGTATGTGGTGTGCCGGGAATGTACAAAGAAGCAAAGGAATTTTACATGAAGGATTACATTGTACGGGCGACCGCGGCGGACGAGCAGATCCGCGCCTTTGCCATTACCTCAAAACATCTGCTGCAGAAGGCTCATGAACTTCACGATACATCCCCGGTGGTATCGGCGGCCTTAGGACGAACCCTGTCGGCAGCGGCCATGATGGGCGTCATGATGAAGGATGAAGACGATCTGCTGACCTTGCAGCTGTTAGGCGACGGCCCGGTGAAGGGTATTACGGTCACGGCGGACGCCAACGGCCATGTGAAAGGTTTCGCCAATCATCCGGAAGTGGAACTGCCGCTGAACGCGGTGGGAAAACTGGACGTGGGCGGCGCTATCGGCGAGGGTATCCTGCGGGTGATGAGGGATCTGGGCCTGCGGGAGCCCTATGTGGGAACCACCCAGCTGGTGTCCGGAGAAGTGGCGGAAGATCTGACCTACTATTTCTCCATCAGCGAGCAGACGCCTTCTTCGGTGGCATTAGGGGTACTGGTGGATACGGATCGGAACATCCTTCAGGCCGGCGGATTTATCCTGCAGCTGATGCCCTTTGCCACGGATGAAGTGATTGACACGCTGGAAAAGCAGATCGCAAATCTGCCCTCCGTTACGGAACAGCTTTCCGCCGGCGCGACGCCGGAGGATCTGCTGGCCCGGGTGCTGGGAGATCTGCAGATGGAAATCACGGACCGGATCGATGCGTCCTTCCGGTGTGACTGCAGCCGCGAACGGGTGGAACGCTCCCTGATTTCCCTGCCGAAAAGTGACCTGGACGAGATGATCGCGGATGCGAAGCCCACCGAGGTGCGCTGTCACTTCTGCAACAAAGCCTACGTGTTCTCGCCGGAGGATCTGAAAGGTCTTCGGGATCGGGCGAGATGAAATGCGTAAAGAAGCGATAAAAGGAACGCGAAAAGCGCGGTGAAACGCGTAAAGATGCGATAAAAGAAACGCGAAAAGCGCAATCAAACGCGAAACACATACGAGACAAAGCGCTGGAAAAATGCAGTGAAGGAAAGAAGGAAAAGAGATGGCTTACACATTTGATGCAGTTGCTGTCCGCGACGGACTGATTCGCGGCGTACAGAAAATCGCCGCTGAGCAGCATTTTACGGATGTGGTGATCGGTATTTCCGGCGGTAAGGATTCAACGGTAACGGCTGCGGTCTGCGCCCGGGCTCTTGGGGCGGATCACGTCTACGGCGTCATGCTTCCCGACGGCGAGCAGAAGGACATTTTCGACAGCGTCCGCGTGTGTGAATCCTTAGGGATTCAGCAGCGCACGGTGAATATCGGCGCCATGCACGATGCTTTAAAGGCTGTGACGGACCAGATCGAATCCACGGCGAAGGAAGGGGAGTTTTCCGTGCCCTATTCCCGGGCCAGCGACATCAACGTGGGACCGCGCCTGCGCATGACTACGCTGCGCTATATCGCACAGGCTTTGGGTGCGCGCCTGGTTGGCACCGGCAACCTGTCCGAAGCCACCGTGGGCTACTGCACCAAGGATGGCGACACCTCCTGCGATTTTGCCCTGCTGGGAAAACTGACCAGCGTAGAAGTGGTGGAGGTGGGAAAGACCTTTGAAGAACTGCCCATCGACCTGGTGGTGAAGACCCCCACGGATGGCCTTTCCGGAAAGAGCGACGAAGAAAACCTGGGCCTGAAGTATGCGGATATTCATGCCTTTATCCGCCTGGGCACCTGCGGCGACCCGGAAACCGACGAAAAGATCGCGGCAAAGGAGCGGGCCAACATGCACAAGCGCCGTATGCCGGTGATCATCGATCCCTTCGAGGCGTAGTTCGCCGGACAGCCATTTTGGTGACAGCCAGCCAGTTTGGGTTTCCCCGCAGCCATCCTGCCTGTGTCAAGCCATAGAATGGCTGCAGGCAGCTGTGACGGCCGATATAAGCAATAAAAAAAGGATTTTCGTGGGCTTTAGGTGCCCTCGAAAATCCTTTTTCTGTTGCTTTATATTTTGCTGCGGCTGTCGCCTTGCATCCTTGCACTATTCCCGAATCAGTGTGCGTCCCACGCGCTCGGTAACATAGCTGCGGCTGCCGTACAGGAACGGGTAAATGGCCAGCTGAAGCATAAACGCCAAGGCCACATCGATGACGGAATGCTGTTTTAAGAACACGGTGGAGGCCACAATCAGCAGGGACAGGGTCCACACGGTGATTTTCACGCGACGGCGGTTTGCGTATGCGCGGCTGTGACAGACCGCATCCGCAATGGCGATGGAATTGAACACGTGAATGCTGGGAAGCACGTTCTTGGGAGTGTCGGCTTTCTGGATCAGCATCACCAGCTGCTCTGCGATGTTCTGGGGGTCGTGCACCACGTGGCGGATGCCCAGCACATTGGGGAACATGTAGGAGACCAGCAGAAACAGCGCCATGCCGATGCCCAGGTTCAGGCAGATGCGGCGGTAATCGGTGTCATCCTTCCGCCCGGCGAAAATGGCCACGCCCCATACACAGTAGGCAAACCAGAAATCATAAAAGAAAATGAACCAGGGGCAGAAGGGGATGAAATCGTCCAGACGGCTGGATACCACGTAATAGCTGCCGAAATGCGCCTCTTCCAAAAGGGTGAAGATGTAAAAGTAAAGCGGCGTAAAAAGCAGCGGCACCAGCAGCCGTTTCAGCAAAATTCCCGGACGTTCAACAAGATCGCATTCCCGGATGCCCAGCAGACGGCCGGCAAAACGAATCAGCGGCATTTCTTACCTCCATATCAGAATAGTCGGTGAGTAACAGTAAAACACAAATGTTACCAAAGTGTTACAAAATCACTCATCGGTTCTCATTATACTCCCTTTTTTCAAAGATGGAAGTGGCTAACGCCTTTGAAAATAATGAATATTTCGTGAATATTTTTCGCCAGACCGGCAAAATGCCCAAAAGCCGAATCCGGCCCATGGCCGGGACACCTGCAGAAGAATGATAGCGATGCGGGACGGATCCGTTTGGATGCCGTTTGGGAAAATGCGCAAAGGATCTGCTGAAAAGTCGCGTAAGTGTAAAATTTTAGTTGGCAAATAAAAAGGGAAGTGGGCAGGACCCACTTCCCAACCATACAGTTTTTCTTTATGATGTTAAGCACCACCAAAACACATAAGGAGGACTGTATGATGAATCCCATTGTAGAGGAAAAACTGGTATCGTTCAAGGACTTAGAGAAAGATATTTATCGGTATGTCTGTGAGCTGGCCCGACTGATGACTCAAAGCATTCTGGAAAGGTATGACGCCAAGCTCATGGAAGACCGGGACAAGGACCATTACCGCAATAAGGGCCTCAGGAAGACAAGCATCAAGACCGTCTATGGTGAAGTGGAATACAGTCGACGTGTTTATGAGACGGCACTGGAAAGCGGTGAAAAAGCATGCGTATTCCTGCTGGATGAGGCGATGCAGATGGAAAAGATCGGCCTAATCAGCAGTAACCTCGCAGAGAAGATCGCCATGACGATCACGGATGCAACCTACCGTGTCACAGCGGAAAACATCAGCAGCACCTGTGGACAGACGATCAGCCACGGAGGCGTATGGAACTTCATCCAGAGGCTTGGCGAAAAGATCAGCGAGGAAGAAAAGGCAGACGTTGCACGGATGCACCAGGATCAGCCCCGGGGAACCAGAGAGATCCCTACACTCTTCGAGGAGATGGATGGTGTCTGGTTGAAGATGCAGAGGCCGGATCACAGGAAAGCACCATCGCAGGAGCTGAAGGTTTTTACGATGTATGAGGGATGGGACGCAGAGGCAGAGAAAGCAAAGCGCAGCACCCTTGTAAACAAAGCTATGCTTGCAGGGATGGAAGATGCCGGCACCTTTCAGGAGAAACGTGAAGCCTTTATCCGAAGCCGGTATAACGCAGACGAGATACAGCAGCGGATCCTAAACGGCGATGGGGGCAGCTGGATCAAAGAGGACTATGATCCAGACGCGATCTTTCAGTTAGACCGGTACCACGCATACCAGGATATTTTAAGAAAAATCCGGGACAAAGAAGCGCAAAGGGAAATCCGAACGCTATTCGATGAAGGCAGGATATCAGAGCTTTTTGACTATATCCAGACCTATGCAGACAGCGTGGAGAGCAGCGATCCGGAGGACAAGGCCAGCCAGAAAGCCAGAGAACTGTATCGGTATCTGAAGAACAACGAAGAAGGACTGCTCCCGTACTACAAAAGAGGTATAAGCATTCCACAGCCGCAGGAAGGAATGATCCAAAAGGAGATGGGCGTACAGGAGAACCAGAACTGTACGCTGATTACGATGCGCATGAAGCATCGAAGAATGCGCTGGGGAAGAGGTGCGAATAACCTTGCGAAGGTCATGTATCGCAAGGAGAACCGGGAACTGATCGAAACGATTGACAGATACAGTGACGGACTGATCAAAAACGCCTGTCTCGAAGAAATCGTGGAAACCCTGAGTGCAGCAAAGGCACCAAAGAAAGACGGAAAGGGGAACCCATACCCAGACATCTTCAGAGCACACATGCCGCTGTTTGACGCAGTGCAGACGGCATCGAGGAAAGCGTTTCTTAAGGCATTCAGCATCTGAGCGAGCAGGCGCAGGAGCATGCGAAGCGAACGATAGGCAGGACGCGCAGGAGGCGCGAGCATAGCGGAGCCGGTGGAGGATGTCTGAGCGCACTTTGTACTCTTGCCCGAAGGGCAATAAGACAAAGTGCGCGAGTTTCCGGAACCGGCGACGGATCGGCGGCGCAAGCGCCGACAAGCGGACAACGTGTTCGCGTGCATGCCCTGTGCCGCTCGCGCAGACAACTGAATACGCGGCATTCGACATCATAAGGAAAACGTGCCAACGATTGCTTGACACATACAACGTGCCAACGATTGCTTGACACATACAATTTTGGAAAAACACTTGAAAACGCAATCTGCCCGTAATATAATCAGAATCCCCAGCAGGGGCGTGCGTTTTACTAATCGCGCATGGCTGTTCTGACGGGCTGATCAAGGCCTCGCCAAAACACATTTTTGAAATGCCTCAGGTATTTTAAAGCTGAAAACAGAATACAGACGATTAAAGTCGCTGATACAAGGATTTAGGGAAGATTCCGGGCTCGGAGTCTGTCCTTTTATCCTTTGGGTCAGCGGCTTTTTTTGTGCCCTTTCCCTTCGCACTTTGACAATTTCATCCGCAGCTGGCGGCCGGCGGGCCCTGGGAAGTCACGCGATGATAGGAGCGGACCTGGGAGAGAAGCCGTACAGACTGCGACACAACCGAAGTCATCTGACGTGATGACGAAATGCGCAATACCTGAAAAAGCAGATTTCCATCAGAAAGAGAGGGCACGAAGCATATGAAAAACAAAATCGGCAAAATTATCATCAACATCAATTACTATGTTTATCCGCCGAAAATGGCGGAAACGCCGCAAACAGGGGAGGACTTTTCCGACTGGGACCTGGATGATCCCGACCCGGAACCGCCGGCTTCCCATCACTGGGACCCCAATGATCCCATCGACGTGCTGGAGTTAAGCGTCCGGGCATTCAACTGCCTGAAACGGGCAGGGATTCATACCATTTCACAGCTGCAGGGAAAAAGCGATGAAGAGCTGCTGGGCCTTCGAAATATGGGAAAGCGGACGCTGGACGAAATCCGGGCACTCTTTCCCAACCCTGCCGGGGAAAAAGAGGAGACAGAAGGAGAAGAATCGAAGGAATCGAAAGAAGCGGAAGCGTCGAAGAAAGCGAATGAAGCGGAAGAGTCGAAGAAAGCGAATGAAGCAGATAAAGTAAACGAAGAGGATCAATCCCCCGATGACATGCAGAGGCTGGAGGACATGGTGGGACTGGAACAGGTGAAAAGACAGATCCGCCGAATTGCGGCTTTCGCCCGGATGAAAAAGGATCTGGAGTCCGCCGGAACCACAGCCGCCCCCATCGTTTTAAATATGGAATTTGTGGGAAACCCGGGCACAGCCAAGACGACGGTGGCCCGGCTTCTGGCCGGAATCTTTTATGATATCGGCCTGCTGAAAAGCCGCAAACCGGTGGAATGCGGCCGGGCGGATCTGGTGGGACGCTACGCGGGCGAAACGGCGCGCCTGGTGCGGGAGGTGTTTGAAGCGGCCCGGGGAAAGCTGCTTTTCATCGACGAGGCCTATGCCCTGGCAGAGCACTGGGAAGGCGGATACGGCGACGAAGCCATCAACACCCTGGTGCAGGAGATGGAGAACCACCGCGATGAAACCATCGTCATTCTTGCCGGCTATCCCAAGAAGATGAAGGCCTTTTTCGACAGAAATCCGGGGCTGCGCTCCCGGGTGCCCTTCACCGTGGCCTTTGCGGATTACAGCCCGGCGGAACTGCTTCAGATCATCGAGCTGGAAGCGAAGCGCCGGGGATTTGCCATCGCCCCGGAGGCCGCCAGCCAGGTGCTTTCCCTCTGCGAAACCGCCGCGGGAAACCCGGACGGGGGCAACGGCCGGTTCTGCCGGAATCTGGTGGACCAGGCGATATTAGAATACGCCTGCCGGGTTTACGGAGACAGCAGCGAAGCTGAAAACCGTAACCGGAATGAAAGCAACAGAGCAGTCGGGAAGGAGAACAGCAGCCCAGACGTAAACAAAAGCAAAAGCCCTGCAAAAAACTGCGTCCTGCTTCCCCGGGATTTTTCCATGCCGGAAACCCCGGAAGGGATCCAGCTCCCCAAAGCCCCCATCGGCTTTTAAGCCCTGGCTTTGGCCGGACTGGCGATTGAACATTGATGATTTCTGCATGGCGCTGTAAAATGACCACATACAAACTCATACAAATCTGCAGACAGAAAATGCAACATTTTCCACATTGAAGTTGTATAGATATTGAAAAGAATAAAGGTTTTGAAATGCAATCATCCACTGTAAACATCCGATTATTCTCAGCAGATAAGCCTTCTGCCGCAGCTTTCCTGCATTCCGCGGCCAGGGCCATTGCCTCCTTCGCAGCGGCACTTCGTTTTGCCGCCGCCCGGGCGGTATCTGCAGCGGCGGTCATCCCCTTTGAAAAGACCGCCACAGACCGGGCGGCCGTAAACCGCCGGGCAGAGCGCTACATGCACAGCTATGGGAATTCCATCCTGCGGCTGGCCTACTCCTATGTGCACAACATGGCGGATGCGGAAGATGTGCTGCAGGAAACGCTGATCAAGGTGCTGGAAGCCAATCCCGCCTTCGAAAATGAGGCCCATGAAAAAGCCTATCTGTACCGTGCGGCTGCCAACTGCGCGAAGAACCGGATTAAGGAAAACCGACGCCGGGATACGGACGAACTGAACGAAGAGCTGGTGGCAGAAGAAAAGGAAGATCTTGCCTTCGTCTGGGACGCGGTCAAACATCTTCCCCAGGTGCAGCGGGAGGCCGTTCACCTGTTTTATCAGGAAGGATTCTCCACGGCGGAGATTGCAGCCATCCTGGAACGAAAGGAAGCGACGGTTCGCTCGGATTTGAAGCGGGCCCGGGAGGCATTAAAGAACATTTTAAAGGAGGAGTACGATTTTGGCTAAATATAATGAAGTCATGGAGCATGTCGTCGTTTCGGACGAAATGCAAAGCCGCATCCTCCGGAATGTGGATCAGCATTTTGCCCGGGAAAAATCCCGGCGGAGGAAAATCTGGGTGCCGATTCTGGCAACGGCAGCCGCGGCAGCCGCGCTGATCCTGGTGATCCGGCCGTGGAACGCCGTGCAGATCACGCCGCCGGATACAGCGACCCCACCGGGCGTGGCCCTCGTCCACGAGGAGCAGGAATACCCGTCGGCCGCGGAACTGTCCCAGGCGGTGGGATTTGAGGCCGCGGTCATCGCGAACCTTCCCTTCGAGGTGACGAAAACCGAGTACCGCAGCGTCTTCGGTATGGCGGAAATCCGCTACATCGGGGAGGAGAACACCATTACGGTTCGAAAATCCGCCGGAACGGAGGACAATTCCGGGGACTACAACACCTATGAAACGGAGAAGACGGTGACCACGTCAGGGACGGATATCACCCTGAAGGGAAACAGCGACGGTATGGTTCTTGCCCTCTGGACGGATGGAACCTGGGCTTACTCCATCCGCTGCCAGAGCGGCCTGTCGGAAGAGGTTTTGACCGGACTTGCGGAGGAAATCATCCCATAGATACGTTTTTCCTCCACCGCCACGCGAGCGTGGCGTGGAGTCGGACTTTTGGCGTTTGAATCAAAATTTTTTCAGAAGATGCAACATTTTCATTTAGCGAACTGTATATAGGGTGAACGGATCAAAGAGAGCCGTTTCAGCGGATTTCAAAAAACAAAAATACAGGGCAACACAAAACTGAATGAAGAAAGGAAATCATCATGAAAAAGACATTCACAATGATTCTTGCGGGACTTCTGGCGTTATCACTTGCATCTTGCGGACAGAGCGCAGCACAGAACAGCACGGCGAATAACAGCCCGGCAGAACAGAGCAGCACAGAAGAGCAGAGCGCAGCGGAAGAAAGCATGGCAGGAGAAGAAGGTATGGAAAAGGCCATCGTCGGCGGATGGAGCATCGCCGAGTCTCCGGAGATCACGGACGAGACCCGGGCATTAGTGGAGAAGGCAACGGACGGCATGGTCGGCGCGAAGTACACGCCGGTGGCCCTGATTGCAAGCCAGATCGTATCCGGAAAGAACTACTGCATCCTCTGCAGAATTGCGCCGGTGACGCCGAATGCGGAAGAAAAATACGCACTGGTTTACATCTATGCGGATCTGAACGGAAACGCAAAAATCACGGAGATCTATGATTCCGAACTGACCGCATCCTCCGGCGAAGGCCTGGGTCAGATGACCGAGCCGGAGTCCGTTGCGGTGACGGACGAAGCCAAAGCCGCCCTGACAAAGGCAGCCGAAAAACTGCTGGGCGCGGAATATGAGCCGATTGCTCTTGTGGGCACGCAGGTCGTTTCCGGAACCAACTACCGGATTTTATGCAAGGTGACGGCGGTCACCCCCAGCGCAGAAGGGGAGTTCGCTATGGTCGAGGTTTCTGAAGATCTGGAAGGCAATGCCCAGGTAGGAGAAATCTATTCCTTCTTCAGCGCCGGGCAGGAATGAATCCATTCCTGCCCTTTAGCGTTGAACAGGAATAAATGACAGTCCACTGCAAATCGTTTTACAATGCGCCGGCAAAGGATTATAATGGGGATTGTTAAATAATCTGCAAAGTCGCAGACAGAACAGAATCGATCGCATTATGGAAGGAGATACGCATGGCGCAGGATGTAAACGCCGTCTGCCCTGAAAAGGGACCCATCACAGACGAACTGCTCGAACGGATGAACAAATGGTTTCGGGCAGCCAACTACCTTTCCGCAGGACAGCTTTATCTGCTGGAAAATCCGCTTTTAAAGAAGCCGCTGACCATGGACATGATCAAGAAAAAGATCGTGGGCCACTGGGGCACGGTGCCCGGACAGAACTTCGTGTTCGTGCACTTAAACCGTGCGATCAAGCGGTATGATCTGGACATGATCCTGCTTTCCGGCCCCGGACACGGCGGCAACTTCTACATTGCCAACGACTACATGGACGGCACCTACAGCGAGGTCTATCCCAATATTTCAGAGGATGAGGCCGGCATGGCAAAGCTGTTTAAGCAGTTTTCCTTCCCCGGCGGCGTTCCCAGCCACTGCGCTCCCGAGACCCCCGGTTCCATCAACGAGGGCGGCGAACTGGGCTACGGTATTGCCCATGCCTTTGGCGCCGTGTTTGACAACCCGGATCTGATTGCAACGGTAACCGTAGGTGACGGCGAAGCCGAAACCGGGCCTCTCGCCACCTCCTGGCAGAGCAACAAGTTTTTAAATCCCATCACCGATGGCGCCGTGCTGCCGATTCTGCACTTAAACGGCTATAAGATCGCCAACCCCACCATCTTTGCCCGCATGTCCCATCAGGAAGTGGTGGACTTCTTCCACGGCAACGGCTGGGAGCCCTATTTCGTCGAAGGCGACGATCCCATGACCATGCATCGCCTGATGGCCGAAACCATGGACACCGTCATCGAGCGCATCAAAGAGATCCAGAAAAACGCCCGGGAGAATAACGACTCCACCCGTCCGGTGTGGCCCATGATCGTTCTGCGCACCCCCAAGGGCTGGACCGGTCCGAAGATGGTGGATGGAAAGCGCATCGAGGGCAATTTCCTGGCTCATCAGGTGCCCATTATGATGGACAAGCCCGAAGAGCATCTGCGCATCCTAGAGGACTGGCTGCGCAGCTACCATCCGGAAGAGCTGTTTGACGAAAACGGCCGGCTGCTGCCGGAAATCAAGGCTCTGGCGCCGGAAGGCAACGCCCGAATCGGTGCGAACCCCCACGGCAACGGCGGTCTGCTGCTGCGTGATCTGCGCATGCCCGACTTCCGCGACTATGCGGTGGAAATCCCCCGGGTGAAGAATGAGGACGGAACCGAAATCATCGCTCACGGCGAACAGGACGGCCAGGACATGACCGAGCTGGGCAAGTTTGTCCGGGACATCTTCGAGCTGAACAAAGATGCCCGCAACTTCCGTATTTTCGGACCGGACGAGACCAATTCCAACCGTTTAAATTCCGTGTTTGAAGTGGAAAACCGCGACTGGAACGCCGAGCGTTACGACACGGATGATCATCTGGCTGCCGACGGCCGCGTCATGGACTCCATGCTGTCCGAGCATATGTGTGAAGGCTGGCTGGAAGGCTATCTGCTCACCGGCCGCCACGGATTCTTCGCCACCTACGAGGCCTTTGCCCGCATCATCGACTCCATGGCTGCGCAGCATGCGAAGTGGCTGAAGGTGTGCAACCAGCTGCCCTGGAGAGAGGAAATTTCCTCCCTGAACCTGATCATGGCTTCCACGGTCTGGCAGCAGGATCACAACGGCTTCACCCACCAGGATCCCGGCTTCATGGATCACATCGCCAATAAGAAGGCAGACGTGGTGCGCCTGTATCTTCCTCCGGATGCCAACTGCCTGCTTTCCACCTTCGATCACTGCATCCGCAGCCGCAACTACGTGAACGTCATCGTTGCCTCCAAGCATCCCCGGCCCCAGTGGCTGACCATGCCCGAGGCCATCAAGCACTGCACCCAGGGCATCGGCATCTGGGACTGGGCATCCAACGATCAGGGCCAGGAGCCGGACATTGTCTTTGCCTGCGCAGGTGAAACCCCGACCCTGGAAGCCCTCGCGGCGGTATCCATCTTAAACCGCGAGCTGCCCGAGGTGAAGATCCGCTTCATCAACGTCGTCGACCTGTTCAAGCTGCAGCCGGCCACCGAGCATCCCCACGGTCTGACGGACGCGGAATACGACATGCTCTTTACCAAGGACAAGCCGGTCATCTTCGCCTTCCACGGATATGCATCCCTGGTGCACGAACTGACCTACCGCCGTCACAACAACCGTCTGATGCACGTGCGCGGCTACAAGGAAGAAGGCACCATCACCACGCCCTTTGATGTGCGTGTACAGAATGACGTGGACCGTTTCCACCTGGTGCAGGAAGCGCTGAAGTATCTGCCGAAACTGGGCAACCGCGGCGCCTATCTGTATCAGAAGATGAGCGACAAGCTGGTGGAGCACAAACAGTACATCCATCAGTACGGTATGGATCTGCCGGAAGTCGCCGGCTGGAAGTGGCAGCAGGATTAAAGAGAAAGACAGCGAAACAGCATCTGTTTCGTACGTAAAGAAAAGACAGCCCTTTCATCGGGGCTGTCTTTTTTTGAAGTACGGCCGCTGGTTTGAACCCTATCGCGAGATAGAAAAGACAGCCCTTGCGGACTGTCTTTTTCGTTATTTAAAAAATGTTTCTGCTTACGCAGACTTTTGAGAATTTTTGTGCAGTTCCATCGCTGAAAGAATGCCCAGCACATTGTATGCCCCGATCAGCAGAAGGATGATGACGTTTACGACAATCTGTCCGTAGGCTGCACCGGGGTTTTCCACCGTTGTGTTCTGAAAAAATGCAGTGTACTGCGGAAGACTTCGAACGAAATTAACAATACTGCGGGCAAAATTGAACAGCATATAGATCAGACCGGGAAGCATCAGAAGCAGTTTCTGCTTTTTCAGCCCGAGCACGATCAGAATGCAGGCCGCAAGCATCAGTACCCCTAACAGAATGTTTTGGGCAAGGAAAGGCGGTGTCTGGGGCATGGCATCAGGCATCTGCTGAGACAAACGAGAGTAAGAAATGATGGAAAAAATCTGAACAAGAATGGATAGGCCGGCGGTGATAATGGTTAATGTACAATAAACTCGTTGAAGCTTTGACATATCGCACCTCCTTAGAACTGAAATCAGCATAATTTATATGCTTCTACCTGGATTATAAGCGCATTTTGACATAACGTCAAGTTTTTGTGGGGCGATTCGGCAAATGCTTGGTTTACGTTATTGGTCGAAGTATCGGGTACCTCGTTTACCTCGTTGGACGCTGGTGGGGATGAATTTGCTGGAACTGGAAGAAACATCGGTTCATAATCGCGATTTTCATATCGTAAAGAAGAATCTCGGAACCACACTCATTTTACGCCGGTTCTATACTTCAAAACAGAAGGTGCTAATATGCAGGCCTTCTGTTTTTCAATCAGAATCGAAAGGAGAATGTTATGGTACGACGTATGAAAACACGGGCAGCCATTCTGCTCACTGTAATCATGGGACTGACTTTCGTACTTGCGGGCTGTGGAAATGATGCGGCAGCTGGATCGGCGAACACAGATCCATCCTCGGAAAATGCGGCAGCAAAAACGATGGAAGCGGATACGGAATCCTTCGCTTCCGATCCAGCAGATGAAACAACACAGACAGAAGCCGAATCGGATACCGACCAGACAGAAAGAACAGAAACCGCGGACACAGACGCAGCACAAAATAGTTTAAATGCTAATGCAGATTCCACAGGATCCCCTACCAGTACGCAGATTCTGAATATTGTACCCGGTGCATCCGATGCCACGCGTCTTGAGCTGTACGGGCCTGCCGAATCCATGAGCAATCCGGACGCAGCACTTATTGAATGTGAGACACCGGAAGACGATCCCAATTATCTTACGGATCTGATGGAAGCGGAAGTTTATAACTACAAGTACATTTTTGAGCGGCCTTTTGCCTTTGCGGCCAACGCTCAATTCTATGATTATGAGTCCCTGGGAAGAAAAGTGAAGCGGATTGTTCCGGAAGAGATGACAGAAGAAGACGCCGAAAACATCCGCGCACTTTATGACATGCGTAAAACAATGGTTCAGACAGCACCTGCCCAGACGAATATCTATCCCATCTGGGAAGGCGAACCTGCAACCGCGGATCTGACCGGAACACTGGAGTGGACACTTGAAAGCAACGACAATGAAGGCTTTCTTCCCTTTTTAGTCGCCTATCGCGTGAAAGACCAGTCCGCTGTGAAAGGCAATATCATTGTCATTGCCGGCGGAGGATATCAGTCCCGGGCAAACTACTCGGAAGGTTATCCGATCGCAGAAGCTTTTTATGAGATGGGTTACAATGCTTTCGTACTTCAGCGGCGCGTAGAACCCTACAGTCCCCAGGACGCCTGGCTCGATCTCGCCAGAAGCATCCGCTATCTGCGCCATAATGCGGATGAACTTGGAATCGAAGGTCTCGACATGATGATGGCAACCGGATTTTCCGGCGGGTCAAGCACAATCATCGGCACGATGTTTAACCTGTACGGGGACATTCAGCCGACGGTCTATGATACGGATTATCAGCCTGACGAAGTAGATGCTGAAAATGCGGATCTTGATGTGGCCTTCCTGATTTACGGGTTCCGTTCGGTAGACGAGAGCGGTGAGTCCATATACAGCCTGGAAACGGATAATCCGAATCTGCCCATGTGCTTCCTTGCTGTCGGAAGTGAGGATGATTACGATTACGATGAAAAGATGAACGATATGGCCGAAGCCCTGCGGGAGCGGACCGAGGTGGAATACCATCTGTTTGCCGGCATCAATCACGGATACGGTGTCGGTGCGGAAGGCAATTCTTCTGCATACTGGCTGCCAATGGCGGATGCGTTCATCTCTCATGCAAAAATTGTTAATGCCACACATGAAGTGGACGGTGTGATTTTCCCCGGGTATTGCACAAAATACCAGATCGTTGTGACTGGTGAAGGTGAAGAGGAAGGCGAAACCTACGTTGGCACGAACGACGAAGAAACCCAGTTTTATATGGCGTGGGATTCCTCCGGTTACGCGCTGGAAATGGAAGGAACCATCGATGAGGACGGCGAACTGACCGTAACAAAGGAAACATTCAAGGGATATCTTGCACAGACCGCACCTGAAAAATGGGAAGCAACCCAGGCGGATGCATGGATCATGTTTGAATAATACGAAGGGTAATCATAAATAAACGTACAGTAACATACATCGAAGGAGTCGGGAACCCCCGGCTCCTTTTGCGTTTAAACTCACATTGTCATGGACACGCCGAAGACAGGCTCTGACAAGGCCGAAGTCACGGGCTTGATTTTTGAAGTATGTCTGCATATAATAACAAAAAAGAAGTGTGATGTTTCTGAAATGTAGATTTCGGAGGAAATGTATCATGACTCAGCTCGATAAAGTATATGAGTATCTTCGGCAGAATTACGCTGAAAATGAACCGATTTTTTTGGCAGACATCCGCATGCCTGAAATGAAAGACGTATCTGTAAGACAGCAACTTAAAAAGCTGACAACGGATGGACGCCTGAAGCGGTTTGATACCGGGATCTATTACCTCCCTAAAGCATCGATGTTTGTCTCTGGATCGGCACTTTCAATCGAAGAAGTCATAAATAAGAAATACCTTGCTGATGGTTCGGAACGTTGTGGTTATGTGAGCGGAATGCTTTTTGCAAATCAGCTCGGCATTACAACGCAGGTTCCGATGGTTTATGAAGTGTATACCAATAAGGCCACGACGGAATATCGGGAAACCCAGCTGGCAAACCTGCGGGTGATACTCAAAAAACCTTATGTAAAGGTGACAAGCCAAAATGCGTCTGTTCTGCAGTTTCTCGACCTGTTAAAGGAGATATCAAATATCAGTGAGGTTGAAGGAAAGGAACTGACAGACAGACTTCTGGAATATATGAGAAAGAAGGATATCAGTTTCGATTCTATGAAAGAGTACCTGTCGTATTATCCAGAGCGGATTTATAAAAATATGTATGAGGTGGGATTGCTCAATGGTGTATCTGCATAAAAACATAGAAGAATTTCGAAATGCTGTTAATTTAGCGAGTGAGCGGTATCATGTCCTTCCTGCTGTTGTTGAGAAGGATTATTACGTGACTATAATCCTGAGAGGGCTGTCAGAGAAGCTGGGATTTGTTGTTTTCAAGGGGGGAACTTCCTTGTCAAAATGCCACAGGGTAATAAAGAGATTCTCTGAAGATATCGATATTACAATTGACGCGAAACTGTCTCAGAGTCAGATGAAAACCCTAAAGGAGACAATTAAGACAATTGCGGAGGAAATCGGTCTGAGTATACCCAATCTGGAAGCTACGCGCAGCCGGCGCAGTTACAATCAATATGTTCTTGCGTATGAGTCTGTCGCAAACACTTTAGATGATGTGGTTCAATCTGAAGTGTTGCTGGAAACGTCCTTTGCGGAGATTTCGTTTCCGACGGTTATACTCCCTGTTTATAGTTATATTGGCGATATGATGGAAGAAGAAGCGCCAAATGAGAGGACACGATTCCAACTGGATCCTTTTGAAATGAAGGTGCAGGCCATTGATCGAACGCTGGTAGATAAGGTTTTTGCAATATGTGATTATTATATGCAGGACAAGGTGAAAAAACACTCGAGACATATCTACGATATATACAAGCTTCTTCCCCTGGTTCCGCAGACAGAAGGATTCAAAGATCTGATACAGGACGTGCGACGGGTAAGAGCAATGAACAGCATCTGTACTTCGGCGCAACCAGGCGTTGATATCACAGAACTGTTGAGGAACATTATCGATAGCGAGGCTTACAAAAGCGATTATGAATCTGTAACAACCCGAATACTGGACGAACAGATCAGCTATAACGTTGCGATACAGGCGGTAAGGACAATAGCGGATACTAATCTTTTTGCGGAGACCAGTGCAGCAAGCCCTATGAGTGCTGGTATTACGGGTACTGTCATCGTGAAATGACAGATGTAAAGGGAACATGTAACAATGAAAACCAGGAAAGAAACCAGTAAATTCATATCTCTGATTCCGAAAAGCCGGCTGTATGTTCATCTGTCGGCGGATGTCGAAACAGCCACGATGGTCGGCAGCAGGCATGGAAAGCCGGTGATTTACCTGGTGGACTGCAAGAAGATGGCGGAAAACGGATACCGATTCTTCCTATCATCGAACAATGTATGGCTGACGAAAGAAGTGCCGGTACAGTACCTGAAAAAAAGCGGGGATTAGAATCGTCGCCTCCTGGGTGACCTGCTCCAGCCGGATGAATGCTATTCTGTTCATAACCGAAACGGTCGGAGGTGTGGAGTATGCGGTTCCGGACGATCCGACTGGGAATCTACTTGAAATTTCTTGAAAAATTCCTGGAAAACGCGGAAAAAAACAATGGAGCGGTCAAACCCGCTCCATTACTGCATCGGTGTGACTGGATTCGAACCAGCGACCTCCCGGTTCGCTGTTTCGTAGCCTGACTCATCAATAAAAGAAAAGACAGCCCTTGCGGACTGTCTTTTCTTTCATCGGCGTGACTGGATTCGAACCAGCGACCTCTACGTCCCGAACGTAGCGCTCTACCAAGCTGAGCCACACGCCGTTCACTCTTCTTGAGTGCCTACCCATAATAGCGTTTTTTGGGGCGGATTGCAACACTTTCTTTTAAATTTCTGAAATTGTTTCCCTTTTGACGGATTTCTGAAATTGTTTTCCCTATGCCAGTTATGCTACACTGATATTAAATCGGCAAGCGCTACGTTCGGGACATAGAGGTCGATCAGACTGAACCGCAGGCCGTTTCTTAATGCACTTGCGTGGCATGTATTACACAGATGAGGGGGAAGTATGCGCAATACACTGAATTTCATGACAAAGTGGGCGTTTTCGAAGGAGGCCGCATCCAGGCCGGAGACGATGCCCGAAAACTGGTACTGGGTGAATCTGCCGCACACCTGGAATGCCATCGACGGCATGGATGGCGGCAGCGATTACTACCGGGGCACCTGCTGGTATGCGAAGGAGATCGCGAAAGAGGACCTGCCCGCGGGAGACCGGTACTATCTGGAGTTTGAGGGGGCGAACGCTTCGGCGGACGTCTATGTGAACGGACAGCTGCTGTGCCATCACGACGGCGGTTATTCCACTTTCCGCGTGGACATGACGGATGCTCTGGCAGCTTCGAACCTGATCTGCGTGGCGGTGGACAACAGCGTCAACGACCGGGTCTATCCTCAGCAGGCCGATTTTACCTTCTATGGCGGCCTGTATCGTCCGGTGCGGATTGTCGCAGTGCCGGAGGCCCATTTTGATCTGGATTACTATGGCGGCAGCGGCCTTTCAGTGACGCCGGAAGTGGACGGCGCGGATGCGGCGGTTCGGGTCGATACCTGGTTTACAGCCGCGGCGGCCGGCTGTGATGTGGCTGTGCAGATCACGGATGCGGATGGCAGCTGCGTGGCAGCGGCCAGAAAGACCATTGAGGCGGGCCAGACGGCTGCGGCCATGGATCTGCGGATTGCGGATGTCCATCTGTGGAACGGCCGGAAGGATCCCTATCTGTACACCGTGACGGCATGCCTTCTGGATCCGGCGGCCGATGAAGATGCACAGCCGGTGGATGCGGTCTGCACCCGCGTGGGCGTGCGCACCTTTGAAATCACGCCGGACAAAGGATTCTTCTTAAACGGCGAGTACTATCCGCTGCACGGCGTTTCCCGCCACCAGGATCGCTGGGGCATGGGCAATGCGATTACCGATGCCGAGCACATCGAGGATATGGATATGATCTGCGAGCTGGGCGCCACCACTATCCGCTTAGCTCACTATCAGCACAGCCAGACTTTTTACGATCTCTGCGACGAGCGGGGTATGGTGGTCTGGGCCGAAATTCCGTACATTTCCCGTCATATGCCCGATGGCCGGGAAAACACGATTTCCCAGATGAAGGAACTGGTGACGCAGAATTACAATCATCCTTCCATTGTGGTCTGGGGCCTGTCCAACGAGATTACCATGGTGGGCGGAAGTTCGGACGATCTGCTGGAGAATCATCAAATCTTAAACGATCTGGTGCACAAGATGGATCCCACCCGTAAGACAGTGATGGCCTGTGTGGGTGCCTGCGATATTCATGAACCCATCGTGCAGATCCCGGATGCGATTTCCTACAACCTGTATCTGGGCTGGTATGAGGGAAGCATGGAGGACAACGGCGTCTGGTTTGACCGTTTCCACGAGACCTTCCCCCAGATTCCCTACGGCTTAAGCGAGTACGGCGCCGATTCCTTTAACTGGCACGGCACCGAGGTGCGCCGGGGCGACTACACCGAAGAGTATCAGGCCCTGTATCATGAGTCTCTGATCCGCCAGATTTCCGCGCGGCCCTGGATGTGGGCTACCCATGTGTGGAACATGTTTGATTTTGCCGCGGACGCCCGGAACGAGGGCGGCATGAAGGGTCAGAACGGCAAGGGCTTAGTCACCATCGACCGCAAGTATAAGAAGGATGCCTTCTACGCCTACAAGGCCTGGCTGTCCGATGAGCCCTTCGTGCATGTGTGCGGTCACCGCTATCCGGATCGGGTAGAGGACGAGGTGGAGATTAAGGTCTACACCAATCAGCCTTCCGTGACCCTGTATGTGAACGGCGAGAAATTTGCTGAAAACAGCACGGAGGATCTGTTCTTCCATTTCAAGGTGCCTAACACCGGCGCGCCGGGCACGGAAATGACCATCTGCGCCGAAGCTGCCGGCTGCACCGACGAGATTGTGATCCGCAAGGTGGCCGAGTTTAACAAGGATTACATCGTGAAGGGTCCGGGCGTGGTGTTAAGCTGGCAGGAGATCACGGAACGGGACGGCTATTTCTGCTTAAACGATCTGGTGGGCGACATCTTAAAGGCTCCCGGCGGAATGGAGGCCTTAGGCGGTCTGCTTTCCATGATGAAACCTCCGGCAGGCGCCCAGGGCGCCGGAGAGGACGGCGAGGCGGACGACGGCATGCAGGATATGCTGATGAAGATGACCGTCATGCGTCTGTTTACGATCGCGTCCATGGTTGCGAAGGTGAAGATTACCCGGGAGATGATGCTTTCCGTAAACGAGAAGCTCAATCAGGTGCCCAAGGGCGAGTAATCTCTTCTGTGTTTTAAGAAGGCCCGGGCCTGCTGCGCGGGAGAATCTGCGGCGGACGACATCTGCGGCCGGCGGATCCTTCTTCACAGAACGATCACTTGCGTTTTGGCGGGCATGTTGCTAAGATAGGTCTGTGAACGACTTGGTTTTATATAGAAAGGTAAGGTGAGTCCCATGGCGAAGATTACAGCGGATACCATGATCGGCGAACTGATGATGATTGATCCCGAAGTTGCACCGATTTTAATGAGCATCGGCATGCACTGCATCGGCTGCCCCTCTTCTCAGATGGAAACCGTCGGCGAAGCGGCGATGGTGCATGGCTTTGATCCGGAAGATCTGGTGGAAGAAATCAATCACTTCCTGGCGTCGAAGGCGGTTTAAATTCAGGAGCTGTTACAGGTGTTTTTGCATGTGAAGTCTGCAGTTTTTTGCTTCAGACCGGGTTTGCATTGCATTTAGTACTTGTAAGGCAAAAAGATTTGCAATAAAATGTGATTAATCCCCGCGGGCTGACTGGCATCTGTCCGCTGTGGGCTGCATAATCAGACATCAAAAGAAATATGAAGGAGGTAACGGATATGGCATATGTAGTAGATCAGGGTACCTGTGTGGGTTGCGGCGCTTGCGCTCCCGGCTGCCCGGTAGATGCTATCACGGTTGATACAACCGCGACGATCGATGAGAATACCTGCGTTTCCTGCGGCGCCTGCGCAGCAACCTGCCCGGTTGGCGCGATCAGCGAGGGCTAATGGTTATCCATTAAAAGCAAAGAAGAAAACAGCAGAGGCTTACGCCCCTGCTGTTTTCATTTATGCGCGTAAGCGCTGGGTCTGTCGCGCATGGCTCATTACGGGCATCATGCGCAGACGAGGATGCTCCTGCTTCGCGAGCCTGCCAGTTACGCAACCGTGGCCCCCAATGCCTTGCAGGCCGCCGTGGCATCATCATCCGGCGCATCGTTGCAGATGACGCTGTCCGCTGCGAGGGTTACGCCTTTTGCCGCGGCGTCTTCTTCCCAGCTGCGCATCCATTCTCCATCGCCCCAGCCGTAGGATCCGAACAGGGCGACTTTCTTTCCTGCCAGCGCCGGGGCCACATCGTCCCACATGGGCTGGAATTCCGATTCCTCCAGCACTTCTGCACCCATGGCCGGGCAGCCTAAAGCGACGCCGTCAAAGCCCGCCGCTGCAGCGGGTGTAAACTCCCCGCAGGTGAAGGTGGTGACGGCTGCGCCGGCGCTCTTTGCGCCCTCGGCCACTGCGGCCGCCATTGCTTCGGTATTTCCGGTTCCGCTCCAGTAAACAACTGCTACACTGCTCATTTTGATACTCCTCTCTTCTTTGTCTGTTCTTTGTATTTTCCCGATTTATGCCGTCACGGCCAGCTGTTCCACGGGTGTACCTGCCGTCCACAGCTGCATGCACTGCTGGGTACACTTTTGACACTGAGCAAAAACGGCCTTGGCCTGATCCGGGTTTTTATAGACTTTCCACACGCCGCTGCACAGGCAGGCGGAAGGACCCAGACGGATAAAGCCGTCCACGTCTGCGGCGGGATAGCCCAGAAACAGTCCGATTTCGTGGGGGAAATCGTCGCATCCTGCCAGACGGTGCTTTAAGCGCAAAAGGTTTTCGTACCAGCATCGGCAGCTGTAACCGTTTTGCTGCAGAATGCTCTGCGCCAGCGGAGAAGTCAGATCCCGGGCAAGCATCGCCGGCCGGAAAACATAGATGAGTCCGCGGCCGTTTTGATAGGAAAGCAGCAGTACCCGGATGCCGCAGCCTTTCAGTCGGCGGCTGGCATCCCGGACGTGACGTTCCAGCGCCTGCCGCGTGTCCATCCGGCAGCCAAACAGGCTGGCGCTTTTGATCCCGGTCAGAGTCGGCGCACTGTACAGAATTAAAAGGGAGAAAAATTGATTCTTTTCCATGAGGACAGCTCCGTTAGTTAGTCAACCCTAACACGAGATCAAAAGAAAAACGAATGAAGGCTGCGGCTGCAATTGGGCCTTGGCCTGATCCGTCCTGGAACCCAATAAGTTAGGCTCAGCTAACAACCATTATAGAGAAGTTTTTTGTGATGTCAAGGACGATTTGAACGTAGCGAAAAAAGATACACATTCCGTATTTTTTTAATTCCACAATCTGGGGCGTCCTGCTATAATCTAAATCATAAAGCAGGTTTACGGCGAAGCTGTGCTTTTCATTCGATCCCGCAAAACGGAAATGACAGAGCCGTCCGGTGAGGACCCATGGAAATCCGCGGTACCCTCGATCACCGCCGTTTTTTCTGCAGCGAAAACCATTATTCACTAACGTAAGGAGGAACAGTCGATATGGTAGATTTGACCAAGAAACCGTTTAACCTGAACGAAGAGCAGCTGAAGTGGGTGGAAGATACCATTGCTTCCATGACCGAAGAAGAGAAGATCAAGCAGCTGTTTGTTCACCTGACCGGTGCCGTGGACGACGAGGAAGTTGCGAAGGAAGAAGTCGCCCGCATGCAGATGGGCGGTATCCGGTTCAATCCCCGCAGCGCTGAAGAAATGTGGAAGATGAACTACAACTTCCAGAAGTACAGCAAGATCCCGGTGCTGTCCGCTGTTAACACTGAGGCCGGCGGTAACGGTGCCACCTCCAGCGGTACCAATGTGGGTAACGAAATCAAGGTTGCTGCCACGGGTGATCCGACCTACGCTTACAAACTGGGCCAGATCTGCGGACGTGAGACCCGCGCTACCGGTTCCAACTGGGCTTTCGCTCCCATCGTTGACCTGACCTTAAACTGGCACAACCCGGCCATCTCCACCCGTGCCTGGGGCCGTGATGCCGATATGGTCTTAGAGCTGTCCAAGCAGTACTTCCGCGGCATTTCCGAGAGCGGTATCGCCTGCGCCATGAAGCACTTCCCCGGCGACGGCGTTGACGAGCGCGATCCCCACATCGCCACCAACGTAAACTCTCTTTCCTGCGAAGAGTGGGATGCCACCTACGGCAAGGTTTACGCTGGCCTGATCGAAGAAGGCGTACAGTCTGTCATGCCCGGCCACATCATGCTGCCGGCATACCAGAAGTTCTTCAATCCCGACTTAAAGGATGAGGACATCAAGCCCGCCACCGTGTCCAAGGAGCTCTTAACCGACCTTCTGCGCGGCAAGCTTGGCTTCAACGGCCTGATCGTTACCGATGCTTCCCACATGGTTGGTATTACCGGCCGCACCAAGAGAAGCGAAATGGTGCCGGATGCCATCATGGCCGGCTGCGATATGTTCCTGTTCTACAACGACTTTGACGAGGATATCAAGTTCATGACCGACGCGCTGCATGACGGCCGTCTGACCGAAGAGCGCTTAGACGATGCCCTGCATCGCATCATGGGCTTAAAGGCTGTTGTGGGACTGGCCAACTACAGCTTAGACAAGTTCCCGCCGATCGAAGGCCTTTCCGTCTGTGGATGTGAAGAGCACAAGAAGGTCGCGGAAGAAGTTGCTGATAAGGGTATCACCTTAGCAAAGCAGATCGGTCCCAACATCTTCCCGATTACCGACAAGAAGCGCGTCCTCATCGTTCCGGTTGGCCCGCAGCCCAGCGAGCACATGGTTATGGCCGGTATGATGGCGGACGGCAGAAAGCTGTATCAGAACCTTCAGACCAAGCTCGAGTCTTATGGTCACACCGTCACGATCTATGAGGATCCGGTGGAGAAGATGATGAAGATGATGGCTCAGCTGACGCCCGAAGAGCGCAGCAAGCAGATGAGCCAGGGCCTGTCGAAGAAGGGCGCCTACGGCTTAAAGACCGCCGTTGCCAACCTGACCGACAACTACGATCTGGTGATCTGCGTGGCCAATGTTTCCGCTACCATGCGCACCACCCAGCGTCTGGAGTGGAAGATTTCGAAGGGCGGCTGGGACAATCCGTGGTATGTCAACGAGATCCCGACCATCTTCGTATCCTTCAACTGCCCGTTCCATCTGGCGGATGTTCCGCAGATCAAGAACTACATCAACTGCTACGATGCTGGCGAAATCACTGTGGCTGCCTTCGTTGATAAGCTGGAAGGCAAGAGCGAATTCAAGGGTACGAGCCCGGTTGACGTCTTCTGCGGCATGTGGGATACTCACTTCTAAAAACCGGCAGGAAACATTTCCTTCCAAAAATAATGGGGCCGTCTCGAAATGGTGTGCTACCCGTCAAGAGGACAGTGAAAAATTAAAAAGTTCTGTACCGCCGGTTGTTGCAACTGGCGGTATTTTTATGCTGCCGCATTGTACTCTTCATGATACTCTTCCGGAGTCATCAGTCGCAGCTTCCGCTGAATCCGCTTTGTATTGTAATAAACGATGTAGGACTCTATTGCAGTGATCAGATCTGCTTTTGAAGTGAACCGTCTGCCATAGTACATCTCACGCTTCAGAATCCCCCAGAATCCCTCCATGGGACCGTTGTCGATGCAA
This sequence comes from Shuttleworthella sp., assembly GCA_045544375.1. GTDB lineage: Bacteria > Bacillota > Clostridia > Lachnospirales > Lachnospiraceae > Shuttleworthia. The sequence goes on from JAZPYY010000090.1 coordinate 27,991, forward strand.
TGGGCAACCCTGGACATGCTGTGCTTCATGTGATTCTTCCTGATCCTAGCGTGGAACTGTTTGCTTGTGTACTGAAATCCTCTGTCACTGTGGAACAGCGGGTGGGCATCCGGCTCTAACGCCACAGCATCGTCAAAGGTTCTCATGACCAATGGATTGTCATTATGATCCCCTATCCTGAACGCCACGATCCTCCGGTCATAAAGATCCAGGATGGCACTCAGGTATACCTTGTGAACCTCGATGCCGATGTAATACTTGAATTCCGTTACATCGGTAAGCCATTTCTCGTTAGGCGCATCGGCATGAAAGTCCCGGTTCAGATAGTTCCTGGCGATGTATGTGGGATCATCACTGTTTCTGGTGCAGCTTTTCGGCTTCCACTTGATTGTTGACTGTATACGTTCCTTACGGCAGATCCTTAAGACGCGTTTATCATTGACGTCAATGTCATGATGCTTTTCCAGTTCATCCCTGATTCGCCTGTATCCCATATCCGGATGGGCTTCATGGATGACCCTGATCTTCCCGGCGATTTCTTTATTGTACCGCTCACTGAAACTGACAGGATCCTTCAGCCAGCGATAGTAAGCACTGCGCGAGAGATGCAGATACTCACAAAGTCTTTGCACGGGATAGCGCTTTTCTTCAGACAGTTCTTTGATCGCCTGATATTTATAAAGATGCCGAGTCAGAGATAGCGATCTTTCATCTCTAACTCTCTGACTTTTTTTAACAGGTCGTTCTCCATCTGGAGATCACGGTTCCTTCGCTCCAGTTCCGCGATCTTATCCCGAAGTTCTTCCGCCGGACTTCTGGAAGGCTGTGACCCGACGCGTTTTCCCCGCCGGTCTTCCAGTCCGGCTGAGCCCATCTTTTCATAGCGCAATACCCAGTTGCGTACCTGCTGATAAGAGCAGTTGTACTTTAATGCCATCGCTCCGTAATTCCTGTCGTTGGCAAGGCAGTCCTGTACGATCTTAAGACGTTCTTCCGGTGTTGTCTGTCTGGCTTTCCTCATGTAGCTGCCTCCTCCGCTTTCGCGCGATTTGATCTCTCCATGAGTATTATACGCCTTAATCCAGTTTTGCAGAGGATGTTTTGATCGCAGTCCATAGCGTGCGGCGATTGTCTGCAGGGATCCCTTCCCCTCTAGATAGTCATTCACAGCTGCAAGTTTTATTTCCTGTGAATAATACTTATTATGCTTTTGTTCCAACAACCCGGCAGGCCCTTCATTCTGATAAATATCAATCCACTTCCTGAACGATTCCGTCCCATTCCCAGATAGACCAGCCTGTTTTGCTGCTTCCCGGATACCAATCTCATCCCTGAGATACATTTCCACCAGTTCCACTTTCAAAACCGGATCAATCTTGCTTTTCCTGGACATAGAAATACCCCCAAGTAGGTTTTGTATTTCAGTGTCCTACTTGGAGGTAGCATATCATTTGATGCGGCAGCCATACTTTTTATTTGATCTGATGTTTGCAGTAAGATCGAACAGCCAGGATCAAGAACACTGGAATCCAGATACCCGTAAACAGCACTGTAACCTGCGGCGTCCAGAAGCCGTGCGTCCCTAAACGAAGAAATCTGAAATCTACCAGCTGCATGAGCAGATTGTTATTTAATCCAACGCCACCTGCCGGAAGAATGCAAGAAACCCAGTTATTGCCAACCGCAACAAAAATGAAAAGTGGAGCCAAGGTGGAAAGAAGCGAAATAGTTTTCATTTTGCAGATAGACTTCAATCAGGTCGGCAATATCCTTTTCGTCATCAACAACAAGAATCTTCTCCATGAAATATCAACTCCTTTTCCTGCGGAGTAATAAAATTATTATACCAGGTGCACCAATATGATTCTCAAACAGGCGCATAAGGAATCATTAAGAATTTCCTTATGTTCCGTTCTTTTTCCGTCCTTGTTTTGTCCTGCCGTCAATGGGCTTTTTTGCGTCTTTGGGAATCAGCCATACCGTCCCCATTTTGACAGCGCCAGCTATGCGACCCGCTGTGCAGTAGTAGTTTATCATCCGAGGGGAAATGCCCCATATATTGCTTGCTTCTTTCAATGTCATGTAGTCCATGTCTCTTGCGCCTCCAAGAATATTATACTTCGTTCTCTCGAAAAATACAAGGACATGGCGAAACTATAAAATGTAGATAAATGAATCAGTAATTCATTCCCAAAGGGATTTAGGAACTATAAAATGATGGAGGGTGATGAATTTATGGCAAAAGTTGAACATTGCCCCGGCTTTGAAACCTTTGGAGCTGATGTGAAAGCAGCTCGTGAAAAGCTGGGGATGTCTCGCAGAGAACTTGCGGAGAAAATCGGGGTTGATCCCCGGTATCTGGCGAACATCGAATTAAAGGCAACGATCCCAAGCATGCCACTGGTGGTGCAGCTATTCCACCTGTGCAATCTACCGGCAGAAAAATATTTCAACCCGGAGCTGCGGAAGCAAGAAACCGAGCAATGCCAGCGCGTGAAATACAAAGTGCAGCTTTGCCCGGAGAAATACCTTCCTGCTATTGAGAGTGCCATCGACGAGCTGATGAAGCTGGACAAGTAAGAGCCGTTTCCTGTATGAGAGGAAGCGGCCTCTTGTTTAAATAGAGTGTTTTCTGTCCGCGATAGCGGGCATTTTTTGTCGTACCAACTATTTCTTAAAGTTGAGATAGAGTTACTTGGCAAGCTGGGCGAGTGTTTATACACTCACGAAATACGCGAGGAACCCGCTCCCGCGGCATCCTCGCATTTGCTTGTTGAGGCAAAGCCCCAAACCCCTTATTGATCGCAGACTGTATCTGCGGCTACGCACCGTCCCGGCGCTATTTTTCCTTTTGCTGATGCCCTTTACTTTTTTGTTGTTCTTCCGTGTCGAGTTGGAGCAGTCTTTCCGTATTTGCCTTATAGACAAGCAGATCGCGTTTTTCTTTTTCGAGCCGGTAGTAATCGGCATATTTTTCTTTTTTCTCTGAAAGCAGAGCGGCATATTCTTTTTGCAGGCTGCTAACGGAGGGGAGCTTCTTCAGCCCCAACTCGTCAAACGCTTTCTTCGCTGCCTTATGGATAATGATGTCGCTCTCGTGCTCAGCCAGATATTTTTTTGAATATCCCGCTTTGCGATAGCCGACATAAATATCACGCGTCTTGGAATAGTTGATGATATGGGTACGGAGCACACTGATCTCGGCCATTCGCTTTTCTGCCTTCTTTATCTGCGAGAGCGCGGCGCTGGATTTTGCCGACGCAACTGAGCAAAATCTTGCGAGATCTGCGTAATCTCTGAACTCATGCTGCTGAATGAAAAGTAGCGTTTCAGCCATGCTTTTCAAGCGGATGACTTTCATCTTTTGATCGTAGGCGCTGCCGCGGCCGCTGTTGATTTTTGCTTCAATCGCAGAGAGCAGGCTTGGCCGTTTTTCCTTGGGAGCAGTACGGCGCTTCTTGTGAGGACTGTGCGTTTTTGTCCCGGCAATCACAGCGCGAAGGGCATCCTCGGAGTAGGCGTCGCCCAGGGATTTCAGACGGATGTTTTGCTTCTGGCCGGCGCGGGAAAACGTGATGTTTTTCCCATAGCTGATCTCGTATCCAGCCTGCGTAAGCATTGCCGTAAGCGCCTCAAAGCTCTGCGGCTTTTTCGAGAGAGCGTTGTCGATGGCAGCCCGGAGCAAGTCACGGTTGCAGGGCTTCGCGTTGCCGCCAAGCCACTTGTTATAGCTATCACCGTGAGGCTGCGGATGTTCAATCACAGAGAGCTGATGCTCCATGCAGATCAGGTCGCTGAGCTTCCGCACCGCCTGGCCACTCCTGTGAAAATCGCGGAATTTGCTCTGGCAGTCGAGGGTGGTGGAGTTCCAAATAATATGATTATGAATATGCGCCTTATCCGTGTGAGTGGCAACGATAAAAGCGTGTTTCCCTTTGGTGAATCGCATGGCGAACTCATAGCCGATTTTGTTTGCCAGCTCAGGCGTAACTTCTCCCGGTTTGAAAGACTGGCGAATCTGATACGCAATAACGTCGTTCTGTTGTGTCCTTCCTGTAAATTGTCGATACTGGCGCTTGGATAGAAGGAACTCCATGTCGGCTGTCTTAGGATCACAGGCATAGGCGATTATATGCTCGCCACCATCTGTTTTGTCCGGGTTCATGGCATAATCCGTTCTGTCTGAAAGGCATTTTGCAATCGTCTTGCCTCGGTTGATGTGCATGGGAATGATTCGTGTCGTGGCCAATGGATACACCTCCTTTCAGGCTGAAAATATCTACTTCTTTTAGACGACAATAAATAATAAGCAGCATCTCCCCAGACTTACTGCTATGTGTGCCTCTGTGATGGGGGCAGGCATTCAGTTTAGCACTCATCCAAGAAAACTAAACGAAAACAAAGCGATGAGGAAGTTATAGAATCAATTTGCTTCTATCGCCAACATAATAACTCGTACATGCTAACAAATAAATGTTGTAGCTTTTTCTCCAGAGACCGACGACACTGTGCTTTTAGCCTTCTTCTTGTGCTTCACTACCATACTTCAAAAAAGACCGGCACGAAGCAGCTATGCTCCGTGCCGGTCTGTGTTAGGTGGCATTACCCATAGATCACATTTTTGATCCAAAGCCGGAACCCATGGAGAAGGCCGATCAAATTTGCCGCCAGCAAGGGAAGGCCGTAGGGACTGACCAGAAACGCAATCACAAGTATGATGATCCCATTCTTGGCTGAATCCAGGATTATGCTTGCGATACCGAAAATAGCAAGCAGCACACATGCGATTCCCAGGATGACTCCTGACACATGCAAGAGGAAGGTCAGAAACCAGGTCACGACGGCGAGCAATGCGATGATGGGAGCAAACAGTATTTTTAGAATAATCTTCATCACTCTGACCTCCTTTCCGTTTCTGCACCCATTATAACTGCCGGGTGGTAACACTTCAAGCATGTCGCGGGGCTCTAACTCCTTACTTTATCGCGGATAGCTTTCGAAGTATCTCATTCATGGATTGCCAAAGGGCCTCTTGATCTTGGAGTATCTGCTCCATTTCCGTCTCGTAAAGGCGTCCTGTTGTGTTTACGCGCCTGGCGATCTGATTCAGACTGTTGCTGCTCCGGCGCAGGAGAGAAATGATCTCCTTCAGTTCCGGGATTTGCAGGTTGATTATCATGCCGTCAATGGCGATCTTTCTCAGATAGGCACTGAGCGACTTCGTCCCAACTTGGGACATACGCTTCTCGATCATCGCTTCCTCAACCGGTGAGACCCAGAAAATTATTTGCCGGTTCCGTATCCGTTTCTTCATGGCTCCAGCCCCTGGCCCTTTGCCTTTGGCTCCGGTGCTTTGACCGAAGGTTCCGTTTTGGGCTTTCTGATTTTGGCAAGAACGGATTCCCGATCTTTCGGTTTTTCCTGCTCCCTTGCATACGCTTTTCTTGCTTGGGACGTAAACAAATCTGTCAGCCCGGGGTGGGACTCTACAACGAAATACACGTTGCGATCCTGTCCCCAGGCGTCATTGTTGGCGTAGATCGGAACGGTCTGCGCCCACGTTTTGTTGTCTTTGGAAAATCGCCCATCCCAATCCTTTTGACGAATGGTGTTTGCCAGGACACGGAGCATCCGGTCAAAACCGAACTCATCGGATACCTGCTTTACGCAGGCTTCATCCAGCCGGTTGTCCTGGTAGTGATCGCGGATCGCTGCTTCAATCGCCTTTTTACAGGCGATGTCCGCCTTGGAGGAAGCACGGTAAGCCTCCAGCTCACCGTGCTCGTGCGCATATTCCGCAGGGTGAATATAGACGGGTGTATGGTTCATTTATAACGCCTCCTCTCTCGATCTGCATTTCATTGGTATTTCTGTGCTGTCCGCAAGCGGCCGGTTCAGCTTTGCAAGGACAGACGGACGCTCTCTTTTTGCCGTAACAGGCATGTCTATACCAGAAGAATCAATGAGCTGCTCAATGGGCGTCCGATCATCAATATTCAGCGCGATATTGAGCTCCGCCAGCCGCGCGGATTTGACTTGCAGTTCTTCTTCCTGGGGAAAGGGCTTGCCCAGCTCCGCTTTTGCGTTTTCGATCTGTGCATAGGTGTTTTCAAGCTGGCTTCTGGTACTCTCCAATCGGTTTTGAATGGCGTTCAGGGCATTGTCGATACGGGTCAGATTACCTCTGGCATCCTTTCCGAGATCGACACGGTGGGTCATCTGCCCTTTGAGCGTCAACACATAATCCTTGCCAAAATTTTCAAGTGTCAGGGACATTTGAAAACCGCGATAGCTGCCAATCGAAACGGGCTCAAAGCCCTTCGCCTCTTTCATAGCGTCGAGCAGTGCAGCTCCGGCGTTCTCCTTATCTGTCAACACATCGCCTCGGATGGTCATGCCAGAGAAACCATCCTTCGGGTGCGGATGCTCCGCCAACATTTTCAGGTCGGCCTCAAACCCGGCAATATAGCCCTTGCAACGCTCTACCTGCTCCGGGAAGGTCTTGAGAAGATCATCCTCCAAGCGGTACTGCTGGCTCTGATGATTGGCCTTCATCAGCTTCAGCCTCGCCACGTCGATGTCCAGGTCCATCTTTTCTTTGATGCGTTCATCACCGGCGCACAGTGCCTTAATCTCTGCATAGGAGAGAGCTGCTTCGTCAATGTCTTCACAGGATCTCACCGGAGATTTGCTCGTCATAATCTGCGAAATGAATTTCTGTTTGTTCTCCAATGTCTGCCAGAGATAAGCGTCGAAGGTAGCCTCTGTCACATAGCGGTAGATATGCACCTCCGGATTCATGTTCCCCTGCCGGATGATGCGCCCGCTGCGCTGTTCCAGATCACCGGGCCGCCATGGGGCATCCAGATCGTGCAGGGCGATCAGCCGGTCCTGTACATTCATACCGGCACCCATCTTGAAGGTACTGCCCATCAGGACGCGCACCTGACCCGTCCGTACTTTGGAAAACAACTCCTTTTTGCGGACCTCTGTGTTTGCGTCGTGGATAAACGCAATCTGTTCTCTGGGAATGCCTGCGTCGATGAGCTTACTGCGGATGTCCTCATAGATCGTAAATTCCGGCACAGCGTCCGGAAGCTCCTTATCCACCATGGCTGTCACTGCATGGAGCTCCGTACCGTTGATCGTGCCATCTGCCTTTGCAACCTTCGTCTGTGTTGCTCTGCCTTTGGGAGTGGACAGATCGCAGAAAACAAGCTGTGTCAGTTTGTCTTTGTCTCCGTCCTTATAGATACGCACGATGTTGTCCACACACATATTGACCTTGCTGGACGGATCGTCGGGAAGGTCGGGATTGATAACGCGCTGGTCAAGTCCCAGCTTCCGGCCGTCCGAAGTAATTTTGAGCATGTTGTCCTGAGAGGGGTCAACCGCACCCGCGTGAACGCGGGACGCCCGCTCGGAAAGCTGCTGTACCATCTCTTTCTGGATTTCTGTCGGCTGTGCCACGACGTTATGGTAGATCGCTGTCGGCGTTGGGAGCTTGAGCTGGTCGGAGGTCTTGATGTCCGCAGCCTCTTTGAAAAGGCTCATCAGCTCCGGCAGGTTATAGAACTTGGCAAAGCGCGTCCTGGCGCGATAGCCGGTTCCCTCCGGGGCAAGCTCTATGGCGGTGATGGTTTCTCCAAAAGTGGACGCCCAGCAGTCGAAGTGGGACAGTCCCTTGCGCTGAATGGTGTCATGCTGCAAATAACGCATCATAGTATAGAGTTCGGTCATGCTGTTGGAGACCGGTGTGCCTGTGGCAAAGACCACGCCCTTGCTGTCGGTGATCTCGTCGATATACCGGCACTTTAAGAGCATGTCCGAGGACTTCTGTGCGTCAGAGGTGGAGAGACCCGCCACATTGCGCATTTTTGTGTAGAGGAACAAATTCTTGAACGAATGTGCCTCGTCCACATACAGCCGATCCACGCCAAGCTGCTCAAAGGTGACAACGTCGTCTTTTCGGTCTGTCTCTTGCAGCTTTCTAAGCCGCGTTTCGAGACTCTTTTTTGTCTTTTCCATCTGCTTGATGGTAAACCGCTCTGCGCGGCTGTATTTCAGCTCGGCAATACCTTCTTCAATCTCGTCGATCTGCTCCTGCAAAAGCCTCTCCTGCCGTTCCCTGGATACCGGGATACGCTCAAACTGGCTGTGCCCGATGATAACGGCATCATAGTCGCCGGTGGCGATCCTGCCACAGAATTTCTTGCGATTGCGCGTTTCAAAGTCTTTGCGCGTCGCCACAAGGATATTGGCCGAAGGGTACAACCGGAGAAACTCGGACGCCCACTGCTCTGTCAGGTGGTTTGGAACTACAAAGAGGGATTTCTGGCACAAGCCGAGCCGTTTGCTCTCCATAGCGGCCGCCACCATTTCAAAGGTCTTACCTGCGCCCACTTCGTGAGCGAGAAGTGTATTGCCGCCATAGAGGATGTGTGCCACGGCGTTGAGCTGATGTTCCCGAAGCTCGATTTCCGGGTTCATGCCGGAGAAGTTGATGTGCTGTCCGTCGTACTCGCGGGGGCGGGTGGAGTTAAAGAGCTCATTGTACCGCTGCACCAGATCGCGCCGCCGCTCCGGATCTTTCCATATCCAATCCCGGAAAGCGTCTTTGATGGCCTGCTGTTTTTGCTGTGCCAGTGTCGTCTCCTTTGAGTTGAGGACGCGACGTTCCTTACCGTCCGCGTCTTCAACGGTGTCATAGATGCGCACGTCCCGGAGATTCAATGTATCCTCCAAAATGCGATATGCGTTGGCGCGCTGGGTTCCGTAGGTCACATAGGCATTTACATCACTGTAACTGCACTGATTTTTCCCCTGGATGTTCCATTCTGCCGTAAAAGCGGAGAAGTTGACCTCAATGGAGTGCCGCAGATAAAACGGCACATGAAAGGTTTCCTCCATGAACTGCTGGATATAGTCTTTGTCCACCCAGGTCGCGCCAAGCCGTATGTCGATCTCGCTGGCGTCCAGGTCTTTGGGCTGTGCTGTCCGGAGTGCCTCCACATTGGAGCTGAAGGCCTCCGGGAAAGAAGCCGCGGCGCGTTCCGCTGTACGCAGCTTTTCCCTGACATTGCCGGAAAGATATTCGTCAGCCGTCTGATAGACTGGCCTGCCGTTTTCGTCCGCCGGTGCCGGAAGCCTGAAGATCACGCCTCTCAGCTCGTCGGCCAGTTCCTCCTCGGATTTTCCGGTAAGCTCTGACATGTATTCCATGTCCACACCGGCTTTTTCGGAGATAGAGAGCGCCAGCGCCTCAGAAGCGGTGTCAACCGAGGTCACGACCTCATGGGGCTTGATGGTGCGACGGGTGAACATATCCGCTTTTCGTTGTAGCTCCCCGTTTTCGTCCAGCACTTCCAGAGAGCAGAGCAGATAATAGCTGCTGTCATCGGCAAAGGCCAGCGCGTTGCCGCGTGAGTTAATAAGTCCGAACCGGCTGGAAAAGCTGTCATAGAGGTCGTTTAGTTCTTCCTGCGTCCTGCGGATGGTTGCATCCGGCACAGACGCGTCCATCTGCTGTTCAATCAGCGTATGGACGCAATCGCGTAGGCCGATCATACCTTTCACGCGCTCCGTTGCCGTGGCATTCAGCTCCGGTTTGACCATACGGCTGTTTTCCCGGAAATACACCTGACCATCCACAAGGGTATAGCTGTAATTCTTCACATCGGGGTCGGCGGGAATCGAGGTATCGATTTCCTCGCCTTCACCCAGGTCTGGCAACTCCGCTTCGGTATAGGTGCCGCGGATATACTTCACTGCGTCATGAAGCTGATCAGAGAGTTTTAGCCCGTCAATAGGCTCCAGCGTAAAGTCCTCTCGTCCATACTGTGTGCTCTCCGCACTGGGACGGCCAAGCATCATTTCAGGATGCTCCACAAAATAGCTGTTGATAGCAAAGCCGTCATCGTTTGCACTAAGATGCACCCATTCCGGCTCCACTTCAATCGGCCTGTCCCTCTTTTGCAGGAAGATGATGTCCGAGACAACATCCGTCCCGGCATTGGCGCGGAACGCATTATTGGGCAGACGGATTGCGCCGAGAAGCTCTGCCCGCTGTGCAATGTACTTGCGTACCTCCGGGGATTGCTTGTCCATGGTGTAGCGGCTCGTCACAAAGGCGATCACGCCACCAGGACGCACCTGATCCAGCGTCTTTGCAAAGAAATAATCGTGGATTGAAAAACCGAGCTTGTTATAAGCCCGGTCATTGACCTGATATTGTCCGAAGGGGACGTTGCCGATGGCCAGGTCGTAAAAGTCCCTGCGGTCCGTCGTCTCAAATCCCGCCACGGTAATGTCCGCGTCCGGGTAGAGCTGCTTTGCGATACGGCCGGTGATGCCGTCGAGTTCCACGCCGTACAGCCGGGACGCGGCCATTTCCTGCGGTAAAAGGCCGAAGAAATTGCCCACGCCCATGGATGGCTCCAGAATGTTGCCCGTGGTAAAGCCCATATTACCGACTGCTTCATAGATCGCCCCGATAACGGCGGGACTTGTGTAGTGCGCGTTCAGGACGGAGGCGCGGGCCGCCGCGTATTCCTCTGGTGACAGAGAAGCATACAGCTCCTGAAATTCCTCTGACCAGTTTGGCTTGTTCTCATCAAAGGCATCCGCAAGGCCACCCCAGCCCACATAGCGGGAGAGGATTTCCTGTTCCTCTGCCGTGGCGCTGCGTCCCTCAAATTCGATCTGTTTCAGCGTGTTGATCGCGTCCATGTTTGCGCGGAACTTGGCCTTGGGACCCCCTTCGCCCAGATGATCGTCGGTGATCCGAAAGTTTCCGGCAGGAGGCTCCGGCTCGTCAAAACGCAGCCGTTCCACAACGATATCGTAGGGCAGATTGTTTTCCTCTGCCGGGTAAACCGCCACCGTCTCCGTAACGGCTTCCTGCGGCTGGGGGTATCGCTCCAGAAGCCGCGCAAAGCTCTCTTTGCTCTCGGCCCTGAAGATGGGATAGGCAAGGGAAGGGTCCCGAAGCTGAATATCAAATGTGCCGATGTTTTCGATGATGAAGGGCTTGCTGTCCTCCAGATAGACGGTATCCCCGACCTGATACGGGAAATCGTCCTGCGCGGGCGTCTGCGCCGGTTCGGGAGGATGCTCCCGGATATGGCCGGAGCGGAGATTTCGCTCAAATTCCTCCCGGCTGATGGAGACGGGTTCTTCGCCATCTGCATCGGCAAAGGCATAGAACACATCATCATCGGTAATCTCCGTCAGGACAAACTCGGTAGTGCTGTTTCCGTCAGGCCCGAAAATGATGAAGTGGTCGCCGGGGGCATACTCCAGCGGCGGCAGCTTTGCACGCTCAACCGCCAGCCATTCTGCGGATTCCCTCTGTGAAATCATCCGCCGCACATGTTCTAAGTAATCCTGTGCTTCGGCTTCGGTATCATAGGCGTGCTGCAACTGATCTTCATCAATGAAGAAATCATCATTCAGATCGTCCCATACAGCATATTTGTCATTTTCACCCGGTGAGGACATTGCACGGATGGAAAAGCGTTCATAAGGCTCCACCGCGTCCTGTGCGGCGACCTGCTCTGCATAAGCGATCATCTCATCGAGTGAAGGCACCACCTCCTGCTCGTTTTGTTCGCTCTGCATTTCTTCAGCGGCAATCTCACTCAGCCGGAGAACTTCTATGGGGGTAAAAAAGCGGTCCTCATGGATGAGCTGTGCGATCCGGCGCTGTACCTTCGGCCAACTCAAGGTGGTTTCCTGATCTGTTCCGACAATCGAAATATGCAGGGGCTCGTTCTCCGCGCCGCCGTACTCAGCAGAAAGCCATGCGGCAGTGCTTCGCTCCCTCTCATGCTCTTCCATATACTGCACAACAGCCCGCTTGCTTTCAAAGCTACCGTTCCACGCCCGCAGCGCCTCATCAATGCTGATTTCTTCCATTCTGCGCTCTGAAATAGGAGTCGAAGCTCCGTTTTCGGAATGCGCAGCCCCTTCTGGGATACCCAGGCTGTCCGCCCCCTCGTTTTGGGGTTCTAACGGTCCACGGCCTCCGAATGCGCGCCAGCCATCCGCACCGAACTCCGCTTCATGTGCATCAATGGCCTGCGCTGCTTCGTGGTCAATGGAAAGGACCGTGTAGGTCCTGCGGCTGGAGGGGTTTCCTTCGTCCAACGCAGATACCGTCACATCATACCCGTCACGGAGATCTTCGATATATCTTTCCTGTTCGTTGACAGGAAAGCCGCACATAGCAACCCGGCCAATGTCCGGGAGCATCCTGGAGGTCAGAGTAATCCCCAGCAGATCGGATGCGGTGCGTGCGTCCTCCCCATACATCTCGTAGAAGTCTCCGACCTGATAAAGCACGATGTTGTCGGGGTAGGCCGCCTTGACATCGTTGTAGGGAAGGTAATTGTCAATGGTTGTCTCCGGCTCTGCTTTGGCCTCCTGAATGGCGTCATACGCGGCCTGTTCCTCCGGTGTCAGGTAATGCCCGTCCGAGATTAGAGCTTCGATTCGCTTTGCCACCTTCTGCCAGGAGAGTTCCACCGGCGCGCAGTTTGCCTTGCGAAAACGCTCTCCACGGGCTTCGTGAGATTCCTCGCTCCCGGATGAACCGGAGAGTGCATGGCTTCTACCACCTGTGCCGTATTCTTTTTTCAGGAAATCGGCTTTCTCCTTGGTGGTATGAGGTGCAAGGAAGAAGTCATAGATACGCTGCTTGCCTCCGGCAAAACTGCTCCCACCGGCGATTGCGGCGTCGATCTCATCTTCTGTGATAAACGCAGACACTTCCGGCAACTCCGCTATATTTGCGGAGAACTCCCGTCTTGGAAGGCTCAAGTCCCGCAAGGCACTTAACATGCCTTCCGGTCTGTGATAATGGAAGCGCAAAAGCTCCCGATTCTGGGAATACGCCTCCGTAAAGGCTTCAAATTCTGCTGTCAGACCATTGCGGAAATCCTCATCTTCAAGCCTTTCCGACAACCGTGCGATCTCATCTGGATAACCGCCTCCGCTCAATTCTTCCATGGATGGCAGATAACCGGCATCGCGGGCCTGCTCGTTCATGTCGTGATAGAGATACCACAAGGACTGCGCGAGCTGGGAACGCTCAAAGCCGGGCGTCTCTGCAAGCTCCACGTTGGTCATAAAGCTACCTTTTGTCAGCAAGGCGTCAATTCGTGCGGCGGCATCCTCCCAGGAGATCATTTGTGCAGTCCTGCTGTACCGCGCCGCAGGCCCGTTAGAAAGGTGTAGACCGTCATCGGCATACCAGACAGCCAGTTTTCCGGCGTCGGTATTCAGCCCATAGCCGCCGCGATAGGTTCGCCGCAGGAACGCGGCCTTTTCAGGCACCGGCTTATCCTTGGAAAACTCTGCGGCAATTACCATGCGGGCATTGTCTGCATTGCTTCCGAAACGGAGCAGATTGTCGATGTCTTCATCGGCAAAAGAAAAAGCGAAGGGCTTTTCATCAAAGCTCTCCGCTCGTTCGATTTGTGCAATCTGTTCTGCTTCTGTGGGAAACAGGCTTAGCTGAACACCAGCTCCGTAAGGATTGTTTCCTCTGCCTGTGCCTTCAGGTTGTTCATCAGGCCCGTCCACTTCATCGGGTTGCTTGCCTTCAGCTCCTCCGTCACGCCGATCTGCTTCATCAGCTCCGGCATGAGCTGCTCCAGCCTCCGGTTCGCCGTCTCGTCGATCTCCCTCAGATGGGGATAAAGCGTCTCGGACAGGAGCATCCGGTTCCAGAGTACCGGGCGCTGCTCCTTCAGATAATTCTTCCGCATCCTGCCGTATTTGCCCAGCGGCATCTGCGGCTGCTCCGTCAGGCTCAGGTCGGGAATCTGATAATCCCCGTTCTTCGTGTAAGTCAGTTCGCTCATGGTTTTCCATCCTTTCTGCGCGGCGGGCGCGCTCATAATTCCGTATGGCTGCTTCGATCTCCCGGAGGACCTGCTGATTGATTTCGCTGACCGCCGTGCCCAGGGCGCATACCGTGGCGGGTGTATTGAAATCGAAAATGCTCAGGAAGTCCTCGTGTTCAAGACGTTCCCTGGGTTCCAGTCCGCAGCGGGACAGGAGGGAGTAGGTGATGCTGACCGTTGCGGCGTTTCTGAATGCCGCTCCGATGTTGAAATCATCATACTCTTCGAGAAAAGAATCATCAATGATGTCGATGATGTCCCTTGAATTATCGTCCCAATATTCCCTTGCGAGCCGGGACGCGACCTGTTCAAGCTGAGCCGCAAGGCCGCCCTCGCCGGAAACGTCATAGCTGCGTTCCAGTGCAGCGGACACGGTATCGGCATATTCCTCGCGGTAGTGCCAGCGCCACACGGGGATCGAGTTCTCCCGTCCTCCGGTATCCGCCACGTCAAAGACATAACGCAGCCGCGGGTTATCGCCGCTGGTGTCGATCAGGGCAATCCCTTTGGAGCCGCGGCGCACATAGCGCCGCATACGGTCATTCCAGAAGTCGTACTCCGCGCAGGCAACGGCGTCCGGGCGCTGGGCGTAGATCATAAGCTGCTCGTTGAACGGATACTTGTAGAGCCGCGCCGCCGTTTCCAGAAAGCCTGTCCAGCTCTGATAGCTGCCTGCGACCTGCCGCGCGGCTTCATTGGCCATCTGAGAGTAGAGTTGAAGTTTGCTTGGCATGTGTGAACCTCCTTTCGCACAAAAGAAAAGCGGGCAACCCATATAGAGCTGCCCGCTATTCATCTGATTTTACTCGTCAAAGTCCGGGTAAAGCTCCAGCTTTGAATACTCATCCTCCGTCAGAGCGGACAGCTTGTTCAGAACGGAATCCGTCAGCTCTCGAAGCTCCTGATCTTCATCGGTCAGGGCAGCGCGCATCTCCCTCAGCGCAGCAACGGTTTCCTCTTTTCTGTCCCCTCCATAAATGCAGAGGATGTTGATTTCTTCAAACGTAAAATTGTTCATGTTCAAATCTCCCTTTCTGCGCCTCTGCTGGGCGCGTTCTTCCTTGGAGCTTCCGTCCTTTCCTGCGTACTGTAGCTTCTGAGCTTTTCCAGTACAGACGGCCGCTCGTCGGTCTGCCTTTCCTGTTCGACCCTTGCGGGGCTTTTCCCGTTGTTGATGATCCCGTCGATCATGCCGTAATCATCCTCCATTGCCATCTCTGCGTTTTTTAGATAGTTTTCCGGCATAAACTGCGGAAGTTCCTTGAACCCCCAGGAATCAACGTAATGACAGGATACACGCCCTTGCTGTCTGAGCACAATGATGTCGCTGACGGACAGGCTGTGTCCGGTGTAGTCCTGCGGGTGGTCGATATTGAACCGGGTATAGATGTTATCGAGTGTCTCGCGGCTGTCCGTACCGGATGGCAAAGTGCCGGTATAGACTGCGCCATAGTTGCCGTGGCAGACCTGCAAACCCTTCTGTTTCAGGTACTCCATATCCATGAACCGCAAATCCCTTGTCTCCGGGACATCTTTGAGCTGAAGTAGCAGGTAGCCATCCTCTTTGCCGTCAAAGAAGGTTTTTTCGTAGTCTGGCCGGTCAGTAATCGGTTCAAAGCCTGCTTTGGCAGCTTCCCAGTCCTCAAGGGAGACACCGAAGAATCCGTCAAAGCTCCTGATCTCCTCCGCATCGAAGGCCATGGCCTCGGTGTTGTCGGGGTAGAGCATATAGACCGGCACATCCCGTTCGTACAGCTTCAATGCCTGTTCCTTGGAAAGCGGCTGCATGTTTTCATCGGTGTAGCCATAGGCGTTCATGGCCTCCGCGTTGACAAAAGGATCAGCCTTGTGTTCCTGCGGCTGCACTTCTTCCTGCACGCCCATCGTGACTTCCGGTTCATTCACAGGACTTTCCTGTTCCTGATTTTTCTCCGCCTCCCGCTCCTTCATAAGCTGGGTATAGGCTTTGTCGATGTCTGTAATAAGCTCGGAAGAAGTCTTGTTGATGGTTTCCAGGCTGGCCCGCAGCTCCGACAGCTCCTTGTCCTTGGACCAGGTAGCGATATATCCAAAGCTGTTTTCGCCGGTGGCGATGCCGTAGTAGGCACAGACGGAGAAGGAAATGCTTTCGGCCTCCACTTCCTCCGTGCGCCGGTCCTTCTTTTTGATCGGCTCCGCGTTCTCGTTGGCGGCAGCCGTGGCCTCCTTCTGCTTCTCATAATTGTGCAGCTTGGAGTGAGCGATCTCATGGATGGCCGCGCTTACCGTCTGCACCTCGCTCATCCCCTCCCGCAGGGTGATGGACTGATCCTCCGGGCTGAAAAACCCGTCCATGCCCTGGGCCATGGGCTTGATCTCAATGGGAACCGGGGATGCCCGCCGAACCGCCTCCATGAACAGCTCATAGTTCTCGACATTGCCGGAGAGGTCGCTTGCGAGCTGCGGTAGGGGCTTCCCGCTGGTCTGGCTCACATCGAACACCGTGACCGGCCTATACATGGGAATTTTGATCTCCTTTTCCTCCATGATGACCTTCCCATCCGCATCCAGCATGGGGAGCCTGGTATCGGGGTCCAGCTTCTGTTCCTCAATCTTCTTTTTGTAGGGGGTGGGCGCGATGATCTTGATGCCGCGCTCGCCCTTGTTGACGTTGCGCTCGAACTTGTCCCGCCACCTGTTGAAGCTGGCGACCAGCGTGGCGTCCGGCTTTTGCATATAGATCAGCATGGTGTTATTGACGCTGTAGCGGTGAAACCGGCTCATCGTCTGGAGGTACTTATGATACTTCTCGGATTCAAACAGCTCTTTGATCCCGGCTTCGATGCTGTCGGTGATCTCCTTGAGCCGCTCTTTGTTGTTTTTCTTTACTTCCGGCATGATAACTCCTTTCCGGGGCACGGCCCCTTAAAATAATTTCCGCACGGGATGTTGTCCCGTGCGGAAGTTGGGTCCTTATTCTTCCTTTTGTCTCGGTGGCGGAGTGCGTCCGGCCTTTTTTGCGTTCTCGCTGAGCTTCTTTTTGCGCGCTTCGCTGAATGGGGAATGGAGACTGATACAGCTTTTTGGCACGGTATAGCTGACGGCCCCGGGGCGCTCTCTGCGGTCTGTGTAAAACTGACCCGGGAATTTCTGAGAAAGCTGTTTTAGGCGGGACTTGAGTTTACGGTCATAGGTATAGATGGTAGCCGTGTCCTCTGCATCCGACCAAAGGATGATCGTTTCACGTTCTTCCGGGCGTAACTTCATGTTTTCCCTCCCGCTTGAACTCGAAGGAAAAAGATGTCTTGCTTCCGTCGTCCCTCAGCAAAAGGTTTGCGTCAAAGTTTTTCCCTGTCCGCTCTGAGTAAATGCCGCTGATGAATGTCCGGCCATCTTTCAGAAGCGAGGAAACCACCTTTTTGTTCAGGCTGATCCGCTTGCCGGCAAGGAACCGGTTGTCGCGCCAGATACCGAACCTGCAGTCGTTGCGTTCACAGAAGTACCCCTTCTTGCTCTCCGTCACATCCGAGCCGCAGCGCGGGCATTTGCCCACGACGGTCCGGCCAGAGGGAAAGAGGACTTCCGCGCCCAACACGGGCTGATAAGTCTGCACCAGCATTGTCACCATATCCATAATCCCTGCCATGAATCGTTCGGCGGAAAGCTCGCCGCGCTCCACCTCTTTCAAACGGTGCTCCCATTCCGCTGTCAGAAGCGGAGACTGGAGCTGTTCAGGGAGAACCGTCACAAGGGAAACACCATTGTGGGTTGGGACGAGGCTCACGGTCTTCCTATTCTTTTTCCGTTCCACAAAACCGGTGGAGACCAGCTTTTCCAGAATCTCCGCACGGGTAGCGGGTGTTCCGAGGCCCTTTCGCTCTGCATCCTCCGGCATTTCCTTATTGCCCGCTGTTTCCATGGCGGAAAGCAGCGTGTCTTCCGTGTACCGTTTGGGCGGTGCAGTCTTGCCCTCCTTTAGCTCTGCGTCAGCAACGGGCAGTTCCGTTCCTTCCGAAAGTGCGGGAAGAATGGAACTGTTTTCCTCTTGCTTTTCGTACTGACGCCAGCCCGGGCACAGCACCAGTCTTCCCTTGGCGGTGAAGGTGCTGCCGCCGCAGTCAAGGACCACTGAGGTCTCAAGGTAACGGTGCGCCTCGCAAAGAGACACGATCACGCGCTTGGCGATCAGTCTGAGGATTTCCAGCTCTCCGGCCGGGAGAGTCTCCATCGTAGCGCGGGCAACGCTCACCGTCGGCACGATGGCGTGATGGTCCGATACATTTTTGCTGTTGCATATCTGCCCTAAAAGGCAGGGGTCCGGCATAGGCAGGGCAGAGATCATAGCGGCTGTCGCGGCTATGGCAGGGACGGTGCTCTCCATATCATCTGTGAGGAAACGGCTGTCGGTCCGGGGGTAGGTGCAGAGCTTTTTCTCATAGAGGGCCTGTACATAATCCAGCGTCTGTTGTGCTGTATAGCCCAGGATGCGGTTGGCGTCCCTTTGAAGCGTTGTCAGGTCGTACAGCGCAGGCGCTTTTTCCGTCTTTTCCTTTTCCTCTGTGGAGCACACGGTCGCGGTCTTCCCTTCGCACTTGCGCAGGAGTTCCTCGGCGAGCCCCTTCTCTTTGTGTTTTTCGCTGGCCGCACAAAAATCTCCGAGGTTCAGGCTCACGGTGTAGAACGGCTCCTGCCTGAACCCGTCGATCTCCGCCTCCCGCTGAACGATCAGAGCAAGGGTCGGGGACATAACGCGCCCCACGTTCAGCGTCCTGTGGTAGAGTACGCTGAAAAGCCGTGTGGCATTGATGCCCACAAGCCAGTCCGCCTTGGCCCGACAATCAGCAGCAAAGGAGAGATTGTCATAGTCAGTGCCGGGCTTGAGATCATCAAATCCTTTTCGGATTGCATCATCCTCCATGGAGGAAATCCAAAGCCGGGACACGGGCTTTTTGCAGCGTATCAGACTGTACACATTTCGGAAAATGCGCTCGCCCTCTCGTCCTGCGTCGCAGGCGTTGATAAGCTCCGTGACATCCCCTCGGCTTGCCAGCGATGCAATCCGGTCAAGTTGCTGTTTCTTATCCCGCATGACGGTGTACTGCCACACGTCCGGCTGAATGGGGAGATCCCCATACCGCCATTTCCCGTACTTTTCGTCGTAGACTTCGGGTTCGGAAAATTCCGAGAGGAACCCAAAGCACCAGGTCACGATATAGCCGTCTCCTTCATAAAATCCGTCCTGGCGCTTGTCTGCGCCAAGGACGGAAGCAATTGTCTTGCCCACGGAGGGCTTTTCCGCTATCACCAATTTACTCATAGTCTTTATCTCCTTCATCTGTCGTTTCGTTTGCGTCAGCATCATCTGGCTCTGTCTCGTAATCATCTTCGTCGTCCTCGCCATAGTCATAATCGTCAAGATCAATCGGTCCCTTCGCCTGCGGCTTTCCCTTGCGGAACTTAAACCAGTAGAGCGCGCCGCCGCCTGCCAGGGCAAGGAGCAGCAAGACGACGAGGATGCCGCCGCCGGAACTCTTTTCGGGTTCCGGCTGTGGTTCGGGTTCCGGCTCAACCGTGGACTCCGGTGTTATCTTGACAGGTTCTCTCCCGGTACACTCGCTCATGTTGACGCGGCACACTTCACAGGCTGTGTTGACATGGCCGGGTTCGCACTTATCCGTACAGGTGCAGACCGGGGTTTTCTGCGTGCCGTCATCCAGCAGTGCCAGCAGGTCGGCTTCATCCACCATGTTCAGGAAGAAGGTCTCATAGCGTTCCCCGTCCTCATCCAGCGGCTTGTCATAGTCGATAATCATATAGAAGGTCGCGCCGTTTCGGGTTTCGACAACGATGAACTGTTTGTTGGTGTGCTTGTCGTAGAGCAGGTCCCGCGTGGTGAAATTGCCGCTTTCGGAAAAGGGTGTGCCGGGTTCAATGACGAGGGGCTCCGGCGTGGTCTTTATTTCGGGGGTGGGCTCCGGCGCTGCAGGCGT
>JAZPYY010000091.1:0-3075 GCA_045544375.1 Shuttleworthella sp.
CCCCATGTACGATTTTGCCCATCCCATTGAGGATGCCATTGAGGGTATCACCCACTCCATCTGCACCCTGGAATTCGAAGATCACCGCCCGCTGTACGACTGGGTGGTGCAGAACGTGGGCTATGAAATGCCGCCCCGCCAGATTGAATTTGCGAAGCTGTTCTTAACCGGCGTGGTGACCGGCAAGCGCTACATCAAGAAGCTGGTGGAAGAGGGGAAAGTGGACGGATGGGACGATCCCCGTCTGGTGTCCATCGCCGCCCTTCGCCGCCGAGGCTATACCCCCTCGTCCATCGCGAAGTTCGTGGAACTGTGCGGCGTTTCCAAGAGCAACGCCTCTGCAGATATGGCCATGCTGGAATACTGCATCCGGGAAGACCTGAAAATGGAAGCGCCCCGTGCCATGGCCGTGCTTCATCCCTTAAAGCTGGTGATCGACAATTATCCCGAAGGACAGACCGAAGAGCTTGCGGTGGCCAACAACACCGAAAATCCGGCCTTAGGAACCCGGAATGTGAAGTTCAGCCGCGAGCTGTACATCGAGCAGGATGACTTCATGGTGGAGCCCCCGAAGAAGTATTTCCGCATGTTTGTGGGAAATGAAGTGCGTCTGATGAACGCCTACTATGTGACCTGCACCGGCTATGAGACCGATGCGGAAGGAAATGTGACCGCAGTGCACGCCACCTACGATCCCGAAACCCGGGGCGGCGATTCCGCCGACGGCCGCAAGGTCAAGGGCACCATTCACTGGGTGGATGCGGCTTCCTCGGTACCGGTGGAAGTGCGGCTGTACGAAAGCCTGATCGAAGAGGGAAAAGAAGTTTACAACGAGGATGGAAGCTTCAATTTGAATCCCCATTCCCTGGAAGTCTGCGAAAGCCGGGTGGAAGCCAATATCGCAAACGCCAAGGTGTACGACCGGTTCCAGTTCGTGCGTCAGGGATTCTTCTGCGTGGACAGCCACGACTCCAAGCCGGGCGCACCGGTGTTCAACCGCATCGTATCGCTGAAAAGCTCCTTTAAACTGCCCAAATAAAACCATAGACGAGACAAGCCGGAGCAAATGCTCCGGCTTGCGTTTCAGTGAATATATCGCCCGGTAAGAGGGCAGGGGTTACTGAACCTTTTCATTCAGCAGTTCCATGTCACGCACGATCTGCAGGATATGGCCTAACTGCTCATCGGTCAGATTCGCGGTAACCAGCGTGGCTTTTCCTTCGCGCTCAAGAATGTAATCCGTGGTGCAGCCGAAGAAATCAGCAAGCTTACGGATAATCTCGACCGAAGGAGTAATGTTGTTGTTTTCCCAGTTGCTGACGGACTGCTTGGATACGCCGATGCTGGCTGCAAGCTGCATCTGGCTGTAATGCCGCCCTTTGCGCAGATTACGAATCTGTGTTCCTAACATATGTTTCACCTCACCCAAAAATAATAAGAAAAAATAAGAAATTATTGCTTTTCAATCACGTCTACGACGGGAGATTAGCAGAAAGCATACACACATAATCATTTTATGCGAAATCATCTAAAAAAGCAAGAAAAAGATACTAAAGAAGGGGGACAAATTTGAAATTTATATCCTGGAATGTCAATGGCCTGCGGGCATGTGTAAAAAAAGGTTTTAAAAACAGTTTTCAAACACTGGATGCCGATGTTTTCTGCCTGCAGGAGACCAAACTTTCGGAGGGTCAGATTGACCTGGAACTGCCCGGATACCAGCAGTACTGGAACTATGCGGAGAAGAAAGGCTACTCCGGAACAGCGGTATTTACCCGGGTTGCGCCCCTGTCGGTGTCCTATGGAATCGGGATCGAAGAGCACGATCACGAGGGCCGGGTCATCACCCTGGAATTCGATGATTACTATCTGGTGACCTGTTACACGCCCAATTCCCAGAACGAGCTGGCCCGCCTTGACTACCGCATGACCTGGGAGGACGCTTTCCGCGCTTATCTGCATGCCCTGGATGAGAAGAAGCCGGTGATTGTCTGCGGCGACCTGAATGTGGCCCACCGGGAAATCGACCTGAAAAATCCTTCCACCAACCATCACAACGCCGGATTTACAGACGAAGAGCGGGGCAGGTTCACCCAGCTGCTGGACAGCGGATTTACGGATACTTTCCGCTATTTCTATCCGGAACAGGAAGGCATTTATTCCTGGTGGTCCTACCGGTTCCACGCCCGGGAGAAGAACGCCGGATGGCGCATCGACTATTTCCTGACTTCGGATCGGCTGCAGAGCCGGCTGGAAAGCGCCGCGATCCATACGGAGATCGAAGGATCAGATCACTGCCCGGTGGAGCTGGTAATTCGGGATTAAGGAATAAGTCGTTACGAACGCGCAAAAAAGGGGACAGGTTGATATGGCCTGTCCCCTTCTTAAAAGGCTGGATGAATCTTATTTCTCTACTTCGGCGTACTTCATAGCCCGTACCTGCAGCGGCAGACCGAACAGGGTGATGAATCCGCTGGCGTCGGTGTGATCATACAGATCGCCGGTAGTAAAGCTGGCCAGAGACTCGCTGTACAGAGAGTAGGGAGAGGTGGTTCCGCACTTGATGATGTTGCCCTTGTACAGGCGCAGCTTCACTTCGCCGGTGACGTATTCCTGGGTGGAGGTCACGAAAGCGGAGACGGCTTCCCGCAGGGGAGTGAACCACTTGCCTTCGTAAACGATCTGGGCCAGCTTGTTGCCCATATCTTTCTTCACTTCCATGGTGGCCCGGTCTAACACCAGCTCTTCCAGCTGAGCGTGGGCTTCCATCAGGATGGTACCGCCGGGAGTCTCATACACGCCGCGGGACTTCATGCCCACCACGCGGTTTTCCACGATGTCGATGATGCCGACGCCGTTTTCGCCGCCCAGCTTGTTCAGCCGGCGGATGATCTCGGCCACGGAGAGGGCTTCGCCGTTTAACTTCACCGGAACGCCCTTTTCAAAGGTCAGGCTGATTTCGGTGCTGGCATCCGGAGCCTTTTCCGGGGTTACGGACAGCACCAGCAGGTGATCGTAATTCGGAGCCACGGCCGGATCTTCCAGTTCCAGACCTTCATGGCTGATGTGCCACAG
>JAZPYY010000092.1:0-34710 GCA_045544375.1 Shuttleworthella sp.
CAAAGGGAGCCGGAATCGGGGCACCAACCCCATATTCCAGCTCCTCTTCACTTCCACATGTAAACTTTCTCAAGAATAGGACGGTACCCTGTCCCCTGTCTCATCCCAGAAACCGCGACAGGGTTTTCATGATTGCGTCCACGTCGTAGGGCTTTGCCAGATGTCCGTTCATTCCCGCTTCCATGGCTACTTTCCGGTCTTCTTCAAAGGCGTTGGCCGTTACGGCGACAATGGGAATCCTTGCTTTTTTCGGATCTTCCAGGGCTCGGATCCGCTTTGCCGCTTCGTATCCGTTCATGATCGGCATCTGGATATCCATGAAGATCACGTCGTAGGTTCCGGCAGGCGCCTGTTCCATCTTTTCCACGGCTTCCGCACCGTTGGGTGCGATTTCAATGGTGAGACCCACCTCCTCCAGTATCGCCACTGCGATCATCTGGTTTAATTCGTTGTCTTCCACCAGCAGGATGCGTTTTCCAGTAAAGTCCACTGTAGAGGTTTCTTTTTCAGCAGCCGATGTTTTGCCGTCCATTCTGTCATTTCTTCCGGAACCGTTTTCCTCTTCCGCTCGGTCTTTGCTTCCGGAGCCATTTTCCACATCCACGCTGTCATTCCTTCCGGAACCACTATCCTCTTCCGCTCGGTCCTTACTTCCAGTTATGTTATTATCCCCAGCCCTATCCTTACCCTTTCCATCACTGATCTTGCAGGACAGCCGTACCGTAAACTCCGACCCTTTTCCTTCTTCACTCTGCACAGTGATGCTTCCGCCCATCATATCCAGGATGTTTTTGGTGATAGCCATGCCCAATCCGGTACCCTGGGTTCCGCTGACGGTGCTGGTTCTTTCCCGGGTAAATGCCTCGAAGATGGTGGTCTGAAATTCCCGGCTCATACCGATTCCGTTATCTTTGATCCGGAACACAAAGCTGGCCGTATCCGCGCGGGACGAAGGCTCCTCCGTCAGCTGAAAGCGGATGGTTCCGCCGGCGGGGGTAAACTTGATGGCGTTGGACAGAATGTTAAGCAGTACCTGGTTCAGCCGCAGTTTGTCCGTAATGATATCCTCGTGCTTTATGTCCGCAGTATCCATCTGCAGATCCAGCTGTTTCGCCGCCGCATCCGCCTGGACGATGGTTTTCAGGCCGCGGATCACATCCGGCAGATGAACCTCTCCCTCCTCGATGACCACCTTTCCGCTTTCAATTCTGCTCATGTCCAGCACATCGTTGATCAGCGCCAGCAGATGCTGACTGGACACGGTGATCTTCTGCAGATAATCCTTCACCAGATCCGGCTGATCCATGTGGGAAGACGCCAGCGCCGTGAAGCCCACAATGGCGTTCATGGGGGTGCGGATGTCGTGGGACATGTTGTTCAGGAAATCCGTCTTGGCCTTGTTCTGCAGATGGGTGCGCCGGTTGTCCCGCCAGAGCAGCGCAATCAGGACGGCGGCGATGGCCATAATGGCCAGGATAAAGATCCCCAGATGCTGCCTTACCAGATCAAAAAAGCTGTAGGAATACAGCCCGTCGGCGTAGCGGTAGGCCTGGTTCTGGCCATAATCCACACCCAGCACGCCCAGGCCCCGGTTCAGCAGTTTTAAAAGGCCTTCGTTGCCTATAGCCACGCCATAGCACCGGTCATCGCTCTGACTTAGCTGCAGCAGAGAGAGGCTTTCGTAACGGGTGTTTTTCAGAAGATCGTTGGCCCGCAGACCGTTTAAGGTGGTGGCGTCCTCTTTTCCCGCGGCCACCGCGTCAAGGGCATCGTTCACCGAAGGATAGAGGGTGATCTGCGCGTCCGGGAATCGGGTGCGCACATAGTAATACTGCATCCGGTTGTTCTCGTTGACGGCAAAATGGGATACTTTATCCGCGTTGAATTCTCCCCGGAACACCAGCTCCGTGGCGGCGGATACCACCGGACTGGTCTGGTAGATCCCGCTTTCCTCAGAATAGTAAAGGCCGCCGCCCACCGGGAATCCGGTGTCAATTTCGCCGGACACCAGATCCGCGATCATTTCGTCATAATTTTCATAGCCGCGATAGCTGATGGTAAGGGAATCGATGTGCAGGCTTTTGAGCATCTGTTCCGTCACATCCGTCACGATACCGGTCACCTGCCCGTTCTCATCCGTGTCGCTGTAAGGCAGATAGGTATCCAGATATCCCACCCGAAGCTGGTCATGCGACGCCAGCCATTCCGTCTCCGCCTCGGTAAACGCACGGCTGGAAATGCTTCCGGAATAGTATTTCGTGCTCAGGGAATTCAGATAATTGGGTTCCTCCGCGGACAGAAGCGTCTGCGCGGTGTTCAGCTGCTCCAGAAGATCCGGCCGGTGGACATTCACCGCCAGGAAATAGTCCGAGGCACCGAAGGAGCCCATGATCACCGCATTTTCCACGCTAAGGCCGGTGTCGCCTTCGCCCGCAAACACATCCAGTTCTCGGGCGCTGAAGGAAGCAAACAGATCTTCATAGTCCCGAAAGGTAACGACCTCTGCATCCACATGGTGGGAATCCAGAAACCGACGCAGCGCATCGTCGATGGCGCTGTCTAAGACGCCGATCCGTTTGCCTTTCAGGGTCATGGGATCCGCACTGATCTCTGTATCATCCTCGTGTTTTATCAGATTGTAAGACTCATGGCCCATGGCGGCCTCGGGATACCCGATCAGGCCGTTCCGCTCTTCCCTGTAGGCAAGGCCGGCCAGAAGATCGATCTCGCCGTCTAAAAGCATCTGATACAGATCCGCAAAGGTGCCGTAAACATAGTCATATTTCCAGCCGGTGTATTCTGCCAGTTTCCGGTAGTATTCATAGGCATAACCGGTCTTAACGTCACCTTCCCGGGCGCCTTCCTGAAAGATCTCGTTCTCGTAGTAGCCGACGCGCACCGTCTGAATCTCCTCAGCGTGGGCGATGATACCGGCAGGACCGGAGAACATTCGACCGACAGGACTGGAAATGATCCGGCCGGCAGGACCGGAAATCATCCGGCCGACGGGCAGTGAAAGAATCAGGCAGCATGCCAGGAATATCATGGAGATCATCTGACAGGCTGCCCTAAAACGCCGCGTCAGATGGTGGGTTGTATACGCTTTTCCCTTCATTTTCAGAACTACCTTTTCTATTGATGGAAAAATCATTCGGGGACAGATGCCCTCTTCTCTCATCGCGTGTATTCATAAACCAGCTTATCGTATACCTTTTCACCGACGGAAAGGGCATTTCCCTCCGTACAGATATACTGCATTCCGGCCTTCTCCAGTACTTTACGCGAACCGATATTGTCAGCCGCGCACCACGCGGTAACACAGAAAATGCCTTCATTTCCCGTCAGGTATTCCAGCACTTTCTTCAGCGCCTCCGTTGCAAGGCCGCGACCCTGCCAGCCCTTCACAACACTGAAGCCGACTTCGATCCGATCATCATGATAGTCGTAGGCTCCGATGGTTCCGACGATCACATCATCCACATCCATAACCCAGGAATAGGCATGCTCATCATCGTAGCTGTCTATAAACTCCTGTACGGAATTACGGGCCATCTCCAGGGTCGCATAGGGATTCCAGCCGGAGTATTCATACATTGCCGAGTCTGATCCCAGATACTGATACAGGTCTTCCGCGTCTTCCGGGCGATATCGGCGCAGGATCATGCGATCTGCCCACAATTCAACGGTTCCGTGTACTTCGATCTCCTCTATGGAAACAATCTGCGAATGGTAGATCAGGCAGTCTTCAATGAAAATGCCGTCTTCCTCGCCGCCATATTCGCACTCCAGAAAATCGCGATTCCCATACTCCGCCAGACCGGTGAAGGTTTCGCCCCATTTGTCCGTCACCCGGACGTGTTTTCCATCGTATTTTGCCAGATCCATGGATGCTCCATTCTGCTGACAGCCTGTTTGCTGTGGCTGGTGTCCGTTTTTTACAACACTCAAAAAGTGTTTTGGATCCGTTTTTTACAACACTCGAAAGGTGTTTTGGATCCGTTTTTTACAACCGGTACCTGCGTTCCTTCCCTGGAACTCCTTTCCGAACGAAGCGATGCGCATCTGCTCACGCAGAAAGGAGCCGGCATCTTGGTTTCCTGCCCAAATTCCGGCTCCCCTTTACTTTCACAAACGAACATTTCCCAAATGAGACAAGGTTCTATCCTCATCAAATCTTTTTCATCAAAGCAAAACGCTCATCCTGTGGAACGGCCAATGCATCCATGGCCTGTTCCAGGCTGAGATTCAATGATTTCATTAATTGCTTAATGTTTGCGAGTAAGTTCTCTGCTCTTCCTTCTGCTCTTCCTTTTTCTCGGCCTTCTTCTATGCCCTGCTGTCTGTCATGCGCACGCATGTCTTCTACTGCCTTACACATATTTACCGTCTCCTCCTTTTCGTCGATCTCCACGTTTACATCTGTAATCAGACGGATCAGTTCCGCTGTATCGCGATCTACCGACGGATAGCGCTCCGTATTTTTCCACACGGAACTCAGCGCCTGCCTGTCTTTTGAGTAGATCACTGCCGTTATCACTGGCATCAGTTTATCATCTTTTCGAAATCCGGACAAGAATTCACCGCTGTTCCGTGTGTCTTTTGCCTTTCGGTGATTTCCGGCTCCTCTTCACTTCCACAAATAGAATTTCTGTTTCTTAATAATTCATGAAAACCTGCACATTTGCCTCTGTCTTCGCTATAATGGGAAATCAAAAAGATTCCCCTTAGCCATACCCCCAAAGGAGGCTGTTATGCAAAGCGTTTTACGTGTTCAGGATGTTGAGAAATTTTACGGCGACAAATCCTCTCTGACGAAGGCTCTTGATCATATTTCTTTCAGTGTTGACGATGGTGAATTCGTTTCCATTATGGGCGCATCCGGCAGCGGAAAAACAACACTGCTCAATTGTATCGGTACCATAGACCAGGTTTCTGCCGGGAAAATCGAAATTGGAAGTACAGATATCACAGGACTGAAGAGCGGCGAACTAACCCGTTTTCGCCGGGATAAGCTGGGCTTCATTTTTCAGGATTTTAATCTGATGGATACGTTAACAGCCTATGAGAATATTGCCCTTTCTCTTTCCATCAAAAAAGTGCCGGCAAAGGAGATGGAGCCAAAAATCCTTGAAATCGCCGGACAGCTTGAAATCGAAGATGTATTGGAAAAATATCCTTATCAGATGTCCGGCGGACAAAAGCAGCGTGTTGCTGCGGCCCGCGCTTTGGTGACGGAGCCGGAGCTGGTTTTAGCGGATGAACCCACCGGCGCGCTGGATTCGAAATCGGCCAAAATGCTGCTGGAGCGGCTCTCTTATCTGAATCTGAGCAAAAAGGCCACCATTCTGATGGTGACACACGACTCTTTCACAGCCAGCTATTCCGGAAGAATTCTGTTTTTAAAAGACGGAAAATTATTCCACGAGATCCGGCGGGAAAATAACAGCCGCAAAGAATTCTTTGACAGAATCATCGAGGTCGTCACCCAGCTCGGAGGAGATCAAAGCGATGCGCTTTAAAAACCGATTTGCCGATAAGTCCATCTTTCCGACCGGACGGTCAGGAAGCAGCGCGGGCCCCGGGCTCGCTCGGCTATCTTTAAAAAATGTAAGACAGAGTGTGCAGGATTACGCGATTTACTTCGTTACCCTGGTTCTCGGCGTTGCCATCTTCTATATTTTTAACGCTATCGAGACACAGACCACCTATCAGATCGTTTCAGAAACGGCAGCAGACGTGCTGAAGCTGATGACCAACGCCATCACCGGCATGTCGGTTTTTGTCGCTTTTGTTCTGGGATTTCTGGTGGTATATGCCAGCCGCTTCCTGATGAAACGGCGCAACCGGGAATTTGCTCTTTATATGACCCTTGGCATGAGCAAAGGCCAGGTGGCCGGCATTCTAAGCCTGGAAAGCCTCATCATCGGCATCTTTTCACTGGCGGCCGGATTGCTGATCGGCATTGGACTTTCCCAGGTCATGAGCATCCTGGTTGCCCGACTGTTTGAAGCGGATCTGAGCCGTCTGACCTTTACGTTTTCATGGCCCGCCTTTGCGAAAACCATCATTTACTTTGGGATCATCATGCTGGTGGTTGTCCTGTCTGATCTGATCATGGTTGGAAAGGCGAGCCTGATCACGCTGATGAACTCGGGAACAAAGGCCGAAAAAGTGCGGATGAAGAATCCTGTGCTTTGTGTCGCCCTGTTTATCCTCGGAGCCGCAGTCCTTATATTTGCCTACTCCTTCGTCACAGCCGATCTGTACCAGCTTGCGGAAAACCGGCGCATTCTTCTTCCCATATTTGCAGGAATTGCGGGCACATTTCTGGTGTTCTGGTCGGTTTCCGGCATGCTTTTATCGGTGGTTTCGCATATAAAGGGGATATATTATAAAGGGCTCAACTGTTTTTCGATCCGTCAGTTCTCAAGCCGCATCAACACCATGGTGGTTTCCGTCACCGTGATCTGCGTGATGCTGTTTTTTACCATCGCCATCCTCTCCGGCGCCTTTTCCATGCGATCTTCCCTGAATCGCGGTTATAACGATCTGACGCCGGCAGACGTGAATCTGGTCATGCCCATGAGTTCCCAGGATCATGAAGATGCAGTAAATGAGGACGCGGAAAATGCCACTCCCGAGGAGGCACACTCCCATTCCCAGATGACACCGGCAGATGCGCTGGAGAACGCCGGTCTGGATCCGAATCAGGTTTTCGAAGGATACATCACGGTTTACACATATTGGACCATGGACTTTACTCTGGCAGATGCCTTCGGCTCATTTAAGGAAGAATTTGAAAAGAAGTATCCTTCCCTGGGTTTTGGTTACGCGCAGACTTTGATGACCCTTTCCGATTATAACCGGGTTGCGGCTCTTTACGGTAATGAGCCGCTGGAACTGGGGGAAAATGAATATGCCATCGTAAGCAACACAGAGGATTATGCCCGGCAATGGGCAAAGGTACTATCGGCCGGTGAGCGTATCACGGTGTTTGGAAATGAGCTGATTCCAGGGTATACCGAACCACAGTATGGTTTTCTTGAAATGTCGGCTTCTTATGAGGAAACAGGACTGTTTATCATCCCGGACGGGGCTGCTGATCCGGCTTACAGAAGCACCTGTATGCTTCTTGGAAACTACAGAGCGGCAGATGATCAGGAACGCATGCAGGCGGAAGAAATGCTCACCCATGCCCTGAATCAGGTCAATGCGCAGCCTGAGGAAAACGATGTATTCATGAACAGCAGGATTGATATCCGCAGCGTAAGCATCGGTATTGGCGCGACTGCAACCTTTCTGGGACTGTACCTGGGCTTTGTGTTTTTGATCTCCGGAGCAGCGATCCTTGCGCTCAAGGCTCTTTCCGACTGCCTGGATTCAAGAGGCCGCTATCATATGCTGCGCCAGCTTGGAGCAGACGAAAAAGCCATCAGCGAATCCCTTTTCAAACAACAAGGCCTGCTGTTTCTATTCCCGCTGCTGTTGGCTCTGATTCATTCTGTTTTCGGCATCAGATTTATGAAAAACATCCTGAATCAGATCGGCATTCGTCATACGGCCGGCTCCATGATACTGACAGCAGGAATTCTGATCGCGATTTACTTTGGGTATTTTCTTATAACCTTTTTCAGTAGCAGAAGAATTATTCGGGGACAGTGACCTGTCAAGCAAATCCCCGTTGTCTTCATCCAGATTATTCGTCTCTGCTCGGCTTTATTTTCTCAAGCATATTCTTGAGCAGTTCGTATCGTTCGCGCTTTTCTTCTTTTGCAAAATGCACCTCGCGAAGCTGCTCCGGGCAATCATCGTATTGAAGGCGGATACTTCCAAACTGTTCACTGGTCAGATCGAACACACAGTCTCCGACAACGTTAAAGCAGTGGTAGTTCCCGTCGTCGAGAGGCACGCCGAGCACCTTCCCGCCGTAGATATCCTGCATCAGAAACGCTGTGATCGAACACTGTCCCTTTGTCTTGTTGTCCGGCGACCATTCGCTGCGCATTCTCGGCGCGCAGGTTTCGGCGCACCAGACCTCCGATAGAAGGTCATAGTAGTCGCGAGGAGACAAACCGTTGCTGTCTTTAATGTCGGCCGTCTGCCAGCCGTAAAATCGATAATCCTTCATGACGATCAGATGTGCTTCCCTTCGTAGTTATGCTCGATTCGTTTAGTGATTCACTTTTGCTGTTGTCTTAATCCAGTATTTTCAATGGTTTCCATCTCAGATAATCGCCGGAAACCAGATGATACACTCTCCCCCGATATTCACCATGAATGCTGTCATAAAACCGGCTTTCTCCATGACAGTGCGCGTATATCACCTGTTCTGCACCGTATTCCTCCGCCATATCGGTAAATCCGCTTCTTTCTTCCAGAGTATTCGTCGGCGGATAATGCAGGAACATAATAAACTTCTGATAGCCATCGGCCTTCGCAAGTTCAAACGATTTTCTAAGACGCTGATGTTCACGCTCCACCAGTTTCTTTGCATGTTCTTCTGCTTCTTCATCCCAGCCCAGGATGCGCCCCCTGCGGTCGACATAAAAAGGGCCTTCAAAGGTATAGCCCTTGGTTCCCACCAGCGCATAATCATGATAGGACTCATAGCTGTCCTGCAGGAACGTAAGCTCTGGTTGAAACAATTCATTCAGATGGGCAGTCTTCTTCGCATCCCAGAACATATCGTGATTGCCCCTGGTAAGGATCTTTCTGCCGGGCAAATCCCGAATATACTGCAGATCAAGCTCACATTCTGAGAGATTCTTTCCCCAGCTGTGATCCCCGACCAGAACCAGAGTATCCTCTGATGTCACCATCTTTCTGCAGTGCTTTTGGAACTTCTCCTCATGATTCTTCCATATGCGGTCATGAAGCTGACCGGGGGCTTTCAGAACGGATTGATAATGCAGATGAAGATCCCCTATTGCATAAAGCGCCATAAATGAAGTCACCTCACAGCTATTACTGAATATTAGGACGATGCCCCCTGTCTCACTGCAGTTTCTTCGTGTCCTGTGCATACAGACTCTCAGCAATCTTATTTGCTGTCCCTCTGCCCATTGCGCCGATTTCCATCAGATGCGCAAGAATCTCGCTCTTATAAACCGCAGCGATTTCACGGTTTGGTATCGAAACCTCACACAGCCAGGTTCCATCTCCCTGCAGTTCCTTTTTGGGCGCTTTCAAATACCCGGCCACCAAAAGGAGACCGTAGATATTTGCGGGATCTTCTGCGAGGGATCTGTATACCACGTTCTGATCTATCCTGGCGATAACCCGCTCTCCCTGCAGCAGGGAAAACAGTTTTTCTCTTATGTCATCTGAAGCCGCCTTCATCACGTCTTCAAGGATCTCATTCCTGCCGGTATTCACCCAGTATGCCTGAGGCAAACATCCTTTGGAAAGATAATTGATCACAGACCACGGATTATATATTTCTCTGTTTCCAAAGAAATACCCATCATACCAGCTTCGGAGTTCCTCTTCCTTACTCGATGCACCATAATAGGCAAGCATCTGTCTTACTTCGCTTTCAGTAAATCCGAAAAAGCTATCATACTCTTCGTCCATAACGGAATTCACCGAAAGATTGTTTAACCCGCTGAAAATGCTCTCCTGGGCAATTCTTAAGATTCCCGTCAGAAAACCATAGGACAGGTTGCTGTTCTCCCGCTTGAAAGCGCATTGTGAATCCGTTACAGTAGGTTCATAGGAGGGTTCCTGTCATGAGTAAGCACGTTCTGATTATCAATACCGGCGGTACGCTTTCTTCTGTTGCGAAGGAATACGGTCTGGCCCCGGGTTTTACGTCGGAAGCCATGCACAAGGAGCTGCACATGGCGGCCGGCGAGACATCTTTTGCCACGCTAGAGTTCGACTCTTTGGACAGCGCAAACATTTTTCCGGAGGACTGGGCGAGGCTGGCCGAAGTGATCAGCGAAAACAAGGATCTTTACGACGGCATCGTCGTCATCCACGGCACGGATACGCTGGCCTATACGTCGTCCATGCTTTCATTCATGCTGCCGAACATCCCGATTCCCGTGGTGATCACCGGCAGTCAGCTGTCGATCTCCAATCCGGTCGCGGACGCGATGGAAAACCTGCGCTGCGCCATCTACATGGCACAGACAGACTGCGCCGGCGTTTTCGTGGCGTTCAACCGCAAGGTAATGCTCGGGTGCCGGGCTTCAAAGGTCCGCTCGCTTTCCTTCGACGCCTTCGACAGCATCAACTATGAAAACGTAGCTGAAATCAGTTCCATCGGCATGGAGATCCGACGGGAACTGATCCCGAAAAGAAAAGGGGTTTTTCAGCTGAGAAATCAATACTGCCCGGACATCGCAGTGATCAAGATGTTCCCGGGCATCCACCGCTCGGTGCTGCAGATGTATGCCGACGGCGGCTATAAAGCAATGTATATTGAAGCTTACGGCCTGGGCGGAATGCCCTGCATAAAGCACGACTTCGTAAAGGAAATCCGGCAGCTGACCGCACAGGGGATCACTATTTTGATCGGCACCCAGTGCCGGTTTGAAGGCAGCAATCTGTCCATCTACGAAACCGGCGTCCGCGCGCTGGAAGCCGGCGCGCTGCAGGCTCACGACATGAGCTCCGAAGCCGCCGTCACCAAACTGATGTGGGTGCTGGGACAGACCCGGGACGCCGCAAAAATCCGCGAATACTTCCAGGTAGATCTGTGCGGAGAAGTACGGCTTTGAGAGATGTGAGATGTGCCGCGGGTGTGTCGAGGAACCTGTCCCTCTGACACACCCCACTCTATTTTCAGGCTATTTTCAGGCCTTCTTCAGCGGCAGGAATTTGCACACGACGAGGGCGATGAGGCCGAGCCAGAAGTTGATCAGGAATACGACGAAGAGGCAGATCTGGCCAAGCTGGTGGTTTTTGCGTTCTCCGTCGGCGGGGATTTTGGCGCTGGATTTTGTGAGTCCTACGATGAAGATGATCGCAGCGAAGATGAAGAATGTCCAGGCCACGAATGCGCCATATCCGCGGGAGATGTTGGCGATCAGGCCGGCGCCGACGGTGGGCGCGAGCGCGAGGAGGTCTGCGGAGGCAACACCGGAAATGATACTCCGGAAATCGACTTTCGTACTTTCAGAGCCGAGCGCTTTAACATCGGCATTGGCGACAGCGCTTCGCAGCAGGTCCGGAACGTCGGTGGGAATCCGGGATTCCTCCAGATAGTAGCGGATAAAGTTCGGCTGCTGGCCGGTTTCCTGCGCACGCTTGATCTGGTTGCCGAACTTGCGGACGATCTCGTTGTAATCGCTGTAGACGGAGGAGTAGTCGTTGATCCAGGATGAGGCTTCATCCGCACCCATCGTTGTAATTGCCATATGCAAGCCATACTGATAGAACCACACCGCATCCTGTGCAATGCCCCGCTGCCCGTTCAGCGTAATCTCGGAGTAGATCATCTCAAAGCGGGCCATGGCAGCATCGGCTTTTCTGCCGCAGTCATCAAGGATGTTGGCAAGATGCATCGCGCGCTTGAAAGCCGCGGCGGCGTTGCTCTGGATCATCGCCTCGCCCTGCTTGATGGAATCGTGCAGATCCCAGAGGTTTCCGGAGGCGCTCCAGGAACCGGAAGTTTCATAGGAATCAACATCCTTGGACAGGACGTTTCCGAATTCGTCTTTTTTCGTGGTGGTCGTGGTGATGCGCGTGGAGAAGGTCCGTCCGGCGATGATCATGGAATAATCCGTGTACAGCATGCTCGGCAGCGAGTTATAGAAATCGAAATCCGCCGGGTTCTTCTGGATGCAGGTGGCGGCATCGACAATGGCCTCCTCCATCAGGCCAAAGATCGCCTGGCTGGTCTTCGCGTTGTTCGGATCGTCATTCATGTGATCCTTGGCATAGATGAACTTGCAAAGAGCCTCGTAGCCAAGGGCATTGTTGTCGCCCTTTTCGACGGCCTTGCCAAAAGACTTCATGGCCTCATAGTAATTGTCGCCGTTCAGATGGATCTGCCCCTGCGCGCTCCAGCCCTGCGCCGTATCCTCTTTCGCAAGATACTGCTCAATCTCGTTCAGAGCCTGTGAATACTTGTCCTGCATATTCGACGCAAGTGCCATGTAGTAGGCCCCCAAAGGCGTACCATCTTTATACATGTCCGATGCAAGACGATGCGCGGTTTCGTAATCTCCCTTCCCAAAAGCCTCGTCGACCTTCTCGTTATATTCCTGTGGTGTCATCTTCTACTCCCTTCTTAAGAAAAACCACACAGATACGGCATTCTCAATAAAAACGCCAATTTCAGTATAAAACAAGGAGAAAATATGTCAATCGGGTGTGTCATTCCACGGGTGTGTCAGAGGGACAGGTTCCTTGACACACTCTCTCACTCTCTTTCAGAGGAAAAAGTGCCTGCGGAACATTTCGCGCAGGGGTTTGATGATGCCGAAGTCTAGGTGCCAGTCACCATGAAAACCATGTGTTCAAATTCTAACATCATATTTTAGAAATCTTTCACTCTTTCTTCACGGTGACTGGTACCAAGGTGATCACGTTTGCGCGCGGCGTTTTTCCATACATATTCCATCATCGTCTGGTTCTGTGGTAAAATAAATAAAAGCGCGGCGGCGTCCTGCCGGACGGAGGAAACTGTTTTTCAGTACACTTTATGGGGGGTTCGGACATGGAAGATACCATCAAAAAACTGACGATTCTGCACAACAACGACCTTCACGGAGACTTTCTTCCCAAAGTCGAGGACGGCAAAGAGACCGGCGGCCTTGCCCGGCTCGCCGGATACGTCGGCAAAATCCGTGCCGAAAAGAAAAACGTCATCTATGCCCTTGCCGGCGACATGTTCCGCGGTTCGGTGATCGACTCGGAGTATCAGGGTCTGTCCACGATCGATCTGATGAACAATCTCCGCCCGGACGTCGCGACCATCGGCAATCACGAGGTCGACTACGGCTTCGCACATCTGCTCTTTCTCGAAAAGTGCGCCAAATTCCCGATCGTCAACGCAAACCTCTTTATCACCATGAACAATTCCCGCGTCTTCACGCCGTACATCCAGCTCGATGTCGGCGGTCTGCGCGTCATGTTCATCGGCATTCTCACCGAGGAGGTCCTCGCGTCCACGAAATGCGAAAAAATCATCGGCACGTTCATCGACCTCGAGTCGGCCGCAAAGGAGGTCGGCATCATCTGCGACAACTACCGCACGGTCAACACCGACATCACGGTCCTGCTGACGCACATCGGCTTTGAAAACGACGTAAAGCTCGCCGGCCTGCTCGATCCCGACTGGGGCGTCGACATGATCATCGGCGGACATTCGCACACGTACATGGAACAGCCCGAGGTCGTGGGCGGCGTTCCCATCGTCCAGGCGGGCACCGGCTCCGGCGTCATCGGTCAGATCGACATCCAGTACGATCAGGCGGAAAAAGAGATCAAAGAGTTCCGCTGGAAATGCGTGCCGGTCAACGAGGACACCGCACCTGTCGACGAGATCATGGAGGATCTGATCGACAGCTACCGGACCCAGACCGACAGCAAATACAAACGGGTCGTCACCCGCTGGGCGCGAAAACTCACCCACCCCTGCCGCGAGCAGGAAACCGAGATGGGCAATCTCTACGCCGACGTCATGGCCGACGACGCGAGCTACGACATCATGCTGATGGGCTCGGGCAGCATCCGCAAAACAGAGCTCGGCCCGGTCATCGAGTACCAGGACATGATTGAAAACACGCCGTTCGACGACGTCATCTACATGGTCGAGGTCACCGGCGCGCAATGGCGGCGCATGCTCCAGTTCATCCTGCGCGACGAGGCCTGGACCGGCGAAACCGAATTCTACCAGGTCTCGAAGGGCGTGCGGATCGTCTACCGCAAATCGACGCACACCATCGAGGAGCTGACCTTCAACGGCGAACCCGTCACAGACGACATGAAGCTGAGAATCGGCCTGCAGGCCTATCATTTCAAGAATTTCGACGCATTTCTCGGCGTGCCGCTTGCGGAGGTCGCCGAAAACATGAAGCCCCGCGTCGTCGCGACCTCGCAGAACAACATCATCGAGGAGTACATGAGCACCAATAGCGGGCTCGACGCCCACGTCGAGGGCCGGATCACGATCCTCGACTGACGCAGACGCGCGGCGGACAGCACCCCGCAGATACGGCACGGCAGAAAAACCGGGTCAGGCAGGACTGCCTGACCCGGTTCGTTCGCTGTCCGGTATCGTGACCGTCTGTACGGCCGCCGGCCGGTTTACAGACGCGCGGCGATCATCGCGACGAGCTCGTCGTACTCCTCCGCGGAAAGAAACGTCTCCTTCGGATTCATGGCAAACACGCCGCCCCACTCATAGCCGTCCTGATACTTCGGAACCAGTCTAGGTGCCAGTCACCATGAAAACCATGTGTTCAAATTCTAACATCATATTTTAGAAATCTTTCACACTTTCTTCACGGTGACTGGTACCAAGGTCTTTGTAAACGAACTCCTCGCTGTGTGCGATGAACTGAATTGAGGTGAAAAATGCTGGAATTCATAAAAATCATCAACAGTGATTATGCAGGAGTACTGTCGCTGCTTTCTTCGCTGATCATGGTTGTTGTCACGATCATTTATGTTGGACACACCAAGCGCCAAGCAAATTACGCTAAGGAATCAGCTGAACTTGTTGCAAAACAAATAAAGATAGATAAGCAACCGTGTGTTGTTCCATATGTAACTGATTCATACGGATCTGCTTGGGATGCCACGGACTATACCCGGATGCAGCTTGGATTTACAATCAAGCTTAAGAATGTTGGTGATTCGCCCGCAATTAATGTTTATACTTTAGCCGAAATTGAACTACAGTTTACAGAGGATACCAACGGAAATAAAAAGCGGCTTCCAGCATCTTTGCTCCCGGGATTTGTACAAGCATTATCGGCAGAAGAGGAGACGGAAATAAATATCCGTTTTGAGACCTCTGAAATCAAGGCGTTGATTTGCGAACTAAGAAAAGCCTTGGAAAAAAACTGGGAACGTCTCAGAACAAACCCCAGCCATCATCATTTTACGGGCGCTAAGCTTTTTGTTCGCGTGTTTTTCAAAAACTTAATGGGACAATGGTGTGTTTCACGGTGACTGGTAACAAGGTGCTAAGTGTACCACCTTGGTGACTGGTACCAAGGTGCATATCAATTGCATCCCAGGGCGATGGATGACGGCATAATATGCGGGGATCCTCACTTCTTTATTGATAGAATCAAAAGGTAAGTGAACCCTGAGCAAAGATTATGCTATCACAACCTTGTATTTATGTCGCAACTTGTTTGACAAACGGGTTTCAGTATAATCTACCTTTCCGTCTATCATTAGTCTGCCTAATACAATCCCTGGGTCTTGGTCTATTGTTTCAGCAAACGAAATAATAGTTTTCTCGTCGAAGTATCGATGCATACCCACGAATTCCTCGTATTTTTCCTGAGGAATCAACGCTCTTTGTGCATACATGTTCGCCTCGTCCTCGGCCTCATTGTTAATGGTTATCCCAAGATCTCCATTTAAGATATGGCCAATCTCATGGAAAAGAGTAAACCAAAAAGTATCGGCATAGTGCCTACGGTCATTTACCATAAGCATCATTTTCCCATCGATTTTTTTTGTTGCGCCGTTAATTCCAGAGTTTTTAAGATTTGGAAGTACTACCAATGCAACCCCAGCTTCCCGGAAAGCCTCTCTTACGGCAGACAGGAAACTGCTGTGGTTTTTTGTTTGTGTTAATGCAAACTCAACGGCCTTTTCAAACTTCTTTTTATTATACTTAGGAGTTTCCATTTTTAAGGCGCGATTAATTGCAAGTTGAACCATAGCATTAGAGTTAACGATATTCGATTTTGTCAACTCATCAGTATAACTTCTAAAACTGACAGCAAGGTTGCGTTCTTCCAAAACAACCAAAGAGGAAACAGCAAGAAACTCCCTTACACATTTTATTTGTTCATCAACTTTTCTCGGGAGGTTAGGCAATCCGAAGTTTTCCCGGAAATACTGATAATCAATCAGCTTGAAAGTTTCTCTTTCTTTTTTCAGTTCTTCCTCCGAAAGAAACTCTGCAACCTTTTCATCGTAAGCTTGTTGTAAACCAAGCCAAAAGCCGATTGTTGTCCCAAGCATTCTAGAAAGCTTGGACGCCATTTCAATAGATAGGCTCTGCTCGCCTCTTATCAAAATGCTGAGATTCTTAGGTGTCGTGCCTAAACGCCTAGCGAAGTCTTCCTGGGTAAGCCCGCTTTCATCAACCATTTCTTTCAGGTAATAACCAGGATGGAAAGCAACTTTATCGTTGTATTCAATATAGTTACTCATAATGCGCACTCACCTCCCTTATCTCAACAATTGTCACAACAGATGCTATCTCATCAATATTACACGGATCATAAACCTGCTCGTTTTCATCAAGAGGACGAAGAATTATTCTCCATTTATCTCGAATAGTTTTGACATCTATCGCAAAATACTGTTTTAGGTTTCCCTTGAGTTTATGGAAACGAAATGGAGGAATAACAATAATATCTTTTATGATAGTGGCCTGCTCAATTGCGTTTATTCTCGACATTAAGCTTACAGCCATTGCTTTGTCTCCACCGAACAACTTAGTTGCTGCCTTTAGGTTAGTACATTGCTGTTCGACTTTGGCATTTGAATATAGTATCTTCACCGGTCCATCTCCAAAATTACCTATCGGGTAATTTAATTATATCATCGTCTTGCTGATTGTCAATCCACCTAGAGAAAAAAGTTTGGCGGCATCATGAAGGCTGTCGACCCAAAGACTTTGTTGGGGAACAATTATCGGTGGTCCACAGCAGTCTAGGTGCCAGTCACCATGGAAACCATGTGTTCAAATTCTAACATCATATTTTAGAAATCTTTCACACTTTCTTCACGGTGACTGGTAACAAGGTTAACAAACGGTTCACTCATAATGCACTTTTACCAAATGGAGCACCGCATCTCTTAAGTCCTCGCTGAATCCTTCCAGATCTGACTCGGTGATCGCACCGTCTCCAAGGAGCCGGACAAGATCCCAGCCCATTTCTGATTTCCGAAGCTCAAGCCGTACGCCGGGCAAGCGCTTATCCTGGCGGATACGCTCTTCCAGCGCCCAGAACTTTTCCGATGCCGGTTTATCACTGCCAAGCAGTTCTATGTACTCCCGATCAAGCCGCTCCATAAAAGATTCCTGCCACTCAGGCAATCTTTCCCGGAACAGCTTCCAGTCCGCTTTTGATATTTCCATCATTGCTTACCACCTGTCCTTTCAGTATGCGTTTAGGTATCAAAAAACGATCCTTCCTCTTATTAGGCCCCTACCCTTTGATCTGCCTGTCCTGGCGATATTCTTCCATATATCCGGAATTAATCTCTCTTATTTCACGTTTGCCATCAATATAGTCCTGATAGATTCCCCAGGGATTGCCCCCACCCAGCCAGCAGGAAGAACAGTTCTCGCAGCCACCACCGCAGTCAAGGGACGAGCGGATAATCTCTTCCTGTTCTTCCTTTGTGGTGTCTTTGATCAGAATCGATCTCATAACAGGCTCCTGTTCGCTTTCATACATCTGTTATTGCTACCATGCTCTCTCTATTTGCGATTCAGTAAAGATATCTGATCCCTTCCTTCGCTCCTGATATTATTCGTTCCCCGGCTTCTTTTAAAAGAAAGGTATTTGGAACAGATTGGACCGGGATAGAACAATTTGTTCCAAGGTTCGGAACAGATTGAGCCAGGACGGAACAATCTGTTCTAACAATCCAGCGTAATCCGCATATCACATGCTTCACAGCAGATCACTGTATGTCCACCGTTGCTTTCAAACAGGCGCACCTTTCCTCCGCAGAACGGGCAGTTCCAGTCCACCGGCTCGCCGTTCTTTGTCCGCTCCATCATGCGGACAAACTTCTGGATGTCAACGGTGGAGGTGGTGCAGTTCTTCGTCCAGTCGGTCATCTGATCCGGTTCTCGGATCTCCTCGTCTGAGAACAATTTGTTCCAAGGTGTTTCCAAAAATGCATCCAGATATTCCCTATATTTTCGGCAGTCATCCGGATGGACAAGGAAGATATAGGAACGCTGTGTTCCTTTGTGATAGGTGACTGCCATGATCTGCGCATCCGGAAGATACTGCTTCATCACGACTTTAGCCCGCTCCCACGCATCCTTTGTCCGCCGGCCCTTATGGCAATAGTAGACCACGTTCTTACCCGCGGAATAGTAGCGGACCAGTTCATCCGGCAGGACATACTTTTCGCTGCCCTTGGACTGGATGGCTTTCGTAGTCGTCAGTCCATTGTCGGGATCTGCAAAAATCAGATCTGCATCCTTCAGAAGCAGCATGGAATTATTAAACCAAAACTGACGGCTCCATTTACGGCCCTGGCTGTTCTTGGCCGAAACGTCGATCATTTCGTTGTAATACAGCGCCTTCGGAATCAGATCTGCAGCTTCGATCATCTGAACGTTCTTTTCCGGGGTGTCTGCAACCTTCTTTAACGTATCGAAAACAACAGGATCGAATTTGCAGAACTCATCCTTTTTCAGGTATTCCGTGAAACGGCCGTCTGCAGAATCATCATTTTTTGTCAGATACCAGTTCACGCCAACCCGGATTCCCTTTCCTGCGAGAAACCGAAGCAGGCCATATTTTCCAAAGTCACCGATGTCGCCCACGTACTGGTTTTTCATGATGAATTCCTCATTAAAGCATTGCCAATCTTCTGGCTAATTCGCCAGCTTCGCTGCCCACTCTTCTTCCTTAAAACCTGTCAAAACAAATCCGTCTCCCACCACCAGCGGCCGTTTTACCAGCATCCCATCGGTGGCAAGAAGCGCAAGTTGCTCATCCTCGCTCATGGTCGGCAGCTTCTTCGAAAGTTCCAGTTCCCGATACGGAATGCCGCTGGTGTTAAAAAACCGCTTTAAGGGCAGCCCGCTCGCGGCATAATACGCCAGCAGGGTTTTCTCATCCGGGTGGTTTGCTTTAATATCGATGGTTTCATGTTCGACACCGTGATCGTCCAGCCATTTCAGGGCCTTCTTGCAGGTGGAACATTTACTGTAGCAATATACCTTAATCATTGTTTTCTCCAATTCCCATTAACCTACCAGTATTCACGGTGACTGGTAGACCTATCCCAGCCCATTTCTGATTTCCGAAGCTCAAGCCGTACGCCGGGCAAGCGCTTATCCTGGCGGATGCGTTTTTCCAGCGCCCAGAACTTCTCCGATGCAGGTTTATCGCTGCCAAGCAGTTCTATGTATTCCCGATCAAGCCGCTCCATAAAAGATTCCTGCCACTCAGGCAGTCTTTCCCGGAACAGCTTCCAGTCCGCTTTTGATATTTCCATCATTGCTTACCACCTGTCCTTTCAGTATGCGTTTAGGTATAAAAACGATCCTTCCTCTTTTTAGACCCCTACCCTTTGATCTGCCTGTCCTGGCGATATTCTTCCATATATCCGGAATTAATCTCTCTTATCTCACGTTTGCCATCAATATAGTCCTGATAAATCCCCCAGGGATTGCCCCCGCCCAGCCAGCAGGAAGAACAGTTCTCGCAGCCACCACCGCAGTCAAGGGACGAGCGGATAATCTCTTCCCGTTCTTCCTTTGTGGTGTCCTTGATCAGAATCGATCTCATAAAAGCCTCCTGTTCGTTTTACGTGGAGTGGCTCAAAATCAAATCAGCGCGTAGCTCACTTTCTGGTTGACGTTTATAAACATGACAAGCACTTTACGCCAAATACTCTTTCTGAAGTTCCTCTATCGTCTCAAACGGAAACCTTTCTGCGCATCCATCCGGAACTGTCTTCAGCAATTCGATAAAATCCTTTGCCAACGCAATCCCTTCCGCGCTATGGCTCCCTTCCTCTGGCATGTGGCGCACATACCATACCCGGTCATAATAATGTATCTGCGTAATAAGCCGATCGACATCTAACGCAAAGTCTACTTCATTACCTTCGTTGGCTTCCCCGTAGCGATAGATCAAATACTCTAAGCGGCGCAGAATAGCATTATGATTTACATCCAACGGTATATAAAACCGTACATTGTCCGGAGCCGGATCCGGATTCAGATCATCGTCTGAGTACAGTTCAGCAAACGATGGATCTATCAACGACGGCGTATTGAGATACAACGGGGAGCTGTCTTTCGGGATGGGGTATGGGCTAATCCTAACATTGATATTTTCCATTGAACAAGCTCCTTCTGTCAGTCCATTTTCGTTCACAGGCTCCAGATATCTCACTCTCTTCCCCGTCTGCTTCGCGTATTCGATCTCACCATGGGTGCTTTCACCTATATACCCGCCGACATTGATGACGTAGATCTCATCCGCCATGTCGATCTTCCGTCGGTGCATGTCATCGAGCATTTCCTTTGTTGCGGTGCGCGTACCTTCGTCCATGCCTTCCCAGACTTCTGCATCGCCAGAATGACCGAACAGGCCAACACTGATGACGATGTTGCCTTCCAGTGTCAGACGCTTCTGGGCTTCTATGAAAGCTTCTTTAAAACGAGTGCTACCACACAGGGTGATAATTCTGTATTTTCCTATCATTTTTTCTGTTGTCACCTTAATGTTTGTTTCCTTACGTGAATATACCGG
This sequence comes from Shuttleworthella sp., assembly GCA_045544375.1. GTDB lineage: Bacteria > Bacillota > Clostridia > Lachnospirales > Lachnospiraceae > Shuttleworthia. The sequence goes on from JAZPYY010000092.1 coordinate 20,661, forward strand.
CTCGGATTACACCCTGAGTCCGGTGTAGTGGAAACCGTGATTCTGACACTTTGGAAACCCGTTTCCCGGTCATAGGAAACCATTGTTACGGTCGTTTGGAAACCAAACGTTTTTAATGATTTCGTGCACAATCCCGTGCAAATCATTATGAAAGAGTCTAGGTGCCAGTCACCATAAAAACCATGTGTTCAAATTCTAACATCATATTTTAGAATTCTTTCACACTTTCTTCACGGTGACCGGTACCAAGGTAATTCCCTTTTGTAGCCACACTGGCACATGAAAACAGTTCACGTATATCATCTATTTTCATCTATATTCACCGCACCTTAAAACCGCATCAATCCTTTTCCACAGGACTGTTTAATATTTTTTGTATCCGTGCCAATAAAATAGGATCTCTCGGCGGTTCTTGTATAATTCCAAACTCATCATAAGCGCCTAATCTTGTAAGGCTTTCTAGTTTCTCCATCTCTTTGTTATTTACAGAGATCCATATATTCTCATTGAAAAGAACGTTGCTTCTAACGCACGCGTCTTGCATCTCTTGAACACCCTCATAGAAGCAAAGCCCATTAGAAAAAACCACTCCATATTCAGACCTGCTCTCTGGTTCAATTGAACGCAATTCTTCCGTGTCATTTAGAATCTTCAGGGTTTTTATATTCTCTGAAGATTGCATAATAGATTGCACAACATCTCTCTGCGGGTATTTCTTTTTCAAAATCTGTTCTTCAACATCTGCCGTAATACGATGAATTAATCGAAACAGTTCCCTATCATAGCAGACAAAATCCAAAGTTAGATTATTTGGCAAACATATCGCGGCCACTTCTCTAACACGAACAATTTGCTCCTCCATTTCTTTTTTTATGTCAAGAATTGAAGAATACTCTTTCTCCTTATACTGATCATCTTTATGTGCACTATTTTTATCTCGTTCATAGTATATTCGATCTATAATTTCATCGTTTATACAAAGTTCTTTTTTTCTACCTTTTTTAGTGGAGACAAACTCGTCAACAACGACACAACAATCAATGTAAAACACCGTTCGTCGTTCGCTAATCTTTTGGCGCAAATTTAGATATTTTAGTTGTTCTATATTTTCAGCAATGTACCACAGACTATCTACACATTTTTTTGCGTCCAACAAATACCGCGCTAACTCCCATTTACCCTTCACAATTATCCCTTTCGCAGTGACATGGGTTCTGATTTCACCTAACAAATGACGTCGCCATTTGTTGGTCATCTCAATTATGAATTGTCTCAGACGGATTTACAGGCACAAGGCTTTGTTCTATCATTCGTCTAAGTCCAATTGAAACATCTATTTTAATAGCCATCAAATCCTTGTCAGAAAGAATAACCACCCTATCATCAATACTAGGTAAGCACAATGCGTTTAAAATAGAACGCATTGTCTCAACAATAATTACCAGATTTGAAATATTGACCGCTACTTTTGCCGATTCATTATCATTATGCGCCAGATATTTTTTTCTCAATTCATCCAAGCGAGATATCTCTTCTTGCGATTCCTCAGATAAATCTATATTTTTAAGTTTGGAACGAACCTCATCAATATCACCAATCTCACAAAAGATTAGACTTTTTAAATGCTGTAAAGTATTAGCTCGTTCATCTTTATCAATATAGATTTTCCATATTATAAGGCCTAAATCCTTTTTAAGAAGTTCGCAAATATGCCCGAGAATATGTGTACTACTTTTGTATAATGTCCAAGAATCCTCCTGCGCGGTCGTTTTTATCTTTCCTATCTCTTCAAGTGCATAAATATCTATGTAGGTCTGTTTTAATAAATACCGCAGTTTCTCATACCCATTTTTAAACACCAGTTAAACTTTGTTAAAACTGCAACTCTAATAATACCGAATGCAGGACGCTCAACTCCTCACGTGAAAGCATTATACCTTTCCCCATCTTTTTATGATCTTCAGACCAGCTCCGAATATCATATTTTGGTTCGTTCCCATTCCATGAGACAAGGTTAAGTTCCTTAATCCAACCGCTTTTCGAACTTGAAAAGCATGCTATATTTTGTACAATTTCAAACGAAAGATCAGACATTTCCAAATTCACCCCATTTTAATAGTGGCATTATGTTAGGACACAAAATATAAATTCAATTTTACCACACTTGTCTAGTGCCACCAATTGTTTTCCTTTAATTATGGGTAATTCTGGATACTGGGGCAATACTTCTGCTGTACTTATGTCACCTATAATGCGTTGCAGTTATTCCCTGGTGTCTCTCTATATATTTCTTCTGCCACTCCTGCTACTTGCTGTCGCTTAAATCTGCAATACGTGTTCCCTGACTCAGATCCTCCGCCATCTCCAGTATCACATCCTTTAGCTCCAGATCTCGCTTCCACTTCTCCTCTATCGCCTCATACCCTATCATTGCGCCCAAAATGTTCCCTGTTACCGCGCCTGTGGAGTCGCTATCTCCGTTATGATTCACAGCCGCAATCACCCCGGCGGAGAAGTCATCCTGATGGCGCAGTGCGCAGTACAGTGCGATTCCCAGTGTTTCTTCCGCGACCCAGCCTTCACCCAGCTGATGGATGCAGTCCAGGTCATCGGTGTCCGGCTCTTTTGCCAGCTGCATAGCCCGGTTGATGATCTCCACTAAGGCCGGCAGGTTTTCATCCCCGGCAAAGATCTCCGCAATTGTATCCCGGGCTTCGAGAACAATTTGGTCCAACGTCATCCTGCGACCTTCCGGCGGATACACGATACGGTTGATGATGTGCACCAGTACGGCTGCCGGCATGTATCCCAGGGAGTGACCGTGAGTAATCGCTGCCAGCTGCGCTCCTTCTCTGTCCAGTTCACGGATGTCCGAATACAGATTGCACAGGCCCAGGGGTGCAACACGCATAATTCCGCCACAGCCCTTGCTGTCATTTCGCACTGCTGCGATATAATCTTCGTACCATTCGTTTTCGCTGAGTGCTGTGAGGCAGGTCTTTCCAGGTGCCCGGCGAAAATATAATTCAGGTACGTTCAGAAGCCTGGAAGATTCGTCTTCCTCTGTGTTCTGTTTGTTCCGGTTCACCTCCTGCATCGAGCAGATCTGTGTCTTCAGCCAGTCCTGATATGCCTTGGCAACATAAGTGCGGGGCGCTGCCATAATTCCGCGTTCGCGTCCGCGAGTCAAACCAGTCAGGAGGCCATTCGCGGTAAACAGTGACATCTGGGTGTCATCCGAAATCAGTGCTTTGCCTGAGGCCGGATCTGTATCATATGCTGTAATGCCATTGGGGCCGTATTGCGAAAAGATCAGTTCCTCATCCCAGAACTCCACGGCGTAGCCAAGAGCATCGCCTACAGCACCGCCAATAAGACAGCCGCGGATGGCGTCCATATGTGCGTCCGCAGCCGTCTTTGTCGACTTTTTGTCCACTGTACTCAGGATCTTTGTTAGTGAATGATTGCGCATACTGCTGCCTCCTCTGTCATAACGAAAAACTTCCTGTTATACCTAAAAGGTAGCACGGCTGCCTGTGGAGCGGGTCGCCTGCAGAGCGACATTACGACAGGTATGCGTTTGCCTTTTCGAGGGTTTCTTTATCCGTGTCGTAAGTCATTGCCCGGTAGGCATCCTCATAGGTCATCCACTCCAGTGCGCTGACTTCTTCTTCCTGATTTTTCATCTCACCGTCCGCTGCCTCTGCGGTGAAGAACACCACATCCTTGACCACATCCGGATAGGGCGAATATGTGATCACATGCCGAAAGCCGGTGTCGAGCACTGCATCTAAGCCGGTCTCTTCGCGGATTTCCCGCAGGGCGGTTTCTTCCTCGGTTTCATCGCCTTCCACATGTCCTTTGGGGAGGGAAGTATGCCCCTGAATCATATGCTCGACAAGGTACAGGCGCTGGCCTTTTTTCATCTTCCATACAACCGCGCCGCATGATTTTTCCTGTTTCATGAGTGTCACTCCCTTCCCTTTCTTACCTCAGTTACAGATCTGCATCTGCTAATCAAACAGATCCGGCAGGTCATCGTCATCATCTTCATCGAGGAAGCCGTAGAGATCGTCATCCTCATCCTCGTCGTCATCTTCCTCGTCCAGATCATCCATCAGCATCATGAACATGGCGAAATCCGCTGCCTGCTCCAGATCGTCTTTCCGCCCGCCTGATCCACCGAATAGCTTTTTCATACGTCCTCCTTACCAGGGTTCTTCCTCCTCATACCATTCCATCCCATCGTCCTCATTCTCGTTGTCGATCTCTTCATATGCGAGGTTATCCATATCGGGGTCGTAATCATAGTAGTCCGGCTCGCCGCCGTAGGTTTCTTCCATGGCCCAGCGTTCCATGGCTTCCGCGGCTTCCATGTCGTCTCGCTCTCTTTCCAGTATCTCCGCGAGGCTGCCGTACAGCTGCATCTGTTCGTCTACGTTGTCGACGAGGGATTTGCCGATGGCGGCGTCTTCCACGAATTCGTTGTCGTCGTATACCGCGTCCAGAAAACCGCTGTACGGCACACAGCCGCCGGCATCCACATACCGGCGGTAAAGCTGCATGTATTCGGTGATGGTCCAAAACTGCGGGTCGAAGCAGTCCATGACCTCGTCGGGCACCTCCGCGGGATTGAAGCCGCAGTAGCCCATGGTGGCCATGATCTGTTTTGCGCGATGCACCGAGTAGCCGTACCGGGCGCACAGATGGATCAGGGTGTCTTTGCCTTTGAGGGTCTTTTCCAGCTGGATTTCCGTGAGGGTAGACTGGGCGTTTTCGGGGAATTCTTCCTGCATGATTTCCAGGACGAACTCGAAGGCGGCCAGCATGTCGATGTCCTTCCGGTTGGCTAAGCGATAGGCCACGTTTGCGGCCGCGTCGTTTAGGTTCATCAGTTCCTGCAGTCCGGCCGCCAAGATGATCTTGGCGAATTCCTGCTCTTCCAGACCGAAGCGGGCCTGCTCGATGGGGACGACTTCGGCGGGAACTTCCAGTTCCGGCGCGTCATCCTGGGATAGCTGCTTCCATTTGAGGGGATTTTTGTACAGATTTGCCTGTCGTTTTTTGAATGCCTGTCCGGGTGTCATACCAAACCTCTTTCTGAAGCTTTTGGTGAAGGAGCTTTGGTTGTCGTAGCCGGCTACTTCCAGGGCAGCGTTAATGTCCTGCTCATCCTGTGTGATCAGCAGACGGTATGAGGCCATCAGCTTGCGTTCCCGGATGTACTCTAACAGGGGCACGCCTGCCAGGAACGAAAATACCGCGTTTACTTCGCGGATGCCCATTCCCAGGACGGCGCATACGTCCTGTGCGATGTACGCGGCTGGCTTGCTGTAGCGTTTGCTGACTTCCTGCTCGATCAGGTCGGTCAGCGCGTCAAACCGTTGTTCTGCGTTCATAGACGGCTCTTTCCGATGATTGCGGCCGTCTGCGGCGATCTGCCCGGTGCGTTGCGGGCGGTTGCTGCGGACGGCTGCCTGCCAATGCTCCCAAGTGTGACGAGGTTAGTATAGGTGACAATAGGGCGGACGTATTGTCGGCAAATGTACAGGTTTGGACAAATTGGCGGGGTTAAGAATTTTTTCGGAACAAATTGTTCCGGGATGGAACAGTTTGGGCCGGGATGGAACAATCTGTTCCGTGATGGAACAATTTGGGTCGGATGGAACAATCTGTTCCAAAGGGAACAATTTGTTCCGAAGGCACGGCGTGTTTTGGTCTTTTAAAACTCTTCCTTATGCTTCTGAAAGAATTCGTAATAGGCCCGCACGTTCTTAAGCTGCGTCCAGGGTTTGATGTCCACCGGAGTTTCATCCAGATCGTAGATCCGCGCGCCTTTCATGGACAGCAGGAAGGGCGAGTGGGTGGCCATGATGATCTGGCAGCCGTAGAAGCGGACGCTGTTTTCCAGGAATTCCGACAGTTCCATCTGCCGTTCCGGGGACAGGCTGTTTTCCGGCTCGTCCAGCAGGTAGATGCCGTTCTGTCGGATCTTTTCCGTGAAGTAGATGAAGGCGCTTTCCCCGTTGGAGTGCTCTCTCACATTTCCCATCATGTGTTCCCGGACGTACTTTGACTGGGAGCTGCTCTTTTTCCGGGCGGCGTTGACTTTTTTCAGCTGTTCGTAATCCTCCAGAGAGCGCATCTGGAACTTCGCGTATTTTGCTTCGGTGTATTCCTGAAACAGTTCTTCTCGTCGGGCGTCTAAGCCTTCGTTCAGGCTGCGTAAGGTTAGCATGAAATCAAAAACGTCGTCGCTGGTGATGATGCGGATTTCTTCCGGTCGGCCCTGCCATGTTTCGCAGATGCACATCCGCAGGTAATCCTCATAGAAACTGGAGCGGTTGTACAGGGTGTCTCTCTGGGCGCCCAGCTTTTCGGCAATGACGTTTAAGGCCGTGGACTTTCCGCATCCGTTGCTGCCGTAGAGGATGGTCAGGGGCTCGAAGGTGATGCTGCGAAAGCCCCGGGCACTTAAGATCCCGAAGGGGTAGAAGGTGTCGTAGCAGGTGCGCCGGATGTAGTTTATGAACTGCTCTTCCTGTTCGATGGGGGCGAAACGGAATTCATCCAGATATTTCATAGTTTGGACTCCCGGATACGGCTGTACAATCAGTTGCTTTTTATTATAACACAGGTGCGCCGGGATGTTCCGCTGTCTTTGGATTGTTTTTCATCTTCCTTGTGTCTGTTTTCTTCGTCAAGAATGGCGCAGACCAAGGCCGTGTCGATGGCACGGGTAAGCTCTAAATCTTCGTTGGCGAGGGTGAACATAGCATTCTCCTTTCAGGAAGGGGGTGAGTTTTGCGTGTTTGTTTTGGGATGATTGTATTATTGCACAGGTGTGTGTACGGTTCATGGGACTTTGAGCAGGGGGCAGGCCCCGGACGGCTCGGACGGCCTCTGTCCCATTGTTTTATCCGCCGCTTTCCGTTACACTTAAATCCATGGTGCGTTATCTTTTTTTGACATGAGGTTTTTTATGGATATCGATCTGCAGATGATGCCTTTGGAGCGCCGGCAGAAGGAAATTATGGCGTTTCATCCCGAGCTGGCCGATAAGATCATGACGTCGGAGGAGTTTGCCTCTTTTATCCGCTGGGCCATTCAGGAATACGGCGTGATGGGCGGTGATTTTTCCGACACATCCATCCTTTTGGATCCCAATCCCACGGGGATTGCTGCTTTGGGCCGCCGGCTGCAGAGCAATCCGAAGGATCAGAAAACGGCCATGCTTCTGGCCGAGGCTTTTGCTGCCCAGAATGAAGATCGTTTTATCCTTTCCAGCCATGACATCTCCGTGGGGCGGCTGTATCGCTACACCCCCGGCCACTGGCACGCCAACAGCTTTTTCGTGGTGTATTACACGTTTTCCGGGAAGGGCACCATCCATTTCCAGGATGGCGTGGTTACCACCCGGCCCGGTTCCGTGCTGATCTTGGCCCCCGGCATTGTGCACGCCAGCCGGAATTTTGATGACGATACCGTGCTTTTTATCTTTCTGATCCGCAGCAGCACCTTTGACCAGGTGTTCTGGAACCTGATTTCCCGGGAGAATCTCATGTCTTCCTTTTTCCGGAAGGCCTTAAATGAAAAGCAGACCACCTCCTATGTCCAGTTCGAGACAGGAGATGATCCGCAGATCCGTGATATGGTGATTTCCATGATTGAGGAGTATCGCCGCCGGGAAGTGTACAGTTCCCAGATGATCAATTCCATGATGGGGGTGTTTTTCTCCCTGCTTCTGCGGCGCTACGAGGGCACGGCGAAACTGCCCCGCAGCGACAGTTTTTTCTGGAAGCACGAGTACTCCGCGATTTTGAATTACATTCAGACCCAGTTTGCCACGGCGAAGCTTTCCGACGTGGCAAAGCATTTTTCCTACAGCGCCCGGCAGGTGAACCGCATCGTGCGCTTATGTACCGGCATGAATTATTCTGATCTGGTGACCCGGCTGCGCATGGAGCGCGCCGCTGCCCTGCTGCGGTCAAAGCAGATGCCCATTCTGGCCATTTCCGCCGCTTTGGGCTACGCCAATGCCAGCAGCTTTTACCGGGTGTTTACCCGTTACTATGGCTGCACGCCGGCGGCGTATCAGGCACAATCCGAAGGGCTGCAAACTGCTCCAGACGGGGAATGAAGAGGCGCAGAACGCCTTCTTGCAGCTCCCAGGAGGCGGGCTGATCTGTGAGCAGATCTGTCACTTCTATGGGAGCTGCTTCATCCCAGGGCAGATCCACGTAGAGGTTTTGGAACAGATTGGGCGCAAAGTAGGATCCGTTATAGGCGCCCGAGGCATTCACCAGGTGCAGGTAGCAGGCGCCGGCGGCTTCCCGTCGGGTATAGGTGATTTCCACCATGGGCGGCGCGTTGGTTTCCGCCGGGCGAATGTGAAGCCCGTTCATCAGCAGATCTTTTAAAAACAGTTCCTGATTGTCAAATCCGTGGGCGATATATTCCGCTGCGCACAGCCAGGGCAGATACACGCCTCGGCCGCTGCCATATGCGGTCACCGTATAGGCCGGATCCTCTGTGCGCTCATCGCTCCAGGCCTGCTCCGGCGGCGCGAAGGTGTGCACCGGAATGCGGGTCAGATAGCCTTTTGTGTGGGGCTGGTATTCGGCATGGATGTATCGGCCTTTCAGGTACACATAATCGGCCCCTTCCAGATCCGGATAATCTTCCGGCGGATCCAGCACGAAGTAGGAAGAGACGATCTGCTCTTCCGTCTGAAGCAGCGTCCGGATGCCAAGCGCATCCGCCAGAGCCGGCTTTTCGCGCCGCACATGCCGCGGGGTGTAAAAGGAGGTTTCTCCGGTGGCGATGAGGGTTCCGCCACCTTCTGCAAAGGCCGCGAGGGCTTCTGCCGCTTCGTCGGACAGATCTGTGATCTGGGGCAAAATCACCGTCTCATACTTTTCCCAGCGCGCGTTGGCCAGCGCGCTCCCCTCCGCACAGTCAAACAGAAAATGATTCTCACACAGCACGCGGTACCATCCCCGGTATTCCATGGCGGCCGCCGTATCCGGCGTGAAGGACCGGGGCGGTTTCACCAGAAGGATCCGGGCCAGGGATTCTCTGGAATGATAATCCGCCTCGTGCTTTTTGTGATAGCCGCAGTACCAAGCCAGCACCGGATAGGCCGTGCGGTTGGGATGATTGTCCATCCGCCCGTTCTGATAAAAGTCCACAAATCCGCCGTTGGCCAGGGACTGGGCCATGCGCAGGGACACCTCGTGGGGGGACACGGACACATACCGGTAGCACATGTCGATGGCGTCCACCGAGGTTTCGCCGCACACCTTCTGGGGCCAGCTGCCTTTTTCCACCTTCAGCGCTTCCGAGGCCTGGTAGATGAAGGGCGGCCCCTGGCGCATGACGGAGGTGGAGATTTCCTGCCGCAGCATCTGCGTGTTGGTCATGTGGTAGAAAAGCACGTCCGGCCGCCTGCGGTTGATGGTTTTTCGGATGTTGGCGTAGTATGTTTCCACCGTTTCCTTCTGAAACTGCAGGTAATCCTGATAGGCCGGATCCTCCGGATTTTCGGCCTTGGGCAGCGGACGGCCGAAGCGCTCTTTAAACTTTTGCCGGCAGGTGTCGCACTGGCAGATGCCCTGCCATCCCCGGGAGTAGTCATAGGCTACGGAGTATTCGCCCATGTTGAGGAAAAAGCCGTCCGGATCCAGCTGATCCATGACTTCTTCTAAGATCTGAAGCATCCGCTCCTGCTGGTACTCGCTGTTGAAGCACACGTGGATGTTGCCGTGGTAGTCGATGATTTCGCCCTTCTGATTCCGATAGGCCCATTCGGGATGCTGATCATAAATCTCCCGGCGCACCTTGGAAAAATCCACCCGGCTGATGACGCGAAGGCCCGCCCGGCGGCAGGCGGCGAAGAGCTGCTGCAGGGTATCTCCGGTGAGATAGGGACTTTTGTACTGAAAGGGCAGCCGGGTGTCGTAATAGGCCACGATGCCGGCGGTGTTCAGAATCACCGTGTTCACCTGCAGATCGGTAAGACGGCGCACCACGTCTTCGGCGTTTAAGTCGGCCATGTCGATCTCGCGGAAGTTCAGGTGAATGATGCGCCAGGCGCGATCCTGCCACCAGTAAGGGGCAGGATCGCTGATGGAGGGGTGTGAAGACGTAAAGCAGGGATGGGTATTCACGGGGTGCTCCTTTTCCGGTTCTGTGTAAGGGGCATCGAATGGATTAATCCGGGCTGTTGAGTTTTCGCAGCAGCTCGCCCAGCGCCTTCTGACGGTTGGTCATCAGCGCCCGCAGGGTTACCGGTCCTAAGGCCCCCATGGTGTCCTTGCCTTCCGTGAAGTTCATCCGGTCTTTGGCTTCGTCGGTGGAGGGCACCATCATGGCCAGCATGGGGATCTCCTTCAGCACGATTTCCCGCATGCGGGCATCGGGCAGAATGTCGGTCACCAGGGTACGGCAGGTGATCTGGGTGGTGTCTTCTTCGGCGAACCAGTCCGTCTGGGGCAGATCTTCTCTGGGATGCTCGGCGTCAAACCACACGTTCTGCTCTTTCAGCTTCTGATACAGAGCGTCGTAGGGCAGGCTGCGGGTGTCGGGGATGTCCGAAAGGGCGCACAGAGCCGCTGCCGTGCCGGCCGCCTGGCCCATGCCCATGCAGCTGACGGTGTTGCGGGTGGACATGTGGGCTAAGAATCCGCTGGTGACCATCATCCCTGCCGCGTAGAGGTTTTTCAGTCCCGACACGAGAATGGCCCGGTAGGGCATGCCAAAGGTTACCCCGTCCTGGATGTGGAAATGGCCGCCCATGTCCACAAATCCGTAGGAGTAGATCTCGTCGTCGAAGCGGCGTCCGTACATCACGTCGTCCGCGGTCATGTCGTAATCGCAGGTGACGGTGCGGGCCTTGCGGATGGAGAAGGAGGGGGAGGTGCGCGCGATGAAGGCGTGCTCCGCCCCGGGGATGTACTTCCGCAGCAGTCGGATGCCCTCCTGCTGGCGCCGGCGAAGCTCATATTCCGCCTCGGAGGCCATGGCCTCATCCGTCACCGACAGGGGCGCGGAGTAGTTCAGTTTCATGAACATCAGGTAGTTGTCGTGCATGGTGGTGGTGATGAAATCCATGCCGATTTTCTGGGCCTGCTGGGCGAATTCCGGAGAGATGTTGCGCAGGTTTCCGCTGACGCGGGTGATCTGTCCCGGTCTGCCGCTGCGCGGTCCCCGGGCCAGTTCTTCCACGGCGCCGGCTTCTTCCAGCATCCCGTAGATTTTGTCGATGTCGATGCCGCCTACGCCCATGCTGTTGGTGACGGCGTAGATGTTAAAGTCCGACACCTCTGCGCCGGCCCGCTGGCTAAGATCCGCAAAGCCGGAGGCGTCGATGTACATTTTTGCCCGTACCGCCGACACACCGTGGTGGTTGCTGATGATGATGCGCTGAATGGTGCCATCCTCCACCTGGGCGTCCACAAAGGCGGTGTCCAAAAGCAGTTCCACTCCGGCTTCCCGCAGCATCGCAAGGGCCACGAATTTGTATCCTTCCGTGTCTACGATCAAGGCGTCGCTGTCGTACTGATACCACCGTTCCGTGGGCTGATGGCCCGTGCAGGCGCCAGCCGCTTCCAGGCGCTCGACAAATTCTTCGGGGATTCCCCGCACCACCTTGCGGCTTTCGCGGCCGAAGGACCGGCCGGCGTCGAAGAAGCTGTGGAGAGCGCATCCGCCTTCTACGGCCGTTCCGCCCACGTAGCCTTTCTGTTCCACCAGAATGGTTTTTGCCCCGGCCCGGGCGGCAGCCACGGCGGCGATGACGCCGCCGGTACCGCCGCCGACAATGGCGACGTCGCAGAGGCGTTCGGGGAGGGTGTTGAGTCCGTCAGATAGCATGTTTTTTCTCCTTATTCCAGTTACTGGTATTGGCGATAGATCGCCGTGATGTCATCCACGCCGTAGGAGCGCACGGTATTTACAAAATCGGCCCAGCTGGTGTCATTTAATTCCTGGGAGCCGGTGATGAAGGCCGGGATCATGGTGTCGATGTAAGTGGTGACCTGCGCCTGGACCAGATTGGCCTGATCCACTTCGTCGCCGGTGAACTGATTCTTCAGGTAGTCCACGCCCACGCTGGCTTCGTAGCGGTGGGTTTCGTCAAACTGGGACTGGATGAAATCCGTCCGCCCGCGATCCACGTTCTTCTGGATGGTCATGCCGATGGCCAGGTAGGCGAAGTTGATTTCGCTCTTGTAATCGTGAGCCACGGCCACGGGGTCGATCACGTAGGTGTCGCCATCCTTGGTGTATCCGCCGTTTGCCAGACCCATTTCGATCATGTAGGGATCCTGCATCTTTTCCTGCTGCACATCCGACAGGCCGAAGCTGGACAGTTCCGCGCCTTCGCCGGCGTATAGCCAGTCGATGGCTTTGCAGAGGGCTTCCACATCCTTATCCACGATCTTGTTGGTGAAATACACGTAGCTTCCTAAAATGCCCGAGGGGTTGAAGAAGACCCAGGGCTCCTTTCCCTGCGCTTCCTTGGGGCCGTACACGTCGTTGATGGGCGAGCTGGCCGCCGCGAAGCAGATCCCTTCCGTGGGGCCGCCGTCGTGCATGTCCAGGTTGTTGCCCAGGCGGGAGGTCAGGCCCAGCCAGGCGCCGATTTTGCCGCCGAACACGTTGGCGCGGTCGATCTGGAAGAAGATATTGTCGCCGCTGCGCTCGTCGAAGGAGGGATCGATGTATCCTTTTTTGTACCAGTCCGCCAGACATTCCACATAGGCCCGGGCGCAGGCTTCGTCATCCGTCCAGCCGTAGCGCACTTCTCCGTCCTTGGTCTCGTACCAGCCCGGAGCCGATCCGCCGAAACCGGTGAAGAAATCGCCCATGGAATAGTAGCCGGTGTACATCATCTGCATGGCGTATCCGTCGGTGAGATTCTGCTCTTCCACCGCGGTTTTGAAGATGTCCAGCATCCAGTCCCAGTCGGAGATGTAGATGGGGGTGGTGTTTCCGCTGGGGAAGACGATGTCGTCGGTCCATTCTGTTCCATCTTCGTTCCATCCGCCGGTGAAGGCCTCGCCGGTCTTTGGATTTTTGCCGTATTTTAAGATCCAGTCCCGGCGGTACACCAGAGAATCCCAGGGATCGCCTGTGGTTTCGTTGACCGCGTAAAGTTTCAGCATCACTTCTTCGCCGTCGATCTTATTATAGATCATTCCGTGGAGTTCCGGATGGGCATCGATGAAGGCCCGATAGTTGGGCATCCATGCGTCCACGTAATCTTCAATGTCGACGATCACGCCTTCCTGGTACAGGGCGGCGGCGTCCGAGGGGATCAGCTGGCCGGCCATGACGTCCGTGTACTCGCCGGTGGCCAGCATGGTGGCGTAGTAGTCGGAGGCGGAGGTCAGGCCGCCGGTATGGAATTCAATGGTGATGTCCCGGGGCGCTGCGCCGCTTTCCGTCAGCCAGTAGCGCACCCCCGGCGAATCGTTCCACTCGGTGTAGGGGCAGTCCTGAGCCGGCGGGCCGGCGGGGATGAAGGTGAAATGGGTATCCTTGCCGGCGGTGGAGGGAAGAAGGGGGATGGCATCGCCCGAGGCGGAGGCGTCCGAGGCGGTTTCGGCCGAGGCGGTGTCGGCCTGAGCGGTTTCGTTCTGGGCCGCTGCATCCGTGGCAGTGTCATCTGTGGCAGCTGCATCTGCGGAGGTTTCGTTCTGGGCCGCTGCATCCGTGGAGGCGCCGTTCTGGGCGGTTGCATCCGCAGAGGAGCCGGATGTGCTGCCGCAGCCTACGGCAGCGGCTGTCATAAGGGCGGCAAGCAGAAGCGCCAGGCCTTTACTCCAGGGTACTTTCTGATTTCTCTTTTTCATGGAAGCTCCTTTCCTTTTGACTTAAGGGAGATGGAAATGTGGTCGCATCTGAAACACAGTTGTACATGTTGAAATCAGTGTACCGCATAGACAGGGGCTTGCCATTCACAGGAAGAGCCTGGATTTTTATCCGAATCGGACACGAAAGAAAGATCGCCCGCTGTCTGAGGAGACAGCGGGCGATGTGAAATAAG
>JAZPYY010000093.1:0-17279 GCA_045544375.1 Shuttleworthella sp.
ATGAGCCCTGCGCGGGCGAGCAGAAAGCGGCGGTGCAAGCTTGCTTGCATAAGCTGTTTTCTGCGAGGACGCATACGGCGAATGCCGTGACAACGAGTGAACGCATGCGTTCGCGAGTCTGTCGCGCATGGCTCATTGCGAATCCCCTGCGCGGGCGAGCAGAAAGCGGCGGTGCAAGCTTGCTTGCATAAGCTGTTTTCTGCGAGGACGCATACGGCGAATGCCGTGACAACAAGCAAACGCAAAGCGTTTGCTTGTTGTCAGGCAGGGCTCTCCATTCGCTTGGTTTCGCGTTTACCCATTCATCGCCTGATACTGACGGATGATCTCTTCCAGATCCCGGGTCATATGCATCTTAAAGCTTTCGATTTCCATTCCGCTCTGGGCAAAAAACAGCTTTAAATAAACGGTTTCCATAACCGGATTCGGCACCGGAATGGTGACAGTTTGCCAGTCGCGATCGCTGCCCTTTAAGGTCACTGTTGAAAGCAGATCCTTGCCGGCAAAAACAGACATGGACACCTGAGCCAGATCGCTCTGTCCTGCCGCGCGCAGGGTAAAGATGAGCTCATAAATGCCGCGCTGTGCCGGAGCCACCATAAAGGTGGCCGAGGATCCGGCTTCCGTGGAAACGGCGGAAAGATCGATTTCATCGTCCGCGCCGGAAAGCTGAACCCGGATCATATCAAACATCGCGGTATCTTCTTCGTCCATCTCTTCGTCCAGGCGGCGGCTGATCTCGTCTTCCTTGCCCAGGAAACGTGCCATCACCGGCTTGTTCATGATCCATTTGCAGATGTTGGCCGCGCTGCGCTGATATTCGGCACGGGCGACTTTTCCCTCGGCCAGGGCTTCGGCGCTGTCATCGTTGTTGGTGTTTTTCCAGGCGTCTACGGTGACCATGTACAGGTCGTTCTGGGCCCGGATCAGGGAGGCCATCTTCGTCACCGCCGGTTCGCCGTCTTCATCGTTTCCGTCGGCCCACCAGTCGGTCATGACAATGCCGTCAAAGCCCCACTCTCCCCGAAGGATGCGGGTCTGCAGTTCAAAGGAACTGGCCGTCCAGCGGCCGTTGATCGGACCGTAGGTGGACATGACGGCGTGGGCACCTCCTTCCTTCACCGCAATTTCAAAGCCCTTTAAGTACAGTTCCCGGATGGCCCGCTCGGAGGCCACGCTGTTGACGCGGCGGCGGCGGGTTTCCTGGGTATTCATGGCAAAGTGCTTGATCACACCGGTGACATCGTACTGATGCATGCCCCGCAGCTGGGCCGCGGCCATCTTACCGGTGAGCAGCGGATCTTCCGAGAAGTATTCGAAGTTCCGTCCGTTTAAGGGATTGCGGTGCAGGTTCATGCCCGGGCCCAACAGGGCGTCCACATGATTCTTCCGCAGTTCCAGACCTTCCCAGACGTACAGTTCTTCCGACAGTTCTTCGTTCCAGGTGCAGGCCAGAAGCGTGCCGTTGGGCATGGCAAAAGCCGTGGTGCCGCAGTCCATGCGGATGCCGCTAGGGCCGTCGGTGACGCAGGCCATGGGGATTCCGTATTTGGCCAGGGCATCGGACAGGCCGCCGATGGCGCCGCCGGTACCGGGGGTCACCTTCGGAGAGCTCATGCCTTCGCCGCGGACGATGGCGAACAGTTCCTCGTCGGAAAGCTGGGCGATGAAGTCCTCCATGGAGGCTTTTTTATCCAGCACATCGGCCAGTTTGATGCCTCTGTCGCCGGTGGGTGCGATTTCCGCCGGAATCTGGCGGGCGCGCATGTCTTCTTCCTTTTCTGCGCGAAGGGGCACATCCTCCCAGACGATCTCAAAACCGCCTTCGCCGTCCTCCTTGGGACGCATGCGCATGAAGGCCTCCCGGGGTGCCAGCTCCTGGGTGTGCTGCTTTACCACCACCGTCTCTTCCTGGCCGTAGCTGCCCGCCGGCGCGGCGTCACGCACGTTGGCACCCACGTAGAAGCGGTAGACGCCCTCTTCCAGCACGTAGGCGTAAGCATGTCCAGTGCAGCCGCTGTCGTCATAGGAAGCGAAGGTGTATACCGGAATGGAAATATCCAGATCCTGGGTTTCCTGCGGCTCCAGCAGGGCGGTTTTTGCAAAGCCCACCAGGGCGCGCACCGGTTTGCCCAAGGCCCCCTGAGGCGCTTCCACGTAAATCTGCACCACTTCCTTGCCGGCCACGTCGCCGGTATTGGTGACGGAAACGGAAAATTCCGCCGCGTCCTCGTCCACGGACCAGGCCTCGGTGCGGATGTCAAAGGAGGTGTAGCTTAAGCCAAAGCCGAAGGGATAGAGCACTTTGTCCTTTGCAAAGGTCTCAAAATAGCGGTATCCCACGTAGATGTCTTCCTGCTGCAGGTTTCTGTCGGGATCGCCGAAATTCGCCGTGGAGCTGTAGTCGGCGATATCGAAGGCCACCGTATCGGACAGACGTCCGGAAGGACACACATCGCCGGAAAGCACGTCGACAACACCGCTGCCGCCTTCCTGTCCGCCCTGCCAGATATAGGCCACGGCGGCCGGATCATAGGTCTGCACCCATTTCATGTCGATGATGTTGCCGGTGTTTAACAGAACGATGGTCTTTTCGAAGGCAGCGCAGACGTTCTTTAACATCTCTTCTTCGTCTTCGGTCAGAAGATAGCTGCCCGCCTTTGCGGCGTTGTCCTGATCCTCGCCGGCCGTGCGGCCGATCAGCACGATGGCGGCGTCGGCCTCGGCGGCGGCTGCCTTTGCCAGTTCTTCTGTCACCGGCATCTCTTCCTGGAACCAGGGTTCCTGTCCCCAGCCGGCGCCCTTGTTATAGGGATGATCCTTGATCCAAGCATCGTAAGCTTCTTTTAAGCCTTCCGCCAGGGGAAAACGGCCGTCTTCCAGAAGCGCCTCCCGCACACCGGTGACATAGCGGGTGTTCACCATGCCGCCGGAACCGGTGCCGGATTTGTAGTAGTTAAACTGGCTGCGCCCGAACAACGCTATGCGCATGCCTTCCGCCAGGGGCAGGGCTTCACGGTCGTTCTTTAACAGAACCACGCCTTCGGATACAGCCTTGCGGGCCTTGGCAGCAAACTGCTTTACGTCAAATAACTTCTCGCTCATGTTGTCTGGTCCCCCTCTCTTACATGGAAAGGAATCCGATGCGCTTTAACTGGGCTTCGCCCGTGCCCTTAAAGGTAAAGTACAGCGGATGCACGCCGCTGCGGGCAGAAACCGGAATCAGTTCCATCTGCCAGTCGTCGGTGTTGATCTGGGTCTCGAAAACGCCGATCACATCCTTGCCGGCTTCGTCAAAGGATACGGTGATGGTGCCGTTGAAGGTGCCCCGCATTTCTGCGGATACCAGATCCGCATCCAGGAATTCGAAATACTTGAATCCGATGACAGTGCCGTCCTTTACCGCGGTGATGAACTGCTCGCCGTTTTCTTCCGTGATGCGGGTCAATTTCTGCATCAGCGGATTCTGGTAATCAATCCAGTCCGGGGTTTCGGGATCCGTCACATGGCAGGCGATGGCGGCGGGATAGCTGCCGCAGGCCACCAGGGGACCGCCGTTTAAGCCGCAGCTGGTGATTTCCACCTGGTCTATGGAGCCGTCGGGATTTAACTTCACCTTTTCGGCGCAGCCCTGACGGGAGAACTCGGAACCGTTGGTCTGGCGGTGATAGAAAATGTACAGATCGTCGCCGATCTCCACCAGGCCACCGTGGTTGTTGCCTAAGGGCGCCACCGGGGTTTTCCGTCCCTTGTATCCCAAGTCGCCGTTGGAAATTAAGATGCCGCCGTAGACGAAGTCACGGTCCGGATAGTCGGATACGGCATAGCACAGTTCCGCGCTCTTTTCGCTGGAATATACGAAATAGTATTTCCCTTTGATCTTGCGGATGGAAGACGCTTCAAAAAAGCCGTGGCCCTCAAAACCGGTGCCTTCCGTGCGGTCGCCGTTGGGAATCAGCGGCCGGGGCTCTTCCTTTAAGGTGATCATATCCGGCTCAAGCTCAGCCACCATGGCGGTCTTACCGAACCCATCGTGCAGCATGCGGTCCAGCATCCGGCGGAAACCGGCGGGAATCTGGTCAAGTATTTCTTCCGGGATATCCGGCGCGTTCATCTTTTTGTCGCCGCCCGGGCAGAAGCCGTAATACAGGTACACCCGGCCGTCGTCATCTGTCAGCACCGCCGGATCAAAGGGCATATGCTCTTCTAACACCTTGCCGCCCAGGATGTTTTCCGGATATTTCACATGGCCGTAAAACTCAAAGGGGCCGGCGGGATTGTCGCTGACCGCCACGCCGATTTCCGGATAGAAGTTAAAGCAGTAATACAGGTAATAGCGGCCATCGGGGCCCTGTGTCACATCCGGCGCCCACAGCTGCTTGTCATCTTCGGCGTTCGACGGATCCTGATTGCGGAAATAGCTGATGCCCTCTTTGCGCCAGTCCTTCAGATCCGATACCGGCGCAGACCACACGCAGTAATGATCTTCACAGTACACCTGACCGCCGGCCTTGTCGTGGGAACCGTAAATGTAAACCCGATCGCCGAACACATGGGGCTCCCCGTCAGGAATATATTCGAATAAAGGTAAATAGGGATTGTAAACCTGCTTTTTCATGGACATTCCTCTCTTTGGATAACCAGCGGTTTTTTCTGCGGAAACACGGGCTCCGCTTCCCCCCGTGCACCGTTTTACGCACCTTTGTTTATTTTATCACATGCTCCATGAAAAGGGGAAAGGAATCTTAAGAAGCAACGGTAGATATTGCTTTAGAAAAGTGTTAGAATAGCGGAGTATATGATTTCCATCATGGAGGCATCTTATGATATATGCAATCGGAGAAAACAAAATTGTCCGGGCCACGGAAGACGGAACTGCCGTTGCGGAAGTTCATTTCGAAATGCTTCGTCCCGGCGTGTACGAGATTACCGAAGTCCTGACGGCAGGCACCGGCGAGAATGATACCGATCTTGAAAAGATCATGACCAAAACCGCCGATCACATGAAAAAGAATTCCTACCGGATCTACACCCGGGATCCCTTCGCCAAGGAGTGGTTCGCAAAGCATCCCAACTATGCTGACATCCTGACCACAAACCATTCAAGCATGAAGCGCAGAGGTTCCGAGGCCGATGGCATTTCCGCTGACTACGCCGAAATGCCCCGCCGCCGCAAGAGTGCTGCCGAGGCCCTTTCCCACAACAAGAGCAAAGAGCCTGCGCCCCAGCGCACCGCCACCCGCACTGCCGCCCACACCGCTTCTGCAGTCGCAGAACCCGTGGCGGAGGAGCCCGAGACTCATGTCAGAAAAGGCCGCCTGCGCGGTCGTCTGGTGGATCCGGCGGAACTTCCTTCTGCCCGCTCCCGCGCCATCGGCCGAGTGATTCAGTGGGTCTGCGGTTTCCTCGCAGCCCTGTGCGGTATCCTGTTTGCCGTGTCCTATTTTGCAGGCGCAGGTTCCATCAACGAATCCCTCTCCTCCACGGCGCAGGGTCGCATGATGTTCCAGTTCCTTTCTCTGGTGTTTATCGCCTACTGTGTGCTGCTGTTCCTCTGGACCATTTCCCAGGCCCGCTATCACACCGCAGAGCACAACCTGAAACTGGATGTGGGCCGCGGCCTGCTGGGCTTCCTGCTGATCTTGGCTTTCCTTTCCTTTACGGGATCGCTGCAGACCATTTCCGAGCACCATGTCACGGTGAACAATTCCTTCGCGAACGTGTCCATGGGCATCATCGGATTTCTGACCGTGTTAAACGTGTACAAGCGTTACATCCTTTTCGCCGCTGCCGGCGGATGCGTGCTCTCTATGGTGCGCAAATTCCTGGGCCGCTAATGGAGCTCATAACGAAGCGCCTCTCTTCTTCATCGAAGAGAGGCGCTCTTATTTTGATCTGATATGTGCTCCGGACGATTCTTCCCATCCGTCTTCGTTTTAAAACGTCATCTGCAGCAGATCCGAAAACTTCCCGATCCGCGGGGTTTCTTCCCGCACCGTTCCGAAGCCGTAGGCGGCAAAGATAAAGGATCCGCCGGCTTCGGCCGTGGCGTCGCAATCCCCCTGGGTGTCTCCCACGTACCAGAAATGATCCAGGCCGTTGCGTTCGGCCAGCAGTCGGATGCTGTAGCTTTTTTCCCGTCCCGTATTGCCGTAGCATTCAATGTCGGTAAACAGGCTTTCCAGGCCATAGTAAGCCAGGAAGGCTTCGATGTATCCTCTCTGACAGTTGCTGACGATAAACAGGGGCACGCGCTTTGCTAAGGCAGAAAGCGTTTCCACCAGATCCGGATACAGGATGCCGCCTTCTTTGCGCAGAACCTCGTTCTCCCAGCCCGCGCATTCGTCCATAATGGACATCTGTACGTCTTTGGGCAGTTCCGGCAGCATCAGCGCTGCGATGTTTTCCATGGTCTTTCCCATCCAGCTTTGGATTTCCTGCCGGGTGACCGACCGGCGGGAAAGCTCTGTATGTTTTTCAAGCACCTGAGTCCAGGATTCGGCCACTTTCGCCGAGGAATCCCACAGGGTGCCGTCCATGTCAAAAATCAGTCCCGTCATAAATTCTCCAGAATCGTGTTGTAAATCCGCTCGTAGGTGGCGTCATCGTAATGAACGCCATCTCCCGCATAGAATCCTTCCGTCTGCAGCACCGTGTAGGTGTCGATGTAGTGGAAGGGGCTGTCCTGCAGCTTTGCGTTAAAGGCTTCCACATCCCCGTTGCTGATCGCCGAGGGGCTGCTGACCGGATTGACGGACACCAGCACAATTTCCACCGTTCCGTCCTGAGCCAGTTCGTAATACTTGGCCATATAGTTATCGATATTGCGCAGGTCGTTGATGCCCAGGCAGATGATGTACTGCCACTGCTCGAAATCATCCGCGTAAGTCACGCGGATATCGTTGATTTCTCCCAGGGCTGTGTTCACAAACCAGTTATAGCCCTGGCTGGTTTTGGCCACCAGAAACTGATCCGGCTCGTCCATCAGATGCACGGCATTGTCCATGCCCACAAACCGGCTGTCCCCGATAAAAATGCGTCCAATGGTGGCTCCTCCGCCGACAAAATCCTGATGATTGGGATTGGCGATGGTGGGATATTCCACTTCAATGACTTCCGGCCCCGCATTGGGCAGGGAAAGGGAAACGTCCCCAGTGGGGTTTAACACAATAATGGCGGCCGTAGCGGCCACCGCAAGAATGACGACAAGAAGTGCCGTCAGCAACCGTTTCATTCCGTTCAAGTGATACTCCTTTGACTGCTTCTGATGCCGCCGGGTTACTCAAAAATCCGGCGGATACTATCGTAGTGCAGAAACTTTCCTTCCCTGGCCAGCGTGCGGATTTCCTCCGCCGTGGCCAGCATGAATCCTTCCGTTTCCGCTTCCTGGGGATGGACGTCAGCCTCGTCGAAATCCAGACAGAACCGGTACACGTCCATGAAATAGTTGTGATCTTCCACCGGATCCTCCCGATGGTAATCGAACACGAATCCGCCTTCGGCGCCCCGCACGTTCAGGCCGGTCTCCTCCAGCACTTCCCGGCAGACCGCGTCATAAGAGGATTCCCCCGCCAGGGCCGCGCCGCCGGAAACCTCCCAGGATCCGGGGGCCCAGCCTTTGTCCATCTTCCGCTGGGTAATCAGATATCTGCCGTCCGGCCGGCACACCGCGCCTAACACCGTCAGGTGATAATCCCCCTCGGCCATGTGCCAGTCTCCCCGGCGCATGGTGCGGCCGGTGAGCTGTTTTTCGGCGTCATAAATATCCCAGTATTCTTCCTTTTGCATGTAAAACCTTTCTATGCAAAGCCGCCGGCGCATCCGCCCGGCCAGGGCCGCAGCGGATGTTTCGCGGCTTTTTTGGCGTTTTTCAAAAAAACCGGTTTACGCGTAAACCACCGCTCCGCCGCAGATCGTCATTTTCACTTTTCCCGTCAGCGTCATGCCGATAAACGGGGAATTGCAGGAACGGGAATGGAATCCCTCTTCCGTCACGGTCCACTGCTCTTTCGGGTCAAACAGCACGATGTCCGCCGGAGAACCCACAGACAGGCTTCCCGCCGGAAGGCCGTAGATTTCGGCCGGCCGGGTGCTCATGCGAAGGAGCAGTTCCGAAAGAGTCAGATACCCCGGTTCCACCAGATTTGTAATGCAAAGCGCCAGGGCCGTTTCCAGACCGATCATGCCGCTGGGGGCCTTCTGGGGCGGCTGTGCCTTCTCTTCTTTGCTGTGAGGCGCATGGTCGGTGGCGATGACGTCTAAGGTGCCGTCGATGAGGCCATCGATCAGTTTCTGCCGGTCTTCTTCCGTGCGAAGGGGCGGATTGACCTTGGCGTTCATGCCCGCGGAAAGCACCAGATCCTGGGTGGCAGACAGATGCTGGGGCGTGACTTCCGCCACCACCCGCACACCCATGGCTTTCATGGCCCGTAAGATCTCCACGGTTCCGCCGGAAGAAACATGCTGAATATCCAGCAGTGCGCCGATGCGCCGGTTTAACAGGCAGTCCCGGGCCACTAAGATTTCCTCGGAAACCGCCGGTGCGCCGCCGACGCCCAATGCCTCGGATACCGGGCCCTGATGAATGCCGTTGGAAGCATTTAATGAAGGCATTTCCTCGTGGAGGGAAATGGGAAGATCCAGTTCTTTTGCCTTCTGTAAGGCCGCCAGAAGCAGACCCTCGTCCGTAATGGGAATGCCGTCGTCCGTAAATCCGGCGGCACCGGCTGCCGCAAGGGCGTCCATGTCCGTCAGGGTTTCGCCCTTCATGCCCATGGTGACATTGGCCGTCTGCAGCACGTGTACAGGCAGTTCCTTTTCCCGGGCAAGCAGATCGCAAAGCACATCCGTATTGTCCACCGGAGGCACGGTATTGGCCATGCACACCACTGTGGTGTAACCGCCGGCCGCCGCCGCTGCCGCGCCGGTATGAATATCTTCTTTCCAGGTCTGACCCGGATCCCGAAAATGGGCGTGAATGTCCACCAGACCGGGAGCGGCCACCAGCCCTTCCGCCGAAATCACCTCGTCGAACCAGGCTTCGGTGTAATTCCCGTTCCCCAAAGCCGACAGCAGCACGTCGGCAGGGGTTTCAGCCTTGCCGGTCATGGCCCGCTGGGCGTCTGGGCCGATGTAGGCAATCCGTCCGTCGTTTCCAATGACGATGTCGGCCACTTCATCCCGATGGGAGGCCGGATCCAGCATGCGGGCGCCTTTGATGCAGATCATGCCTGCACCTTTTCTAAGGCTAAGTACAGGGCCTTCGACAGCTGGTCGGCACAGCTGGTTCCCCGGCCGCCGCAGTCGTTGCCCCGGAGGATGTCCGCCGCGCGTTTGGGGTCTTCACCTTCCAGCAGACGGCCGATGGCCTTTAAATTGCCGTTGCAGCCGCTGACAAAACGCACGTTGTGCAGCTTGCCGTCCACGATGTCAAAATCAATCTGACGGGAACATACGCCCTGGGGATGATATGTGAATGATGCCATCTTCTTTTCCTCCTGTGTAACTTTGGCTTTGATGTGCTGTTTATGCCCGGCCCGTTACGCCTGCCACAGAAGGCAGACGGCAAGGGCCACAGCAAAACCAATGAGCATGCCCACGCCGATCTGGGGCAGGGTATGACCCACCAGTTCCTTTAAGGGTTTCACATACAGGGGTTCTTCCCCCTGGGAAACCTGACGCTCCTGCATCTGGTTGAATGCCTTGGCCAGACGTCCCACTTCATAGCGGACGCCCCGGGCATCGTAGATCACGATAAAGGAAAAAATCACGGCCATAGCAAAGGGAAAACTGTCCACGCCGTAGGTCAGGGCCGTGGCCACCGTCAGGGCCGTTACCGTAGCGGAATGGGAGCTGGGCATACCGCCCGAAGCCGCTAACCGGGCCCAGGAAAAATCTCCCTTGGCCAGCTCCACCAGCATCTTTCCGGCCTGGGCTGCAAACCAGCCCAAAGCCGCCGCCACAAGCACCTCGTTCGAAAACACCTGACGTAAGAATTCCATTTTCTGCTCCGTTTCCGAAAACCGGCATATGAAGCCTTTTGCCGGCCGCGAACCTTTAACTTATAGATTATAGCATAAGTGTCACAAGGAAAACACACAGAATGTGCGTTTGACGGGGACGGTTCGTTGAGCGTTTGGCGAGGACGATCCCGTTGTGCGTTTGACGGAGGCTTTTCTTTGTTTTATACTGATGCGGTGCACATTGTTAGCGCAGGCAAACAGAAAGGAAACCGATCGTTATGAAACAGGAAGCCATCGACAAGGCCGCCTCTTTAAATCAGCGGATTCTCGATATGATGAATGAAGTCAACGACTTAGGCATTGATCTGGCCTATGACGGAACCCTTGACGGCGCGCCGGACTGGATCGACGAACTTCTCACCGTCCTTGAAACCGCATCGGATATCCTGGAAGAAGAACTGCCGCTGAAATAAAAGGAGAAAAGAATGAAAACCAGACACCTGTACAGAACCCTTCCCGCCCTGCTGGCGGCACTTTGTCTTCTTCTTTGCGCCGCAGGCTGCGGCAAAACCGCTCCCGCCGCGGAAAGCAAGGAGCAGGAAACGGCGGTCACCGAAACGGAAACCACCGTTACCGCGGAAAAAGAATCCGCTGAAGAAACCGCATCTGAAGAAGCCGCTTTAGAATCTTCTGATGCCGAGGCATCCGAATCCTCCGCCGCTTCTGATAACAAGGCAGCGGATGAAGCTGCAGCCGACGACGTGCTGGTCCGCGTCGGCTCCCTGAAAGGTCCCACCACCATGGGCCTGGTTCATCTGATGAATGACGCGGAAAGCGGAAATGTAAGCGGTTCCTATTCCTTCGTCATGTCCGCCCAGCCCACCGAAGTGCTGGCCTCGGTGGTCTCCGGGGATCTGGACATCGCCCTGGTGCCGGCCAATCTCGCATCCACGATTTACAACCGCATGGAAGGCGGCGTCGCTGCCTTAAACATCAACACCCTTGGCGTTCTCTACTGTATCACCGGGGATGCGTCCGTTGCCTCCATCCAGGATCTGGCTGGCCGCACCGTAGTCATGACCGGACAGGGCGCTACGCCGGAATATGCCCTCCGCTACCTGATCGATGCCTGGCAGGTACCGGATGTCACCCTGGACTTCCGTTCGGAAGCCACCGAAGTCGCCTCCGTCTTAAGCAATGATCCGAACCAGGTTGCCGTTCTTCCCCAGCCCTTTGTCACGGTTGCCGAACAGCAGAACGAAGCACTGAAAACCGCCTTCTCTCTGGGCGACGCATGGTCGGAATTAAACAACGGCTCCGCCCTGGTCACCGGTGTGACCATCGTCCGCCGCGCGTTCCTTGAGGAGCATCCCGACGCGGTGAAACAGTTCATGCAGGATCAGGCCGAAAGCGCCAAAAAAGCGGAAGCAGATGTCGAAGGCACCGCAGAACTCGTCGCCCGCTATGGCATCATTGAAAAGGCTCCCATCGCGGCCAAAGCCCTTCCGTACTGCGGCATTGCCTGCATCGCCGCCGAAGACGGCATGCAGCCCATGCTTTCCGGCTACCTTGAGACACTGTTCAACCAGGATCCTTCCTCCATCGGCGGCGCCATGCCGGCGGATGACTTCTATTATCAGCCGTAATTTTGGCTCGGATGGGCGGACAGAGCTCCGTTCATCCGAGCAGTGTAATGCCTCTGCAGTCCTGCTGCGGAGGCTTTTCTTTTCCAGGGTCTGATTTCATGAAAAACAAGATTTCCCGCAAACAAATACTGATTCTCCTTCTGTGGCTTTTGCTCTGGCAGGGGCTTTCGCTTCTGGTGCACAATCCGATCCTTCTGGTCGGCCCCTTCCAGACCGCCCTGCGGCTGGTACGTCTTTTGTTCACCGGCCGTTTTTACCTTGCGCTGCTGTCCTCCTGGACACGGATTCTGTGGGGGCTTTTCGTCGGCAGCGCCGCCGCCGTTCTGGCCGCATACGCCGCCTTTTTATGGCGGTCGCTGAAGGACTTTCTCGCCCCGTTTGCCGCGACACTTCGCGCCATTCCCGTCGCAAGCTTCGTCATTCTTTTGCTGATCTGGGTGGGCGGCACGCGCATCTCCTCCTTTATCAGCGCCATTATCGTCTTTCCGATCCTGTATCAGGGCACACTGACCGGACTGTCCTCCGTCACAAAGGAAATGCGGGAAATGGCATCGGTTTTTCACCTGCCCTTTGCCTCCCGTTTGCGCTGTGTTGAGCTGCCGGCAGCGCTTCCATCCGTTTTCTCCGCCCTGACACTGGGCATCGGCATGGCCTTCAAAAGCGGCGTAGCCGCCGAGGTCATCGCCCAGGCCGGTGCAACCCTGGGCAACGAGCTTTACCGCTCCAAAATCTATCTGGAGACGGGCGATCTGCTTGCGTATACCGCCGTCATCATTCTGGTGGCATGGATTTCGGAAAAAGGCATCCTGGGACTGCTGCACGTGCTGGAAGGACGGCTTCTTTATGCCCGGCCGACGGAAATGGCCGCAGCGGAATCGGCCGGCGCGCCGTCGGCAGACCTTTCGGCTTCCTTCACTGAATCGCCTTCTTCTGATATCGCGTCTGAACCTTTGCTGACATTTTCACACATCTCGAAAACCTATGACCAAACCGACGTTCTTTCCGACGTGAACCTGACCATTCACCGCGGGGAAACCGTTCTTCTGACCGGTGCGTCCGGCAGTGGAAAAACCACATTGCTACGCCTTCTGCTTGCCCTTGAAAAACCCACCGCAGGACAAATCGAGACCGCAAGGGACTTAGAACATGGCCCGCTGTCTCTATGTGCCGGCACGGTATTTCAGGAAAACCGCCTCTGTGAAGGTTTCAGCGGTTTTGAACAGATCCGCATGCTTTCCCCAAAGCGGCAAAGAGCCCGCATGCCCGAAATCGCCGCGGACCTAAATTATCTGCTGGAGACGGATGCCGCCTGCCAGGCCGTTTCCACCTACTCCGGGGGCATGAAGCGGCGCTGCGCCATCGCCCGGGCCGTGGCCATGGACGCCCCTCTTTTGGTGATGGACGAACCCTTTTCGGGGCTGGACGAAGAAAACCGCCGCCGTGCGCTGGAATATATCCTTGCGCACCGCGGCGGCAGAGCCCTGATTCTGGCCGTTCACGACGGAAACGAAGTGCCCGGGCTAAAGCAGTTTACCCGTTATCACGTGGAAGGCGGACAGGTCCGTCCGATGTAAAATGCAGATCCTCCATTGGGGTGAGGTATTCTAAGGAGTACTGCTTACAAAATCGTCTGAATCCGATGCCCACGCACTAAGAGGCGGCCATCGTTAACACCGTAAGGCGCTGTCGTAAGCAATGTGACCAGATCTTCATCCTCCACCGGAGCCAGCAGTGCTTCTATGGGGTCACCATCTTCACTGTAAAAGGCAGATTCCATTTCGCTGTCAGCCTCTTTAGGATACATGACTGTAATCTGATCCACCCGGTAGGAAAGCGCCACGCCGTCCACTGTGATGGTAAACGTATCGCCGAGTTCCATCAGATGCAGATCGGTCAGAAACTTCTGATCCGGAACACCCCGATGTCCGGCCAGTACACAGTGTGAACCAGGGCCGCCCGCCGGCAGAGCCGTTCCCTCCAGGTGCCCGATTCCGCTGCCCAGCGTTTCCTGTGCAGCGCCATATACAATCGGGAGCTTCACGTCTATGGACGGGATGGAAAGTTCACCGATAATGCCATCCGCATCTTCTTCCTTCATCGCAGCGTAGGAAGGACTTAACTGCAAGGACTCCGTGGTCCAGGGATCGGTATAGGTTGCTTCTGCTGCAAGGGACCGGTTGTATTCCTTCGCCTTCTGCAGAGATTCCGGAAGTGGCCGGAAGTGCCAGAAGGTAATCGCGCCCGCAGCTGCCAGCAGACAGGCCAGGGCTATATACAGAATCTTTCTATGCGGACGGCGATTATCTCCATAGTCCGCCAATGCTTTCACACGCATAAAAACACCTCCTTCACGCAGGGGATTGACAGGCAAAAATGAGTGCATTTCGATGCTCGCGGCCAGCAGCAGCCGGGCATAATTCTGTTTTTGGGAACTGCCGTACTTTCGAAGCACGGATTCATCGGCGGCATATTCGAAATCCGCGTTGCACATCCGGTAAAGAATCCAGGCCAATGGATTGAACCAGTGAAGGGCAAGCATTGACAGAAGGATCAGCTTGCCCGGCAGATCGAAGTGACTCACGTGGGCCATTTCGTGACAGAGAATCATCTCAATGGATGGGCGGTCTTCGCAGGCAACGGATTCCGGAAGAATAATTCTGGTCCGGAAAATACCCACAGTCATGGGCGACTTCACTGCATCCGAGCGCCATACAGTTACATTTTTTCGGCCCGGATTCTGACGGATCCACAAAAGCACCCGCGGATTATCATCCAAAACAGCTGTTTTCAGCCAATGCAGCGTCGCCCCATAAGCAGACATTCCCAGGACGATCCATACCACAACCCCAGCAAGCCACACAGCAAGACCGGCATGGAGCCAGAAATCTTTATCTGCCTCTTGGATAAAATCTGAAATCAGAGATCCCAAAGGGTTCTGGTCGGCCAGCGTCCCTAAGGCGGCAGAGGAATTCGCGGATGCATCCTGCCGGAGGGCTGCCTGTTCGATGTGAGACGTTTCTTCTTTTTCAAAGCGGAGGGCGTTTTGATCTGCCGTATTTCGGTCACCCGAATATTCTGCGGTTTTCCCAATTTCCACCGGCAGGAATGCGGTGTGCTGGAACGGAATCAACAGCCGCACCGCAATCGCAAGACACAGCACCGCCAGAAACCGCCTCGACAAATGGCGAAACGGAATGCGATGCAGACACGCCAGCAGAAGAATCACCGGCACACATGCCAGGCTGATGGATATTACAGAACAAAACAAAACGAGCATCCTATTCACTCCATATCCTGTATGATTTTCTTAATCCTGGCAATCTCTTTTTCCGTCAGCTTTCTGCCGGAAACCAGGGAAGCAAACAATTTGTCCGCAGCGCCGTCAAACAGACGGTCTGCCAGGGTCTGGGTTTCGGCCTGGCGCACATCATCTAGCGTAATCAGTGCATGGCAGTAAAAACCGGGATCTGTGCGCTGAATATAATCTTTATCAACGCATTTTTTGACAATGGTGTAGGTTGTGTTCTTGTTCCAGCCGATTTTTTCTTTTAGGATGTCAACAATCTGTGTAGCCTGTAAATCACCCTGATCCCAAAGCACCTGCATCACCTGAAGTTCCGAATCAAACAGTTTCATAGCATCTCCAATATTTGTTTACCATCTGGACCACACACCGCTTGAAGAAAGCGAAAAATGATACGTTATCGTTTCACCCATACCGGAGCGGGTAACAGTCGCGCTATTTCCGCTCTTTGCCGATGAAATAATAAAACCCACAGATGCTCCGCTATATGAAGGTGAGACAGATGAGATATAGCTATAGGAAAGGTCTCCTGTTGAATAATATCCTGACAGTGAAACAGTCAGCCGTCCCATGTATGAACCGTCAGGATAATAATATGTATAATAATAGGTCTTTGAAGTAGGATGCAACGGTTCCTGTCCCCGGGTTGCGTCCTCCAAAAATACTTGCTCAGATACAACACATATGATCGAACCTTCTTCAGTAACATCGAGGATTATTTCGCTAGATCTGCTGTTATCGATCCATTCTGACGCTCTTGCTTGTAGCGGATTAATAGCAAAGAGGAGAAAACCAACGACAGCAATCGCTCCTGCAACTCTTTTCATGATATCATTCCTTTCTAGTAAAGTATTAGACTACACCTATCGTCTTTTAAAGTATATAGTAAAAATGTATGCATGTCAATACGAACAAAAGAGATATATGTGTCAAGTAATCGTCAGATTATTGCTAGTATTTTTCATATGTGCGGAAATTCAGGCTGTATAACGAACCCTTTTCAGGTTTGGACGAAGAAAACCGCCGCCGTGCGCTGGAATATATCCTTGCGCACCGCGGCGGCAGAACCCTGATTCTGGCCGTTCACGACGGAAACGAAGTGCCCGAGCTAGAACAGTTTACCCGTTATCATGTGGAAGGCGGACAGGTTCATCCGATTTAGAATCAAAGCTTCGATTTTTAGGAATAAGGTACCAGTCACCGTGAACGGTATTTCGTTTATCACCATTAATTCACCATGAATGCTGGATTGCGGTTGTTATTTCACGTTTTCGTGATATAATGTTTATGAACGCAAACAGGAGGTTACATCTATGCCGGTATTGTCCAGATTCTATGGGATCGTTATTCGTATGTATTTTCAGCAGGCGGAGCATAATCCGCCGCATATCCACGCTCTTTATGGCGAGGATATGGCCGCCATTGACATTCTGACAGGTGAAGTGCTGGAGGGTCATCTGCCGCCTAAGGCGCTCGCTATGGTGCGGGAATGGACGACAATCCACAAAAACGATCTTTTGCATATGTGGGAGACGCAGGAGTTCAAGCCCCTATCTCCCCTTGAGTAAGGAGTTGATACTATGTTCCATAAAGTAAAAGCGGTCAGTGCACTGCCGGACTACTATCTGAGCGTCCAGTTTGCGGAAGGCGTGACAAAAATCTATGATGTAAAGCCGCTGTTTGCGAAATGGGCGCCGTTCAAGTCACTGGAGAATGCGCCGGAGGTGTTTTCTGGTGTGGAGGTCGACATGGGCGGCTACGGAATCATTTGGAATGATGATCTTGACCTGTCCTGCGACGAGCTGTTCGAGAACGGCGAAACGATCAAGACCCCTTTTGACGGTCTCATGGCCTTTACCGACGCCACCCAGCTTTGGGGGCTGAATGAGAGCACGCTGCGCAAGGCGATTGCCTACGGCAAGCTGGTCAACGGAGTGGACGCCTGCAAATACGGCAAGCAATGGGTCATTTCCATGGAGGCCATGAAACGGGAATATGGGCAGCCAAAAGCGGGCAGATAATGTAACCGCCGCAGTGCGCTGGAATAGGGTATCAGTCACCGTGGAAATAGGGCAATAGGGTACCAGTCACCGTGAACGGTCGTTCACAGTGACTGGTACTTCGTTGTACTTCGTTATCGAAGCGTGATAATGGTTATAAGTCTGAGGTGACAGTCCACTGAGCCGTTTTTCTGTCAGGAATGCATCAACGTCATCAGTCGTGAGGGCAGAGACATCTTTATTCACAGTGCGCAGGAAGTAGTCTACGGAATTACAGTAAGCGTTGATAGTATTTTCTTTTAAGTTTCGCCTTTCCGCTTCGTTGCGGATCTGGGCAAAAATGTCTTCGTACATAAAAACCTCCTTG
>JAZPYY010000094.1:0-26445 GCA_045544375.1 Shuttleworthella sp.
AACCCAAAAGGCAATACATCCCCCACCTGTAGAGGAGGGGGAATTCTTGCTAAGTTTAGTTAAAAGGCAATGACTGGTAAAATAAATTGAAAAGCATCCGGCCCGGGACGCTGTCCCGGGCTCAGACTGTAGACAAAATCCAGGACGTTTGCCCTGGACTTTGTCTACAGTCTGAAAGAAGGAAGAGGTGAAAACCGCTTCCTTCTTTTTTTTAGGGCTTCGTTCCGGGAAGGGCATTCCCGGAGAGCAGCGTGTAATAATTGTTGATGAAGGATTCGATGATGGCGGCGGTTTTTTCTTTTGGGACGGCAAAGTCATCCAAAATCCACTGAATCAGAACCCGGGACATGCCTCCGCAGAAGAAGGCGTAGTAGAGGTTTGCCGTTTCTTCGGAGCAGCCGGTGGAGAGAATGGTTTCCCGGAAGATCAGCAGGTTTGCCTCCAGCTGACGGGTGATGACGTCGCTGTCGTTTTCCACCACCAGAAGGCGGCAGATCCGCCGGTTTTTTAAGACGGCCGTCAGGGCTTTGCTGATCCGGGCCCGGGTGGAGAAGGAGTCCGGGGTGCGGGGGGTCAGAACAGAGGCCGAATCCTGGGCTTCCGGAAAGGCCATGACGGAAAACAGCTGATGGAAGAAGCTTTCCCGCACATCTCTGCGCAGGGCGTCCAGATCCGTATAATAACGATAGAAGGTGGTGCGGTTCACGTCGGCCCGTTCACACAGATCGGTGATGCGGACCTTGTCTTCGGGCAGGATTTCCAGCAGATCCAGATATGCCTCCCAGATGACGTGGACGGTATAAATCTGACGGCGGGTCAGGGTGCTTTCGTCAATCATGGAAACCTCACATTCATGCAGCCGGCGGGGTTGCGTACGTTGAAAAGATAAGATCATTATAAGCCCGGGATGGGTTGTTACGCAACAAATCGGTCGGTTTTATTGCTTTTGGGACAGATCAAAATCCCGTGCTGATTGCTATTTTTCTTCCCGGAAACGAAAATAAAAACATCAAAAGAATTCTTTTCGAAACCGGTAAATCATGTATGAAGAAAAGAAGTGTCAGATGAAAGCACGATATCAGAAACTGGGGGCGCTGATCCTTGCTGTCGGGATGATGACTTCAGCGCTGGTGACCGGATGCGGCAGCAGCCAGACGCCGACTGCGGAAGCGCCGGCAGCGGAGAACCAGGCAACGGAAACCCAGGATGCAGAAGCCGGTGCCGGGGACGCCGAGGAAGAGGCGGTTCAGGGACCGGATGTGGATGAAGGCAAGAGTACGGAATTCACCTGGCTCATTGACAAGAACGAGGAAAGCTTCTACTACACCAGCTACGAGGAAGGCCCAGTGGTGAAGTACTGGATGAACCAGGAATGGGATGCGGACGGAAACGGAACCGGTTATCCGTTGTCCATTTCCTTTAACGCACCCACCGCCGGCAGCGAAAGCGAATATGTCAACACCCTTCTGGCCACGGCGGAATACGCGGACGTCATGTCCCTGTCCTACTCCGCGGACAAGGCCCGGAAACTCTACGATGAAGGCATCGCTTTGGACCTGACGGATCTGGTGCTGGAGTATATGCCCAACTATGTGAACTGGCTGAAAGAAAACGAGATGTATGATCTGGCCACCACCAATGTGGACGGCGAGCGCCGGTTCCTTCAGATTTACGATGCTTCCGATTCCGCCAGCGTGCCCTGGGGCGGCTTCATGTACCGCCGGGACTGGATTGTCAAATACGGCACCAACTCGGAAACCAACGAAGCCTTCACCGGCGGGTACGATGACGAGATGAACTGGACGGACGATGTGGTCTTTCCCTCCGGCAACACCGATCCCATGTACATCAGTGACTGGGAATGGATGATGGACATTTTCGCCACGGCCCTGGAAGAAGAGGGCATCACGGACAGTTCCCCAGTCGGAAAAGCCCATCTCGGTCAGCAGGATCTGCTTTTTGCCGTCGCCGTTCATGGTCATCAGCGTGTACACCATGTCAATGGGGGCGCGCCAGCCGGCGTCCGGGGCTTCGGAGCGGAAGAACCGCTGTTCTGCCGGGAAATCGTTGGATGCCGCCATGGGGAAGATCTGGGTCAGCATGTAGGGATGGATGGCAATCAGATCGAAGTAATCATTGGTATCTGTGGACCAGAAATCACCGCTTTTGATGCGGGAGTACACGCGGCTGATGGCCTGCACCATGCCGTAGGCCGGCGGGCAGAACAGCTCGGCCTGACGTCCGCCTAAGTTGGGCTGGGTCACGGCAGGAGAGAAGGAAACCACCTTCGCCTTGGGATTGCCCCGGCGGATGCCCTTGGCGGAAAAATACATCAGGTCCACGGCGATATCCATCTTTTCTTCTTCGGAAAATCCGGGGGTGTTGTATTCCCAGCCCACCGGGTGCAGGAAGGTGTCTAAGTTCCACTCATTTCCCACTTCCCACTGTTCCACCTGGGGAAAGGCCTTGGCCATGGTGTACCAGGAGCGCTCTAAAAGTTCCAGGGTCTGCATGTACAGGCTGCCTTCGGAAAGATCCCGGGGATAGATTTCATTGTGGCCCCGGCGCAGTTCTTCACCGGCTAAGAACCATTCGTGGTTTAATCCGGTGACTTCAATATCCATGTCCTTCATGCGGTTTAAGACGCGGGTGAAGGTTTCGTACATCTGCGGGTTGACGGTGTCGGGATCCGACAGCACGATGGGCAGATGCATCCATTCCCGCATGGCAGTGACGCCCAGAGCTTTGATGCGGGCGAAGGTTTCTTCTTCATTGACTTCCCCGGAGTCGATGAACATGCCAAAGGGTTCCCCCAGGCCAAACAGACGGTTCTTTTCCATGAATTGTGTCTCCTTCCTTAGGTTCTGTTTTAGATATGGATCTCGTGCCAAAAGCCCGACTCCGCTGCTACGCTTGCGTGTCAGTGGAGAGAGACTTATTGACGCATCCTGAAACTGTTAATGGCATTGTACCGTTGCGGGCGGAATTTGTTCAATCAGCGGAGAATCCGACGCAGCCTGAAAAAGCAACATCTTTGCGCGTAACGTTGCAACGGTGACAATTTAAGCCCCGGTGTTGATTGTAATCAAATCGGTCGTGATGAATAATAAACCTAACTTGGTCAGACCAATTTCCGAAGCGGTACAGAGGAATGTTCCAAATTGTGCAGAGGGAAGATCTGGTCTGAAAGTGGATGTGGAAAAGAAATCATAGAGGGAGGCACAAGATGCGAAGACAAAGAGGTACTGAAAAGATCCTTGCCATGCTGCTTCTGCTGTGCATGCTGGTGACGGCAGGTTGCGGAACCCAGACGCCGGCAGCGGAAGAGCCGCAGACCACAGCGCAGGTGCAGGAAGAGGCAGAAACGGCGGCAGACGAAGAAGCCGAAGCGGCGAATGCCGAAACTGCAGACGATGCACAGGCGACAACAGATGAGACCGATGCCGCGGCGGATGAGACCGACGCCGCCCAGGAAGAAGCAGCCGAGCCGGATCTGTCCTGGGAAACGGAAATCCCGGAAGAGACAGACTGGAACGCAGCCCCTGTCCTGGTGACGGCAGATAACGTGGATCCTCAGTACGCCACGCCGGTGATAGATTCCATCGAGGAGAAGAACGAGGAAATCCATTACGTGGAATACAAGGGACATTGGGAAGAGTCTCCGAATGCGCGATTCACGTTCTGCTTCCCGGATAAAGAATATTTTGACGGCCGTTTTATCCAGATGGTTTACCCCGGAACCAGCGACGGCGCGTCTTCCGTGATGGTACAGATGGATGCCATGCTAGGCGGATACACGGTGCGCTGCAACACGCCCGCCACCGGCGGTTATCGCCAGGATGCGGCTGCAGCGAAGTATTCCCGCGTAGTAGCGGAAGAGTTCTATGATTATCACGATCACATTTATGGCTATATTTTCGGCGGCAGCGGCGGCGGATACGTAACCATGGGCGCTGCAGAGTGGACGAAAGATGTTTACGACGGAGCCATGCCCGCTGTCATCGGTACGGGCGCATCCATTCCGTACGCCTTCTCCGTCCGTGCCTTTGCCTGTTTTATACTGGCGGATAAAGTGCCGCA
This sequence comes from Shuttleworthella sp., assembly GCA_045544375.1. Lineage (GTDB taxonomy): Bacteria > Bacillota > Clostridia > Lachnospirales > Lachnospiraceae > Shuttleworthia. Next base: position 4,081 of record JAZPYY010000094.1, read on the forward strand.
GATCGCGGAAGCGGTCAGCCCCGGCGGCAGCGGCGATCCGTTTGAGGGACTGACGGATCTGGAAGCGGACGTGCTTCATGAAGTTCTGCGTATGGGCGTTCCGCTTTCCGGATTTGAAGATGGCGAGCGTTTCTTTGAGGTGTCCAAGGAAACCTACGATGAGGAAAATGCCGGTCATGGTCTGCCCAGGACATCGCTTCTGGAACTGGCCCCGTATGCGTTGATCATGGATTCGAACTATGTGGAAGACTTCTGGACGAAAGACGGATATCTCGGTACAGAGGATTCCGAGCTGGGAGATCTGTTCCGGGAAAGCCGGATCGAAGACGATTTCACCATTTCAAAGATTAACCGCAGCGCGGACGGCAGTGTTATTGAAACACTGGAAATTGAAAACGCACCGGTCAATGATCGCGGACTGGACCTGTACTTTTCGCTGACCGGCGCGGACGGTGAACCGCTGAAGGATGCAGATGGAAATGAACTGGGGCAGGTTGACGGAACCCTGCAGGATGACGGGATCTTTGTTCCCAGGGAAGGTCAGGACGGGCTTCTGTCAAATATCACGGATGACACAAAATTTCATATCAGCAACTCCCAGAGCCTGGCGCTTCTGGTGGTACATCGGTATCACATTCCGGCGGAAAACGAGATAAAGAATTACTTCCAGTATGAGCAGTTTTTAAACGAGGACGGCAGCTATCCGGACAACTAGCGTGACGCCATGCCGACGCTGATCGGTCAGACCACCATGGGTCAGGGAAAGCAGACCGGCCGTGTGCACATGAAGACCATCGTATTCTGCAATCTGAAGGATGATCAGGCCTATCCGGCTAGCGGCGAGTGGTATCGCAGACAGCTGCAGGATACCTTTGGCAGCAAGATGGACGAGCGTGTCCGCGTGTACTTCAACGAAAACGCCAATCATACCGACAACTATGGTTCAGCCAAGCCGCAGCTTTACATTTTCCACGGCGGGCTGGAAATGCAGGTGCTTGCCTATCTGATTGACTGGGCAGAAAAGGGCATTGAGCCGCCGAAGTCCTCCAATTACGTGATGGATGAGGATTCACAGATTTCCTTTACCACGACAGACATAGCAAAACGCGGCGGCGTACAGCCCACGGTGGCCCTTTCGCCCAGTACAGAAGAAGCTGTCGTTGGTGAACCGGTTTCCTTTGACGGCGTGGTGGAAATTGCCGAAGGCGGCGGCAGCCTGGTGCGCACGGAATGGGATTTCATCGGCCTTGGGGAGTTTGCGGCGGATCCGGAACCGAACATGGAACCCACGGCGGAATACACCTATACCGTTCCCGGTACGTACTTCCCGGCTCTTCGCGTGACGGCGCGGCGGGATCAGTTTGGCGATAACGAATTCTTCAACGTCATGAATATGGCACGGGTACGTGTGGTGGTAAAACCCTCCGAGTCCCTGTCAGAAGACGGCGTCCTTAAGGTGCATGCCAATGCTTCGGATGATCTTTCCGCAGGCCGCATTTACGGTGAAACCCGTTATGTGCCCACCGGCTGGTCCGACGGCGAGACCGAAGGCAGCCTGACGTACGCAGACGGCGTATACACCGCCCAGGTATCGGGCGATTCCGTCACCGTCATTTACGATACCAGAGTCTGGAACGGTTACGAGTGGATCGACGGAGAACCCTGCGAATCCACGATTTCGGCGAAATAGTGTTTCCCTTCTAAACCCTTTTTGTGGCACCCCCGCAGGTTTCGGCCTGCGGGGGTGTCTGTATATGCAGGAAGGGCGGCGTTCCCGTGCAATAACACATGAAGAACTCTTAAATGTCAGCCTTTGCGGACTTCATTGAAAATGAAAATGAAAATCGTTCCCGTTTTATTGACTTCCATTTCGGAAACTGATAAAATCGGGAACGGTTTTCATTTTGTGCGATGAGGCCTGAGCAGGCGCGCGTGCTCGCACGCAAAGCATGCGAGGGCCAACGTACATCGTGCGGCAAGGCCGCGAGATGTGCGCATCGCGCAGATCGGATGGGGAGCAAGGGCTCCCCTATCCGATCGATAGCGATTGTCCATCCGATTCAAAACAAGTCTGGAGAACGAAATGGCTGAGAAGACAGCATATAAAACTAAACAGCGGGGCATTCTGCTGGACTATCTGAAAACGGTTCCGGGCGAGCACATCACTGCCGGTGACGTGTGTGCCTATTTCCACGATCAGGGTTCGCCCATCGGCCAGTCCACGGTGTATCGCCAGTTGGAGCGGCTGGTGGACGAGGGCATCGTCAGCAAGTATATCATCGACGGCAGCAGCGCCGCCTGTTTTGAATACACCGGCGAAACGCCCCAGGCGGAGAAGGAAACCTGCTATCATTGCAAATGCGAAAAGTGCGGGCGGCTGATTCACCTGCACTGTGACGAGGTGGTCGAGATGCAGGAGCATCTATATGAGCACCATCGTTTCCGCTTAAATCCCATGCGGACGGTGTTTTACGGGCTGTGTGAAGAATGCATGGAAAAAGATTCCGCTGCAGATACCATGAGGATTGTATGAACAACAGGGTATTATTGAAAAACAGATCTAAGGACACGAAGACAGGGAATGCCGGAAGGCAGGCCGCTGTCTGGTTTGCGTGTCTGATCCTGCTGTTTCTTTTGTTTTTCCCTGCACTGGAAGCGGGTCATGCATGTACCCATGAGGAAGAATGCCCGGTCTGTGCCTGCATCCAGACCGTGCAGAATACGGTGCGCTCTCTCTGCGCCGGCAAAACGGTTCTGGTGGGGTGCGCCCTTGCCCTGGGTTTATTCTTAAATGTCATCTGCGGATTTTGTCTCATGGTTTCCGCGGTTACACCGGTGCAGCTGAAGGTTCGGTTAAATCCCTGAATGTCCGAAGGATCAGGATATATTTAGATCAGAAGGACATATCAGAATAGGAGATTTACAGATATGAGAAAAATAACGGCATGGGTTTTGGCCGCGGTAATGGTGCTTTCACTGGCGGCCTGCGGGCAGACGCCGGCCCGGGAAGAGAATGCGAATCCTGGCGGCGCGGACACAGCGGCGCAGACATCGGAAACAACTGCCTCCGCTGGCGATGATGATTCCATTCAGATCGTGACCACCATTTTCCCGGAATATGACTGGGTGATGAACATTCTTGGCGAGAATCCCGGCGGTGCTTCGGTGCGGATGCTTCTGGATAACGGCGTGGATCTTCACAGTTTCCAGCCCACGGCCAAGGACATTTTAGACATTTCCACCTGCGACCTGTTTATCTACGTAGGCGGAGAATCCGATTCCTGGGTGGATGACGCCCTGCAGGAATCCGTGAATCCGGATATGGTGGTGATTTCTCTGCTGGATGTTTTAGGGGACAGCGTCAAAGAGGAAGAGATCGTGGAGGGCATGCAGGAAGAAGAGCATGACCACGATCATGACGGCGACGATCACGCGGATGAAGAGCATGCGGACGAGGATCACGCGGACGAGGATCATGCGGACGAAGATCACGAGCATGATCACGGCGATGAGCCGGAATATGACGAGCACGTCTGGCTGTCTCTGCGCAACAGTGCGGCTGCCGTAGAAGCCATTACCGAAGCCCTTTGCAGGCTGGACGCGGATCATGCAGATACCTACCGCGCCAATGCAGCTGCCTACACAGCGAAACTGACGGAGCTGGATTCGCAGTATGAAGAGGCCGTCAAAGCAGCTGCCGTAAAGACCCTGCTGTTTGGAGACCGGTTCCCCTTCCGGTATATGACAGACGATTACGGCCTGGATTATTACGCGGCGTTTGCAGGCTGTTCCGCAGAAACCGAGGCCAGTTTTGAGACGGTGACCTTCCTGGCGGGCAAGGTGGACGAACTGTCCCTGTCCGCGGTACTGTCCATCGAAGGCAGCGACCAGAAGATCGCCCAGACCATCGTGCAGAACACGAAGTCCAAAGATCAGAAGATTCTGGTGCTGGACTCCATGCAGTCGGTGACGGCAAAGGATGTGCAGAGCGGAACCACCTATCTTTCCGTGATGGAAAAGAATCTGGATGTGCTGCGCGAGGCACTGCAGTAAAGGCGGAGCATGCGCGAACCGTATGATAGCCGGACGCGGTCGGGTGCACCCTGTGCATCTGAAGGGCTGCGATGCAACCCGGCTGAAACAAAATGAATGATGAGGAAACATTATGGCACTGCTTCAGGTAAAGGACCTGTCCCTGGGTTACGACGGACAGGCGATTCTGGAACATCTGAATTTTGAGGTTCACTCCGGGGACTATCTTTGCATCGTGGGCGAAAACGGATCCGGCAAATCCACGCTGATGAAGACGCTGCTGCATCTGATTCCCCCCATGGGCGGAACCATTGAAACCGGAGATGGTCTGCAGAAAAACGAGATCGGCTATCTGCCACAGCAGACGGTGGTGCAGCGGGATTTTCCGGCATCGGTCCGGGAAATCGTGCTGTCCGGCTGCCAGGGGCGGGCCGGTCTGCGCCCCTTCTACAACAAGGAAGAGCGCGCCTTAGCACAGCAGAACATGGATCGCATGGGCATTACCGACCTGGCGGATCGCTGCTATCGGGATCTGTCCGGCGGCCAGCAGCAGCGGGTGCTTTTGGCCCGGGCTCTGTGCGCCACCCAGAAAATCCTGCTTCTGGACGAACCGGTGTCCGGCTTAGACCCGAAGGTGACCGCCGAGATGTACAGCCTGATTGCGGACTTAAACCGCGAGGGTGTCACCATCATCATGATTTCCCATGACATTGCGGCCGCCGTGCAGTACGCCAGCCACATTCTTCATATTGGGGATACGGTGTTTTTCGGAACCAGGGACGCCTATGTGAAAAGCCCCGCCGGAAAGATGTTTGAAACGCAGACAGCAGCGGAGACGGAGACAGCAAAAACGCAGTCGGCAGAAGCCCAGACAGCAGAAGCCCGGACAGCGCAGGCAGAGAACGTGCAGGGAAAGGAGGGAAACAATGCTTGAGACATTATCCTTGTATTTCCAGTATCCCTTCGTCCGCTACGCCCTGATCGTGGGCGTGCTTATCGCCCTGTGCTCCTCCCTGCTGGGAGTGACCCTGGTGCTGAAGCGGTTTTCCTTCATCGGAGACGGCCTGTCCCATGTGGCCTTCGGTGCCATGTCCATCGCGGCGGTGTTAAACCTGTCCAACAACATGCTGCTGGTACTGCCGGTTACGGTGGTCAGCGCCATTCTGCTGCTTCGCACCGGCCAGAATACCCGCATCAAGGGAGACGCGGCCATCGCCATGATTTCCGTGGGCGCACTGGCCTTCGGTTACCTGATCATGAACCTGTTTTCCACCTCCTCCAACTTAAGCGGGGATGTGTGCAGTACCCTGTTCGGATCCACCTCGATTCTGACCTTAAACATCCGGGACGTGTGGCTGTGCGTGGTGCTTTCTCTGGTGGTTCTGGCGATATTTGTGGTATTCTACAATAAGATCTTTGCCGTGACCTTTGACGAAAGCTTTGCCACCTCGGCAGGCACCCGGGCGGACCACTACAATCTGCTGATCGCCATTGTGATCGCCGTGATCATCGTGCTGGCCATGAACCTGGTGGGATCCCTGCTGATCTCTGCCCTGGTGATTTTTCCGGCTCTGTCGGCCATGCGCATGTTTTCCAGCTTCAAAAGCGTCACCATCTGCTCGGCGGTGTTCTCCGTGATCTGCACTCTGGCCGGCATGCTGATTTCCATTCTGGCCGGAACGCCGGTGGGATCCACCATCGTAGCCGTAGATGTGGCGGGCTTCTTTGTATGTGCGCTGCTGGGCCGCCTGATGCGAAGATAACAGGGAGTCAAAAGTGACAGGCACTTTTGACTCATTTCACGTGATAATGCCGTACGATCTTCGTTTTGCAGAAGAGAAAAAACTATTCTTCTGTGTTTGGCTTTTACAGGAGATGAAACGATATGAAACGAGTTTTTTGTGTGCTGCTGGCCTGTATGATGGCATCTCTTTCCGCCTGCGGCAGCGACGGCGGCCGCACAAATCAGTCCCAGAACAGCGTCAACGCCGTTCTGGAGGAACAGATGGAAAAGGCGGACGCCGGCGAAGCGGCAGCGGAAGCAGACCAGGAATCGTCCGCATCCACGGAAAACGCCCAGGAGGCCGGCCAGGAAACCGGCGAAACGGGTGAAACCGCAGCAGCGGCGGATGATACGGATGGCCGTTTTTCCGAGACCGCGGAAAATGCCCCAGCGCCGGAAGCCACCGATCCTTCGGCCCTGCTTTCCACCACGCCGGGCATCGATATCGACCTGACCATGCTGTCCTCGACCATGGTGTACTCCGAGGTCTATAATATGATGATGACCCCGGATGACTACCTGGGAAAAACCGTCAAAATGAACGGCAGCTTTTCCGTCTATCACGACGAGGCGGCGGACGTCTACTACTTCGCCTGCATCATCGCCGACGCCACGGCCTGCTGTTCCCAGGGGATCGAATTTGTGCTGGCCGGGGATTACAGCTATCCGGAGGACTATCCGGAGCTGGGTGAAGAAATCACCGTTACCGGCGTATTCGATACCTATATAGAAGGGGAATATCAGTACTGCACGCTGCGAAATGCATCCATGCTTTAATGGAAATGAGGCAGGGAGACGAAAGTGCCGGGGAGACAAAAGTGCCTGTCACTTTTGACTCATCAGATGGGAGAGACAAAAGTGCCTGTCACTTTTGACTCATTTTCACATCAGGGAGGTTTGCCATGGAAAAACTGTTTTTTGCTTCCGATTATCAGGAGGGCGCCTATCCGCAAATTCTGAACCGGCTGGGTGAAACGAACCTGCTTCACAGCCCGGGCTACGGCACGGATGACGTCTGCGAGTCCGCCCGGGAGAAGATTCGGGATGCGGCGGACTGTCCCCGGGCCGAGATTCATTTCCTGTCCGGCGGTACCCAGGCCAACCGGGTGGTGATTGACGCGCTGCTGCGCCCCTGGCAGGGGGTGATTGCGGCGGACAGCGGCCACATCGCCCTGCACGAAGCCGGAGCCATCGAGGCCGGCGGCCACAAGGTGCTGACCCTGCCCAATACGGATGGTAAGATTACAGACGAGCAGATCCGTGATCTTTTAGAGACCTTTGCGGCGGATGACAACCGGGAGCACATGGTGGAGCCGGGCATGGTTTATCTGTCCCAGCCCACGGAATACGGCACCCTGTACAGCTACCTGGAACTGGCGCAGATCGCCGAGGTGTGCGATGCCGCTAACATTCCGCTGTACGTGGACGGCGCCCGTCTGGCCTATGCCTTAGCCTGCCCGGACAACGACGTGCTGCTGCCGGATCTGGCGGCTCTGTGCGACGTGTTTTACATCGGCGGAACGAAATGCGGAGCCCTTTTGGGCGAAGCTGTGGTGGTTCCCGATCCCCAGCGGATTCCGCATTTCTTTACCATGATTAAGCAGCACGGCGCGCTGCTGGCCAAGGGTCGGATCTTAGGCATTCAGTTTGATGAACTGTTTACGGATCTGGCCGGTTCTTCCCGCCTGTATCAGGAGGGCGCAAAGCCGGCCATCGCCGCGGCGGATCGGCTCCGTAAGGTGCTTTCCGAGAACGGATACACCCTGATGTTCGGCTCGCCCACCAACCAGGTGTTTGTGTGCATGGAAGACGAACAGCTGGCAAAACTGGCAGAGCGGGTGGAATACAGCTTCTGGGAAAAGCCGGATGCGGATCACACCATCATCCGTCTGGCCACAAGCTGGGCTACGGCAGAGGAAGACGTGGATGCTTTGTGCGCGCTGCTGCAGGAGATCGCCTAAACAAGGACGCTTTGATGCGATCCCGAGGGTCGGAACGCGCGCAGCGTACGGATGCATGAAAAATGCGCCGCAGCGTACGGATGCATGAAAGATACATAGAACTAGAGGAACATTGCAGAGATCATGTGAGAGGGGGAATGAACATGAATGCAGTGAAACGACTGATTCAGCTGGCAAAGGAAACCGGGCTGATCGAGGAAGAAGAGCAGATCTGGGCGCAGAACGCGGTGCTGGAAGCGCTGCGGGCCGATGCGCCGGTGGAGGTGGAGGTGGCGGAAGACGCACCTCTGGCCGCCGTACTGGATGCCCTGCTGGATGACGCGGCTGAGCGCGGGATCTTGGAAAACAATTCCGTGGTGTACCGGGATCTTCTGGACACGGCAGTGATGGGACGGCTGACGCTGCGTCCGGTCCAGGTGGCATCCGCTTTCTGGAGCCGCTATGAGGAAGATCCCCAGAAGGCCACCGACTGGTATTATGACTTCTGCCGGGCCACAAATTACATCCGTACTGACCGCATTGCGAAAGACGTGCGCTGGAAGGCCCAGACGGATTACGGCGAGATGGACATCACCATCAACCTGTCCAAGCCGGAAAAGGATCCCAAGGCCATCGCCGCTGCCCGGAACATGCCTCAGGCGGCGTATCCGAAGTGCCAGCTGTGCGCCGAAAACGAAGGCTACGCCGGCCGGGTGAATCATCCGGCCCGCCAGAACCACCGCCCGGTGCCCATCACCATCGCCGGAGCGCCCTGGTTCCTGCAGTATTCGCCCTACGTGTACTACAACGAGCACTGCATCTGCTTTAACAGACAGCACACACCCATGAAGATCGACCGGGCCTGTTTTGACAAGCTGCTGGATTTTGTCAGCCAGTTCCCCCATTACTTCGTGGGTTCCAACGCGGACCTGCCCATCGTGGGCGGATCCATCTTAGCCCACGACCATTTCCAGGGCGGACACTACACCTTCGCCATGGAAAAGGCACCGGTGGAGCGGGAGATTTCCTTTGCGGGATTTGAAGACGTGAAAGCCGGTATCGTCCGCTGGCCCATGTCCGTCATCCGCATTACGGCTGCGGACCGCACCCGGCTGGCGGAACTGGCAGAGAAGATTCTGGCCGCCTGGCGGGGTTACACGGACGCGGATGCCACCATTTTCGCGGAAACCGACGGCGAACCCCACAATACCATTACCCCCATCGCCCGCCGCCGCGGCGATCTGTATGAGCTGGATCTGGTGCTTCGAAACAACCTGACCACCGAAGAGCACCCCCTGGGACTGTATCATCCCCACGCCCAGCTGCATCACATCAAAAAGGAAAACATCGGCCTGATCGAGGTCATGGGTCTGGCCGTGCTGCCCGCCCGGTTAAAGGAAGAACTGGGGGAAGTGGCCCGGTTGCTGGCCCAAATTGCCGCCGGACGCTGCGAAAAGGACGCCCTGCGGAAGGATGAGCGCACAGCCCTCCACGCCGACTGGGCGGAAGGCTTCCTGGATCAGTACGAGATCACGGAAGACAACGCCTGGCAGATCGTGCAGGAAGAAACCGGAAAGGTCTTCGCCCAGGTCTTGGAGGATGCGGGTGTATTCAAACGCACCCCCGAAGGACAGGAGGCTTTTTTACGGTTCGTGCGAACGCTTTGAGCCATGCGCGGACGAGGAAGATCCTGCATCGCGAGTTTGCTCGCGTAGGCAGGATCAGACGAGTCCGCATACGGCGAATGCCGCGACAACGAGCAAACGCCTGCGTTTGCGAGTCTGTCGAGCATGGCAAGTCCCTGCGCGGATCATCAAGATTTTGCGCAGAAACAAATTTGAACACAAAAAAGCGGATGCGGCTGATGCCCGTCCGCTTTTTTCATTATACAATACATACAACAAAGACCGACCCGGCGGATTTGTCCGCAGATTTTAAGAAAAAAGGGGTCGGATGAAAACGGATGAACCGCACCAGATACAAGGAGGACAGTCATGCCGACACCGGAGGAGATCAGAAACCGAATTGAGGCTGCCAACAGCCAGGTCATTGACATCTTTACCAAGGGAAAGATGATCTTAAAAGACATCCGCCCGGCGGTAGAGGTGGTTCCGGGAATGACCGACAACATGATCCTGCTGCCCGGACCGCCCAGTTCCATCGATACCATCGCCTATCCCCTGCGGATTTCCGCCTGCGGGGCTGCGGTGCACGAAGGTCTTGCAAAAGATCTTGACGAGGCCTGGGAGAAAGTCAAAGCCGGCGAAATCATTTTAGACGCCGCCCAGAACCACGACTGCTCCAACGCGGCCTGCCAGTCCACTTCGGCCCACATGCCGGTGTTCGTGGTGGAAGATCCGGTTTACGGCGGATCCGGCTACTGCGTGCCCCATCCGGGCCCGGTGAACCCCACCCTTCGCTGGGGTCAGTACGACGAGAGCGTAGAAGCCAACCTGACCTGGATCGAGGAAGTTCTCTCTCCGGTCTTAAAGGAAGCCGTGCTGTTAAGCGGCGGCATCGACCTGATCGCCATCCTGTCCCAGACCGCCGGTATGGGTGATGAAAACCACAACCGTCAGCCTGCTTCCTCCATGAAGTTTGCCCTGACCATGATTCCCTACATCATGAAAGGCACCAATCCTCACAAGGAAGAAGTCATCGAATGGCTGGCTGCCAACGACCGTTTCTATCTGCAGGTGCTGATGGCCGGTATCGGCGCGTTGACCCACTCCGCCAAGCAGGTGAAGGATTCCACCGTTATGGTGGGCATGGGCGCCAACGGCGTGGATTTCGGCATTCAGATCGCCGCCACCGGCAACCGCTGGTACAAGACCGCAGCCCCGGTGGTGCAGGGAACCCTGCTTTCCCCGAAGACCAAGCCGGAGGATGTGGCGGCCTACTTAGGCGACAGCTGCGTCACCGAAGTCTGGGGCTTAGGCGGTATGTCCGCCATCGCCGGACCTTCCTATGTGCGTCTGACCGGTTCCACCTACAGCGCCGCTGTGGACCGCACTGCCAGAGCCCGGGCGGTTTCCTTAGGCGAGCACAGCTTTGATCCGGTGCCCTGGGACGACTTTAAGGGATCCCCGGTGGGCATCGATATCCGAAAAGTCATCGGCATGAACATCGTGCCTGTAAGCCACGGCGGATCCGGCTTAAAGACCGGCGGCCAGGCCGGCGCAGGTGCCTGCGATCTGCCCATGGACTGCTTCAAAAATGCACTGGAAGGCTTCGCGGAAACCGTACTGTAAAGATTTGGCATAAAAACCGGAACAACCGGTGGGAAGGAAAAACTGTCATGAGTGTATTTGCAAAGATTGAAAAAGGAAAATACATTGACTCGCTGGAAACCCTGTTTTCTTCTTCCGTGCTGAACGAGCAGCCCGGAATTTCGGCCGGCTACATCGGCATGGGTACCGAAGCCTTTAAGGCGGTGGCCAGCGACTTAGGACTGATGACGGAAGCGGTGGCAGCCTGCGGCGACGGCGATTACGTCACGGTGGCGGAAGCCGAATCCGAGGAAGCGTTCCTGGCGGCCCTGGCTGCAGTGGAAGCCGAGACCAATCCGGAAGAAGGCGAAACGGAAAAGAGCGTTTCATACCCCACCATCGCTGCGGCGGCAAAAGCCGTTCCCAAGGCCAACCTGGTGCAGATTTCGGTGCCGGGGGAATACGCCTTAGAGCAGGCGAAGGAAGCTTTTGCTGCCGGTCTGCACGCCTGTGTCTTCTCCAACAACGTGCCCACGGAAGATGAGCGCGAGATGAAAGAAATCGCCCGCCAAAAGGGCCTGCTTTGCATGGGTCCGGACTGCGGCGTAGCCAACATCAACGGCGCTGCCCTGGTGCTGGCTTCCGTGAATAACCGCGGACCGTACGGTATCGTCGGCGCCTCCGGCGTGGGTATCCAGCACGTGGCCGCCATCCTGCATGCCAATGGCACCGGCGTCTCCCAGACCATCGGTACCGGCGGCAACGATATCAAGGAAGGCGTGGACGGCATCATGCTGGTCATGGGCTTAGATGCCCTGGATGCAGATCCGGAAACCAAATACATCGGCGTGGTGGCCAGAAAGTGCACCGAGCTGGCGAAGGAGCGGATCTTAGCCCGCATCGCTGCCTGCTCCAAGCCGGTGGTGGTGAACATGATGAGCGCCACGAAGGAAGAGGTGGAAGCCGCCGGCGCCATCTACGCGGCCAACTTGGACGAGTGCGGCGCGAAGCTGCTGCTTCTCACCGGCAAAACCTGCCGCATGGAAACGGAAGAGGAACTGACCGCCTTAGCGGCCACGGCCTTAGAGGGCATGTCTGCAGAGCAGAAATACGTGCGCGGCGCATTCTCCGGCGGTACCTTCATGGATGAAGCCACCCGCACCCTGTGGGATCGCGTGGGCGGCGTCTGGTCCAACAGCTCCTTCGATCTGCGCCACAAACTGGCCGACGCCAAGGTGAGCCAGGAAAACAGCTGCGTGGACTGGGGCGAGGAAGAATTCACCAACGGCCGTCCCCATCCGGCCATCGACCCCTCCGTGCGTAAACCGGCCATCTTAAAGGAAGCGGCGGATCCGGAAGTGGCCGTCATTCTGTTAGACTTCATTCTGACCCCTCCGGGATATATGGATCCCGTGGGTTATGTGCTGGAAGATATCAAAAAGGCCCAGGAAATGGCTGCGGCCCGGGGCGGAAAGATCGCCTTCGTGGCTTCCGTCTTAGGAACCGACGCCGACTTCCAGAACAAGGCGGAGCAGGAAAAGAAACTGCGGGACGCCGGTGTGCTGGTGGCCTCCTCCAACTATCGGGCAGCCATGCTGGCCGGTGAGATCATCCGCTTAAAGAACGGCCGTCCGGCGGTGGAAAGCGCCGCAGAAGATCCGGCAGCGGTGCAGGCCCGTGTGGATGCGGTGCTGGCTGCGAAGGCAGATGCGGTTTACGATCCCTCCGCCAACAGCTGCGATCCTTCGAAGATGATCGATCTGTTCCGTTCCGAATTTGTCATGGTAAACGTGGGCCCGAAGGCCTTCGGCGATGTGATCGAAAAGCAGGGCTATCGCAGCGTGCAGGTAGACTGGCGCCCGGTGGCCGGCGGCGACAAGCGGATGCAGGAAATTCTGGCTGCTATCGGAGGTTTCTAAATGAAAATTTTAGTCTGCAACGCGGGAAGCACTTCCCTGAAATTCAAACTGTACGATATGCCCGGCGACACCGTCCTTGCCCAGGGCGCCGTGGAGCGGGTAGGCTCCACAGACGATGCCATCTACCGGTATAAAAATCTGACGGACAGCGTGGAAAACAACGCCGATCACCAGTGCATTCCGGACTACGGCACCGGCATCCGCCGCTTCTTAGGGGATCTGTGCGATCCGCTGATCGGCGTGTTAAACAAGGTTTCCGAAATCGACCGGGTGGGCTACAAGACGGTCTTAAGCAAGGATCACTTCGGCGTGCATGAGCTGAATGAAGAAACCATTCAGGGCATGAAGGACTGGATCGCCTTAGCGCCGGCTCACAATACCGCCTATCTGGCGGCCATCGAAGCGGTTCGGGCCGAGCTTCCCGACACCCTGTTTGTGGGCTGCTTTGAGACGGCTTTCCATCAGACCATTCCGCTGGCCCGGAAGCTGTACGGCGTGCCCTACGAGTGGTATGAGAAGTATGGCGTGCAGCGTTTAGGTTATCACGGCGCTTCCCACGGCTACATCGCGGACTGCTTAAACGAGCGCTCCGAAGGCAGGCCCTACCGGGCCGTCAGCTGCCACTTAGGCGGCAGCAGCTCCATCTGCGCCATCGAAGACGGCAAGAGCGTCAACACCTCCTTCGGTATGTCCTTAGAGACCGGCGTGATTCACAACAACCGGGTAGGCGATTTCGATTCCGAGATTTCCTTCTTCCTTCAGAAGGAAGGCATGAGCGAAGCCGAGGTGCTGGAGGGCCTGCAGAAAAAAGGCGGTCTTCTGGGGATCTCCGGGGTCAGCAACGACCTGCGCTATGTATGCGAAGCCGCAGACGCGGGCAATGAGCGGGCAGCCCTGGCGGTGGACGTTTTCGTCACCGGCATTGTCCACTACATCGGCAGCTTCTTCATCGACCTGGGCGGCCTGGATTACCTGGTGCTCACCGCCGGTATCGGTGAACACAGCGCACCGGTGCGTGCAGAGATCTGCCGCCGGCTGGCGCCCTTAGGCGTGGTGCTGGATGAAGCCGCCAACGAAGCCTTAGACGGCGAGGGCATCATCTCCGCACCGGAATCCAGGGTGCAGGTGCTGGTGATTCCCACCAACGAGGAACTGGGCATCGCCCGTCGGACTTTTGCTTTTGCGCGATAAGGCCTGAGAATGCGTGCATGCTTGCATGCGAAGCATTCGAGGGCCAACGTACATCGAGCACCAACGGTGCGAGATGTGCGCATCGCGCTGATTGGATGGGCGGCAAAGCCTGCCCATCCAATCGTAAGGTGCAGATGAAGACTTCCGGCGGCAGAAACCGCAAAAACCTGACAGGGTTTTGTGCGGTCGCGTAAAACAGACAGCTGTTAACTGCACCGGATGGATGCAAATTTAAACACAAAAAAGAGAATTCAAAAAAACACTTGTCGAGCCTGTGTGCTATAATCGGAATCACAGACAATGAATAAACGCGGACGCATCTTTGACGCCGCACAGAAAGGAGATCAAAATGAAAGTAGGATTCATCGGACTGGGTATCATGGGCAAACCCATGGCAAAGAACCTGATCAAGGCCGGCCACGAGCTGGTGGTGCGCGACTTCAATCCCGCTTCCGTACAGGAACTGGTAGACCTGGGCGCGAAGGCTGCCGAAAGCGGCGCTGAGCTGGCTTCTCAGGTGGAAGTGGTCATCACCATGGTTCCCAACTCTCCCCATGTGCGTGCAGCTGTGCTGGGCGAAGGCGGCGTGGTGGAAGGTGCTTCCTCTGATCTGGTGGTCATCGACATGTCCTCCATCGATCCCGTGGAATCTAAGAAGATCGCTGAAGAGCTGGCAAAGCACGGCATTGAAATGCTGGACTGCCCGGTTTCCGGCGGCGAACCCAAGGCCATCGACGGAACCCTTTCCGTGATGTGCGGCGGTAAGAAGGAAGTCTGGGATCGCTTCTATGATCTGCTCTGCGCCATGGCCGGTTCCGTGGTTTACGTCGGCCCCATCGGCAGCGGCAACGTGGCCAAGCTGGCCAACCAGATGATCGTTGCGGCCAACATCGGCGCCTGCGCAGAAGCCTTCACCTTTGCAAAGAAGATGGGCACCGATCCCCGCCTGGTATACGAAGCCATCCGCGGCGGCTTAGCCGGATCCACGGTTATGGATGCCAAGGTTCCCATGATGCTCGCCGGCAACTACAAGCCGGGCTTCCGCATCGACCTGCACATCAAGGATCTGACCAACGCCTTAAATGCGGCTCACGCCGTGAATATGCCGGTTCCCATGACCGCCCAGATGATGGAAGTCATGCAGGAGCTGAAGAACCACGACGAGGGATCCTGCGATCACGATGACATCGTGCGTTACTATGAGCGCATGAGCGGCACTTCCATTGTTGAGGAGTGAGTCGATCGGCACAGTCTCCTTTGACACACAGCTTCGTGATCTGAGGGCCTGAAAGCATTCGAATTGCCTGGCGTTTTAGCCGGGCAATTCTTGTCTCAGTACACGGTTTTCGGGAGAGGAAGTGAAACAGTATGGCTGCGAATATCATGACAGAAGCAGGCCGCTGCCTGCACTGCAAAAAACCCATGTGCGCCTCCGGCTGCCCGGTGGGTACCCCCATTCCGGACATTATTGCGCTGTTTCAGGAAGGCCGGACCATGGAGGCCGGGCGGATTCTGTTTGAAAACAATCCCATGTCCTTGGTCTGCTCTATCGTCTGCGACCATGAGTCCCAGTGCACCGGCCACTGCGTGCTGAACAAAAAGGGCCACGCGGTGCGGTTTTACGAGATCGAGCACTATCTGTCCGATACCTATCTGGACCGGATGCGGCTGCCCAACCCCGTGCCCAAGCGCAGGCGGGCCGCCGTCATTGGCAGCGGCCCGGCGGGACTGACCGTGGCCATCAAACTGGCAGAGCAGGGTTATCCGGTGACGATTTTTGATGAGAAAGATAAAATCGGCGGCATGCTGCAGTATGGCATTCCGGAATTCCGTCTGCCCAAGTCCATTCTGACCCGGTATAAAAAACAGATGCTGCGCATGGGCATCAGCATCCGGCCCAACACGGCCTTAGGCGCCTCGCTGCACATCGACGACCTGTTCCGGGACGGCTACGCCTCCGTCTTTATCGGTACCGGCACCTGGCGGCCCAAGTCCTTAGGCCTGCCCGGGGAAAGCCTGGCCAACGTGCATTACGGCATTTCCTATCTGTCCAATCCGGACGCCTATCATCTGGGAGAGACCGTGGCCGTCATCGGCATGGGCAACGTGGCCATGGACGTGGCCCGCACCGCCTTCCGTCACGGTGCCACCCGGGTGATGCTGTTTGCCCGCAGCAAAAAAATCGCCGCCAGCGACCATGAACTGGAATACACCCGATGGGACGGCGCGGAGTTGATCTTCGGCCGGAATATCCAGCGATTCACGGATCTGGGCCCGGTGTTTAAAGTGGCCCGGTTTGACGAAAACGGACAGGTGGTGGGATACGAGGAGGAAGAAGAGCAGATCCGGGCCGACGCCACCATCATCGCCGTCAGCCAGGGACCGAAGAATAAGCTGATTCAGACCACCATCGGCCTGGAAGGCAACGAAAAGGGTCTGCTGATTACAGATGAAAAGCAGATGACCACCCGGGAAGGGGTCTTCGCCGCCGGAGATGTGGTGCACGGATCCATGACCGTGGTGCACGCGGTGGCGGAAGCCAAAATCGCGGCGGAAGCCATGATGGATTATATGGAACGGTAATGTTACAGCCGCCGGTTCTCCGCAATGTACGCCGCCGGCGATGTTCCGGTGAGTTCCTTAAATACCTTTGAGAAAAAGCTGCGGTTTCCGAACTGCAGCTTTTCTGCAATATCCGGGATGGAAAGCCGGCTGCTTTCCATCAGATGCTTCGCTTCTTCAATCCGTTCTTTTTTGATGTAGTCGTTGACCGACATGCCGGTCTCTTCCTTAAACTTCCGGGACAGATAATAATCCGCATATCCCACCCGAGTCGCCAGATCTGTGATGGACAGGGGCTCTGTGATGTGCTCGTGAATGTAATCGCAGCAGCTGCGGATGGGGGTGGTGAGGGTATTGTCCGAGCGGATGCGGCGCACTTCCTGGACAAAATCATCATAAATCACCCGGGACAGTTCCAGGATCTCGGTGGTGGATCCGGCTTCCATGACATTCTGGATAAAGGCGTCTCCCCGGGCGTAAGCCGCTTCCGGAGACAGACCGCCTTCAATGGCTGCACGGATGCAAAGGGCTATGAAAACGCTTTGCTGGATCTTGGTATTGGTCAGGGTGTTGCGCAGATTGATTTTTAAGAACGCAGAATAGGGGACCAGCTCCGCAAAATCTTCCGAACGGAAGGGACGTCCTTCCCGAATGCAGTTGAGCATGGCCTGTTCCGCCATCCAGGACCGGGCAGCGTCGCGCCGGCGGGTGGGACTGGTGGAACCGGAGCGGGAGGTTACCGGCTGCTGATAGCGCAGATCACCGGGGGTAATCTTTTCTCCGGTGACGCAGTAGAACAGCTGAAGGGTGGCTTTGAAAAACTCGTCCAGGGTGATCAGGGGCGTTTCTTTCAGATAGCGGATCAGCTTGGGCCGCCACTTCAGGTCTACCTTGGAACCGTGCAGATGGTCTTCGAAATGACGGGAGGCATACTGGCTGACAAACACCGGGCCCAGCACATGAATGCGCCGCAGATTGCCATCTTCTTTTTCGAAGACGGCGCTCCACACCAGCTCGATCTCATTGGTAAGAATGAGGGGGCGGCTGTATTCGCGGGCCTTTTCCATCATATAGGCGTGGGTGCCCGGGTGCCGAAACAGCTGCTCCATCACCGGAATCGTACAGGTGGTGTTCAGCAGACGGCCTTCCTCGTCATAGCACCAGTAGGTGATTCTCCCGGTGCAGGAGAGCAGTTCGAGGAACAGCGACAGATTCTGATCAATGGTCTGGGAATCGAAAGACATAAGAGACCTCCTTCGGAAGCCGTACCAGCACTGGTTTATGTATATTTATGAGTATATCCGTTTTTTGTCCGCGAGACAAGATTTCAGAGACAGAAAATTGATTCTGGAAATATACGGATTATCGCCCCGTTTCTATACTAAAAATAAAGATAAATACTGCCGCAGTGCTGCGGCAGACACACCGGCTTTCGCGCAAAGAGGCGCGAGATCGACAGAGGAGGTGGCCTATGGCTCACTGGTGGGAAAACTATCCCTGGCGGATGGTGCAGACAAATCTTCGTGAAATCGACATGGACGGCATGGATGCCGAACAGTACGCCCAGGATCTGGCGGATTTTGGCGCTACGGTGGTGAACTTAAACGCGGCCGGTATTCTGGCCAGTTATGAAACCGCTTTAGACTGCCAGGAGCAGAGCCGGTTTCTCACCGGGGACTCCCTGGCGCAGATGGTGGACGCCTGCCATAAGCGGGGCATCAAAGTCATCGCCCGCTGCGACTTCACAAAGGTGACGGAGCGGCTCTATGAGCAGCATCCCGAATGGGCGTATCGCGACGCGGAAGGCAATGCGCTGGTGTATAACGGCATGGCTCAGGTCTGCTTTAACAGCGATTACCAGAAAACCGCGAAAATTGAAATCTTAAAAGAAGTGCTGGGTCTGATCCCCTTCGACGGCGTGTTCTTCAACATGAGCGGCGCCATCGTGACGGATTACAACGGCGGTATCCACGGCCCCTGCCACTGTGAAAACTGCATGCGGGACTTCAAAAAGGCCTTTGGGGAAGATGCCCGGATGCCCAGGGAATACGTGCTGACCGATCCCATGGTCATGCGTTACATGGGCTTTACCAACAAGATCGCGGCAGCCAACAAGGCAGCCATGATTGCGGCCATCCGGGAAATCAATCCGGAGCTTTGCATCATGGGCACCGACGTGATCCGCTCCGAAACCAATTCGGATGTGGACCGTCCCCAGTGGGTGCTTTCCGCCTCCATGAACAGCCGCCTCGGCAGCGGCGTGGGACCGAAGAAAACGGTGGACAACGCCAGCACGGACTTTGCGGGATTCATGTTCCGCCACGTGTCCGTAAGCCCCGCCCAGGCCGCCCTTCGCCAGTGGCAGAATTTAGCCAACAGCGGCTGCGTCAGCTTCTTTATCATGGGCACCCTGGCCAATCACCGGGTCACCAGCTCCTACGGGCCCACCAAAGAGGTGTTTGCCCTTCAGGCCGCCCACGAGGATCTGTTCACTCACATGCAGTCTGTGGCGGAGGTGCTTCTGCTCCACGACCGCAACTGGCAGCGCCCCTCGGAAGAAGAGATGGGCTGGGCCGAAGTGCTCACCGCCGCCCACATTCCCTACGACGAGCTGACCGCCGGTGACGTGAAGAACAAAGAGGTGCTTTCGGGCAAGAAAGTGGTGATCGTACCGGCCATCAAATCCCTTCCGGCAGGGGTGGCGGAAATCTTAGACGCATTTGCCAAAGAAGGCGGCACCGTGATTGCCACGGCGGATGCCGGCATGATAGAAAAGGGCAGACCCCTTCCGGCGCCGGCGTTAAAGAGTCTGGGGATCAGCGCCTATGCGGGAAAGGTGACGGATGCGAAATCTGCCATGTTCGTGGTGGAAGACGACGAAGCCTTCTGCTTTGAGAACTTAAAGGAAACGCCCTATGTGGGTCTGGGAAAGACCTGGTTTAAGGTATGTCCGGCCGAAGGGGCGCGCACTTATCTGGGACAGATCGGCGAGCATCCCACCGGACCGCCGGAACTGGTGTATTTTGAAGAAGGTGCCCGCACCGGAGAATGCGGTCTTGTGGTAAACGCCTTCGGAAACGGCCAGGGCATTTACATCCCCTGGGCGCCGGGGGAGCTGTACATGCAGATGGGGCTGGAAAACACCCTGCTCTTCATGAAGGACGTGCTGCAGGGATTTGCCGGATGCGCGGATGCGGCGCCGGAAGCCTCGGAAATGCTGGAAGTGGATCTGGATCAGATCCGCGGCACCAAAGAGGACGACGGCCTGCTCATTCAGCTGGTGAACCTGTCCGGGCATTTCGGAATGAAATACATGAAGCCGGTTCCCCAGAAGGACGTGATCCTTTGCATCAGCGGATCACAGCTTAAAATGGCCGGCCTTTCGGCGGAAAACGTGACGGCGCGGACGCTGCGCGGCGGAAGGGTGCTGGCGCGTGCCGCCGGCGATGATCTGCAGCTGACCCTGGATAATCTGACAGATTATGAGGGCATTCTGCTGCAGTAAAAGCAGAGAATAATAAAACAATCTGCAGCAGCAAACAGACACAAGGGGAACTAATTTAAAAACAGAGTATCTAATTTAAAGATATAGATTCCGAAAACCCCGATTATAATGGAATCATAAAACAAAGAAGCTTCAGAGTGTAACGTAATTAAGAAATATTCTGAGAGGGATGAAAACTATCAGGAAAGGAGCAACAAGCATGAAAAACAATCTGTTAACAAAAATGCTGGCTGCCGGTATGGCGGCGGCGCTGCTTCTGGCCGGCTGCGGCGGAAGCGACACGGCAAGCAACACACCGGCAGAAACCGCACCGGCTGCGCAGGAGCAGGAAGCGGAAGCCAGCACGGAAGAGGCTGCTGCCGACGATGCTGAAGCAGCGGAAGAAGAGACCGAGACCGTTAAGGAAAATCCCTACGACGCGTTACCGGCAAGCTTCAAGTATTTCACCAGCGGCGGTGTGGATGAAGAATTCTTCTCCGATTACCGTGAGGCCCCGGCTGTAAAGTACTGGCTGGGCATGGACTGGGATTCCGACGGCAATGGCACCACGAAGAAGCTGGAAATGGAATTTGTGGCTCCGGCGGCGGGTACCGAGCGCGATAACTTCAACACCCTGATCGCCACGGAAGAATACTACGACGTCATGGACCTGTCCTATGCTACCGAAGGTCCCGCGTCCCTTTATGAGCAGGGCGTTGCCTTAGATCTGACCGAACTGGTTGAGACCTACATGCCCAACTACATGCAGTACATGAAGGATCACCCGGATCTGGAAAAGCAGATGCGCAACGATGGCAAGATCATCGCTATCTATGCTTACAGCGATGCTCCGGATACCCCCTTTGCCGGCTGGGAATATCGCCGTGACTGGATCTTAAAGTACGGCAAGGATGAAGACGGCAAGGCCTTCACCGGCGGCTGGAACGAGGATCACAGCAAGTGGGAAGATGACATCGTGTTCCCCAGCGGCAATGTGGATCCCATCACCATCACCGACTGGGAGTGGATGTTCGAAATCTTTGAAACGGCCATGAAGGATCTGGGCATCGAAGACGGTTATGTCTTCCAGATGTACTATCCGGGCTACTACCAGATGGGCGACCTGATGAGCGGCTTCGGCGGTGGCGCTCCCAATGAATATATCACCGAAGACGGCGATGTGAAGTTCGGTGCTACGGAAGACGGCATGCGCGCTTATCTGGAGTGCATGAACGCCTGGTACGAAAAAGGCTGGATGGATCAGTCCTTTGAAGAGAACACCTCCGACATGTTCTTCCGCGTGGACACCCCCACCGTGTACTCCGGTCATGTGGGCTGCTGGATGGGCGGCAAGGCGACCTTAGGTTACGGTATTTACGTGGATGACAACCCGGCCCTGGAAGAAGTCTGTGTCTACGGCTGCGCCAGCCCCATCAACGATAAGTACGGCGACAAGTCCGTACAGGGCACCGAGCCCCGCGCCTTCTATCAGACCGGTAATGCTCCCAGCAACTGCATCATCGTTACCAACAAGGCGGAAGAAAAAGATATCCCCACCCTGTTAACCGCTCTGGACTACCTCTACAGCCATGACGGCGGCATGCTTCGTCAGTATGGTCTGTCTGACAAGATTCAGGCTGAGGTTCAGGATCCCTTCCTGATTGAGCACGACCTGGCAGAAGGTGTCTGGTACGAGGACGAGGAAGACGGCGAAACCATCTACCGTGTCCACGGCGACAAGCGTGAAGCCATCGACGGTCTGTCCACCGCTCTGTGCATCTCCCGTGTTGTGGGTATGAAGCCCATGAAGAATGTGGACCTTGGACGCACCAGCGTTGCCAACTACAGCTTAAATGAGATGCGCCGCTACATCGCTGTCGGTCAGATCACCAGCATCATCAACAACCAGGTATCTCCCGATGACGCTGCTACCGTAGCCAACATCAAGAGCCAGATCAACACCTACCTGGCCATGGCCTGCGGCGACTTCATCACCGGCCGTAAGGACATCGAAAGCGACGCCGACTGGCAGGCATACTGCGACGAAGTCAACAACTTCTCGCCGGAAACCATCGAAGACATCTACAATGTCATCATGGAGAAGCTGAAATAAGCTGAAATAAACATAAGGCTGCCGCATGAAGCAATGAGCCATGCGCGGACGTAAAAAGCCCCCGGAACAACATGCGCGAAGCAATGAGAAGTCGGATCGTAGCCATGTCGTTCTGTGAGCCAAGGAGGTGAT